>NZ_JBVISA010000009.1:0-304473 GCF_055575755.1 Kitasatospora sp. NPDC034035 | reverse complement strand
CGGCAGACCACTCGCCAAAACCCGCATCTCACCCTTCGCAGCACTCCGCCCCGTTGGATGAGATCCAACGGGGCGGAGTTAACCAACAGCATCCGGGTTCCGGCGGGGGCCTTCTTCGGTGCGCCGGCCGCTCAGGCGAGCAGCTCTGCCAGGGGCTCAGGCCGTCAGCACGATCTTGCCGGTGACGGTGCCGGACTCCGCCAGCCGCAGGGCCTCGGCGGCGCTGGTGAGCGGCAGTTGGGCGGCGATGCGGGCGGTGACCTCGCCACGGCCCACGGCGGCGAGCACCTCGGTGAGGTCGTTCCGCAGCTGTGCCCGGAAGCGGTCCTTGCCGAGCGCGCGGCCGGCCCAGATGTTGTAGAAGTACGCGTGCCGGCCGTTGGGCAGGGCGTTCCACAGTGCGGTACGGGCAAGGATCTTGAGGACCGGCCACTGCTTGGAACCGGTGTCGTCGCGGGTGGAGGCACTGCCGTACGCGACGAGGGTGCCGCCGGGCGCGAGCAGCTGCCAGGAATCGATCACGCTACGGCCGCCGACGTGGTCGAAGACGGCGTCCACCCCGCCGGGCGCCAGTTCCCGGACCAGCGCGGGGACGTCTCCCGCCCGGTAGTCGACGGGGACGACGCCCAGGTCCCGCAGCGCCTCGTGGTGCCGGGCGGAGGCCGTACCGATCACCCGCGCCCCGGCGGCGCGGGCGAGTTGGGCCAGCACGGACCCCACACCGCCGCTCGCGCCGTGGACCAGGACGGTCTGCCCGGCGCGCACCCGGGCCTTGCGGTGCAGCATCTGCCAGGCGGTGATGCCGTTGACCACGACCGTCTCGGCCTGCGCCGCGGTGAGGCCCTCGGGGACGTCGACCGCGTCCGCGGCGTCGACGACCACGTGGCTGGCCCAGCCGCCGACCTTCACCAGCGCGGCCACCCGTCGCCCGGCCAGCGCCGGGTCGACGCCCGGCCCGGTCGACAGGACCCGGCCCACCAGGTCGTATCCGGGCACGAACGGGAACGGCGGCTGGTCGTAGTACCGGCCCCGGCGCATCTGCTGCTCGGCGAAGGAGACGCCGGTGGCCTCCATGGCGATCACGATCTGCCCGGGGCCGGGCTCCGGCACGGAGGCGTAGCGGATCTGCAGGCCCTCCGGGTCGACGATGCCCGGCAGAACGACCTCGACAAGGCGCTCGTTGGTCACGGCCGCCTCCTTTCGTAGAAGCTGTTGTGTTCGCTATAAGTTCTAACGCACATCCGGGGTGACAGTCAACAACAAACGTGAGACCTTCTAACGCAGGCGCAGGCGGCGCGCGGGACGCGACATGCCAATGCCGGCCACACCCTGGCGGGCGCGGTCGGCATTGGCGGGTCGGGGCTGTCGGGCCGAGCCGGCTGCGGATCAGGCCGGTCAGGCTGCGGGTCCGGCCGGAGCGGCCGCCTCCACGACCGTCTCGACGAGTCCCGTTTCGAGCCGGAGCACATGGCCGGACACCGAGGCGAGGGTGTCGCCGGACAGCAGCGGGTGGCCGAGCAGTTTCGCGACGCCCTGGCGCACGGTCTCGGTCGGGTCGGTCACGGCCTTCGCCGCGAGGGCGTCGCCGTCGAGCCCGGTGCGGCCGGCGAAGGCGTGGCGGAAGGCGGGCTCGGACAGCTTGCCGGTCCCGCATTGCGTGTGATGGATGACGGCGACGTCCATCCGCACCCCCAGGCGCAGGGCGAGGTAGGCGATGTCCTCCGCGACCCGGTCGTCGACGCGGCCTCCCGCGTTGCGCAGCACGCCCGCATCCCCGGTCCTGAGGCCGAGGAATCCGGCCGGCTCGACCCTCGGGTCGACGCAGGTCAGCACGAGGAGAAGCCGGTCTGGCAGGCCCTCCCCGCTCGGCATTGCCAGCCTTGCGGGATCGACGGACGCGGCGAACTCGCGGTTCCGGTCGAGCAGTTCGGTGAACCGTGACATGGCCCCTCCATTTGTTGTATATGCAACACATACTGCGGGGGTACTCTACAGACCGGAGGTGTAGATGCAACAGGAGAGTGTGGCCGAGTCGCGTCGGCAGGCGACGCTGATGTCGGAGGAGTGCCTGGGCAGGCGGATCGCGCGCCTGCAGCGCCTGGTCGGTCGCCGGGTCGACGCGGAGTTGCGCCAGTTCGGGCTGACCCTTCCGCAAGTCGAGGTGCTCTCCGAGCTGGCGTCGGCCGGCGCCCCGGCACGCCCCTCGGAGATCGCGGGCTGGCTCGGCATCGAACGCTCGACCGTCAGCCGCAACCTCGACGGACTGGTGCAGCGCGGGTTCGTGGAGGTGGCCGCGACGTCGTCGACGGGACGAACCACCCGGGTGACCGTCACCGAAGCCGGGTACCGGGCGCTCGCCGACGCCGAACCGGCCTGGCACCGCAGCCAGGCATGGATCATCGAAGCCATCGGCGCGGACGCCCGCGAGACCCTCGACCAGTGGCTCGCCGCACTGGACCCCGACCAGTCGCCACGGTGAGGCCGCGACACCCGGGGCGCGATCAGGAGATCTTCACGCAGAGCGGCTCGGCGGAGCCGTGCTCGACGGTCAGCGCCCGGTAGCCGGTGGCGCTGATGTCGACGGTGTAGACGCCGTCGACGAGGCAGCGGTCGCGGGGCAGGGCGCCGGCGGCGGTGCCGAAGCCGAAGCCGAGCAGGATCGGGCCGCGGGCGTGCCAGGTCTGCGACTTGTCGAGGCGGTAGCCGACGACGGACCGGCCGCCCGACCCGGCCGCCCGATCCGGCCGCCCCCCATGCCCGGCTTCCGCCCCCAGTCGCCCCTGGCCGATGCGTTCCGCCCGGCCCGCGTCTTTCCAACCTCTTGACGAACTCATGACATTGACGGACCATCATGCTGGCGCGCGCCTCACCTCCTCCACCGTTCCGCCCCCACGGACCCCCACAGGAGGACAGTCATGCGACTGCCCCGCCGAGGGAAGCCCGCCGCGGCCACCGCCGTTCTGCTGGCCCTCGCCCTCGCCACCCCGATCACCGCCCAGGCCGCCTCCCCCTACCGCCTGTCGGCGCCCACATCCGCCGGTGCGGACACCGCCGCCGACACCGCCCGGCAGTACCGGCTCGACGGCCCCCGTACCGTCGCCGAACGCACCACCATCGCCGCCACCGGCGCCTCCGTCGACGCCGTCCTGCCCGACGCGGTGGTGGTCACCGCCACCCCCGCCGAGGCCGACCGGCTGCGCACGCTCGGGTGGTCCCCCACCGCGCTGCCCGGCCCCGACCACGGCACCGAGTCGGGCTCCGGCCCCGGCGGCGAGGGCCTGGACGAGAGCCTGGCCGGCCCGGTGTACGACTTCCCGCAGGCCGACTCCGGCTACCACAACTACGCCGAGGCCACCGCCGACATCGACGCCGTGGTCGCCGCGCACCCGGACATCATGAGCAAGCGCGTCATCGGCACCTCCTACGAGGGCCGGCCGATCGTCGCGGTGAAGATCAGCGACAACGTCGGCACCGACGAGGACGAGCCCGAGGTGCTGTTCACCGCCCACCAGCACGCCCGCGAGCACCTCACCGTCGAGATGGCCCTCTACCTGCTGCACGAGTTCGGCGACAAGTACGCCACCGACAGCCGCATCGCCAACGCCGTCAACAGCCGCGAGATCTGGGTGATCCCCGACCTCAACCCGGACGGCGGCGAGTACGACATCGCCACCGGCCGCTACCGCAGCTGGCGCAAGGACCGCCAGCCCAACCCCGCCAGCAAAAGCGTCGGCACCGACCTCAACCGCAACTGGAACTACAAGTGGGGCTGCTGCGGCGGCTCCTCCGGCTCCACCTCCAACGAGACCTACCGGGGCAGCGCCCCGGAGTCCGCCAAGGAGACCAAGGTGGTCGCCGACTTCGTCCGCAGCCGGGTCGTCGGCGGCAAGCAGCAGATCACCGCCGCCATCGACTTCCACACCTACAGCGAACTGGTGCTCTGGCCGTTCGGCTGGACCACCGCCGACACCGCCACCGGCATGACCGCCGACGAGTACAACACCTTCGCCACCCTCGGCCGCACCATGGCCGCCACCAACGGCTACACGCCCGAGCAGTCGAGTGACCTCTACATCACCGACGGCGCGATCGACGACTGGCTGTGGGGCGCCCAACGGGTCTTCGCCTACACCTTCGAGATGTACCCCGGCCCGAACGGCAGCAGCGGCTTCTACCCGCCCGACGAGGTGATCGGCCGCGAGACCAGCCGCAACCGCGAAGCGGTCCTGCGCCTGGTGGAGACGGCCGACTGCGTCTACCGCGCGATCGGCAAACAGCAGCAGTACTGCGGCATCCCCGCCTGACCGGTCGCATCGCCGGCCGTCGAACCGGGCTGCGAGAGCCTGTCGACGGCCGGTCGACGGCAGGTTGACGGTCGGTCGGCAGCGGGTCGACGGCCGGTGCCGGCCGGCCGTGCGGCGCGCTGCGCACCAGCCTTCGTCCAGCCCTTACCGGGCGGCGCGCAGCTTGAGGACGTAGGTCGCGGTGAGCGCCACCGCACGGTCTTCGTCCTGGGCCAGATCCGCGAGGGCGCGTGACGCCGTCGTCCCCGGGATGTCCGCGAGCGCCTGGGTCAGCCGTCGACGGGCGGGCGTTCCGGTGGTGCCGGGAGCGAGGCGGTCGACGAGTCCGGTGGCGATCCGGTCCGCCAACGCGGGATCACCCGCGGGGTCGCCGGCCAGCGCGCTCAGTGCGTCGGCCGCGTCGGCGTCGTTCCTCGCCTCGACGATCATGTCGATGAGCGTCGGGACCGCGTCGGCCACTCCGCGTGTCCCGAGTGCCAGGGCCGCGTACCCGCGGACGACGATGTCGGTGTTCGTGAGGGCCTCCCGCAGCAGGGTCGTCGCCTCGCCGTCCGGAATCTCGGCGATGGACCGGACGGCACGTTCCCGCACCTCGGCCGCGGGTGAGCCGAGGCCCTTCGCCAGCGCTTCCAACGCGTCCTCGCCGGATTGCGCCAGAGCCCAGCGGAGGGCTCCGGCGACGTTCGGGTCCGACTCGCCGAGCACGGCCTCGGCCAGGGCTTCCACCGGTACGGAGACCTCCTCGGCGGCGGACAGGGCCGCGCGCTGGCGAGCGCCCGCGTTCTTCGACTCCAGCGCCTGGAGGAGCGAGACGATCTGGAGGACCTCCTCCCAGCCGGCGGGTTCCGCGGCACCGATCCGACGGAGCCGGGTGAGCAGCTCCGTCTCCGCCGCGATGCGGTCCAGCGTCCGGCGGATGAGGTCGTCGACGAGTTCCGAGGGCGCGAAGCCGGGGTCATCGAGCGCGCGCCCGACGTCGCTCAGCGACAGCCCCAGGGACCGCAGGCTCTCGATGTGGAAGATCCGCCGGATGTTCTCCTCGGAGTACTCCCGGTAGCCGGAGTCAGTGCGACCCGACGGCCGTACCAGGCCGAGCGATTCGTAGTGCCTGAGCATGCGGGCGCTGACCCCGGACCGCTGCGCGACGTCACCGATCAACACTGCCTACCGCCCGTCCTGGTCGCGCCCGCCGAGGGCGACGACGCGCTTCGCCTCCTCGATCGCGAACTCGAATCCGGCGTCCGGGTCGCGCGACAGGCGTTCCGTGGCGATCGCGTGTGCGCGCACGCGGGGGTCGGGGTCCGCCGTCGCGGCGCCCAGTGCCGGCGCCATCGCCTCCCCGAGCGCGATCAGCGCCCGGCTGAGGCTCAGCTGCGTCTCGCGTTCGCCGCGCCCGAGCTGCGTCGCCAACCCTACGGCCAACGCCTGCTCCGCACCGTCGGGCACGAGCACGACGGCGGCCCGCCAGGCACTGCGGGCCACCTCCTCGTCGGTGTCGGACAGCAGCGCCGGTGTGATCGCCGGCCACGCCCGCCGGTCCCCGATCTTGGACAGCGTGTGCAGTGCCTGGCTCCGCGCCTGCGCACGCTCCGAGCGGACTTCGTCGACAAGCGCCGGGACCGTCATCGATGCCGCGTGCCGGGTGAGTGCCCACGTGAGCATTTCGCGCACGGAGAACTCGGGTTCGATCGCGCACCGCTCGATGAGCTTGCCCACGAACGCCGACTCCGGGTTCGTGCCCACGGCCAACGCCGCCTGCAGTCGGACCGACGAGTTGTCGCTCTCCAGTCCCCGGAGGGCTCGCGCCTCGTTCGCGTTCGCCTTCGCCTTCGTGTTCGCCTTCGCGCTCGTGTTCGTGCTCGGGTTCGTGCTCTCTGTCGACATGGTCATCAGCACCACCTCCTCGGCCACAGTGAAGGCCTTGTCACTGTGTCAAGGTCAAGCAGAGCCGGACCGAGGGCCGAGGGAGGCACGCCCTCGGCCCGAGGAAGGCGGGCCCTATCCCAGCCGCAGGTCCCCCGCTGCCACGACCTCCCCGAGACGCGGGAAGTCGAGTTCCACCGACGCCCGGTGTTCCTCCGCCGTGAGCGCGGTCATCGCGTCCTCGACGAACACCAGCTCGTACCCGTGGTCGGAGGCCGCGCGGGCGCTCGACTCCACCCCGAGGTTGGTGGCGATCCCGGCGAACACCAGGGTCTCCACGCCCCGTTCCCGGAGCAGTTCGTGCAGGCCGGTGCCCTGGAAGGCACCGAGGGTGCGCTTCACCACGACCTCGTCGGCCACCGCCTCGACCTCCGCGAGCAGTTCGCTCCCGGGCGGCTGCTCGGCGACGTTCGGCCGGTCGACCCGTACGGCGACGACCGGGGCGCCGGCGGCGCGGAAGGCCCGGGCGAGCTCCAGCGAGGTCGTCACCACCTCCGAACCGGCGTGCGGCGCGAGCGGGTTGGCGACGATCCGGCTCATCAGGTCGATCAGGACCAGGGCCGTGCTGCGGGGATCAAGGGTGGGCATGGCGCCAACCTAGCCCATCCCCCGGCCCGGCCGACTCCGCCGCCTCCCGGGCGATCTCCGCCCGGAACCCCTCGATCATCACGCGCAGCCCGTACTCGAAGTCGGCGTCGTGGTCCGTCATCCGCAGCACGTCGGCGGCCTCGCGTAGCAGCGGGAGTTCGCGCAGCGCGTCGTCCGGGAACGGCGGCCGCTCGCGGTCTGCGGCGTCCTGCCGCCAGGCCTGTTCCTCGGTGACCCAGCCCATGATGTACCGGTCGACGGTCAGCAGCAGCCGCAGCGCCGTGCGCGGGCGCAGCCCAGCCCGGCTGAGGGCACGCAACTGGGCCTCGACGGCCGGGAGTTCGTCGTCGGCGGGCAGGGTGCCGGCGTGCACCCGGGCGCCGTCGCGGTAGGCGAGCAGGGCGTGGCGCTTGGCGCGGGCGTCGGCGGCGATCCACGCCGGCCAGTGTTCCGGGTCCGGTTCGCGGTCGGGCGGGAGGGCCTCGGCGAGCATGGCCTCGGCCATCAGGTCGAGCAGTTCCCGCTTGTTCTTGAAGTGCCAGTACAGGGCCGGCGACTGGACACCGAGTTCGCGGGCGAGCCGGCGGGTGGTCAGCCCTTCGATGCCCTCCTCGTTGAGCAGGCGCAGCGCGGTGCGCACCACGTCGTCGCGTTGCAGCGCCATCCGTTCGACCTCCCGGGTTTAATCGCTTGCCGGACTCACCTTATCGCCGATAAGTTCCCGAGCTGGAACTTATCAGCGATAAGGACCGCCATCACTGCCAGCTGCCACCTGCCCACCTGCCCACCTGCCCACCTGCCAGCACCGCGACGACGCCGGCCACGAAGGGACCAACCCCGTATGACCTCCACCCCCGACCGCTTCCGGTCCCGGCTGCTCCCGAACACCGCGCCCTGGCGGTCTTCCCGGGACTTCCGTCTGATCTGGACCTCCGGCACGGTCACCCTGCTCGGCTCGGTCTTCACCATGACGGCGATCCCCCTGCAGCTCGCCGACCTCACCGGCTCGCCGTGGGCCGTGGGCGCGGTCGGGGCGGTCGAACTCGTGCCCGTCATCGTGTTCGGCCTGTACGGCGGTGTCCTCGCCGACCGCGCCGACCGCCGCACGGTGGCCCTGGTCACCGAGTTCGCGCTGGCCGCGCTCAGTGCCCTGCTGCTGGCCAACGCGCTGCTCGGCGCGCCCGCCGCCTGGCCGCTCTACGTGGCCGCCGGGGTGGCCGCCGCCCTGCAGGGCATCCAGCAGCCCTCGGTCGAGGCGATGATTCCGCGCCTGGTGCCACCCGATCACCTGGTGGCGGCCGGCTCCCTGCTCTCGCTGCGCTGGAGCGTCGGCGGGGTGGTGGGCCCGGCCGCCGCCGGGCTGCTGATCGCGACCGCCGGCGCCCCTGCGGCCTACCTGGTCGACCTCGGCACCTTCCTGCTCTCGCTCGCCCTGCTCGCCCGGGTTCGTCCCGTCCCATCCGAGCGGGACGCCGTGAAGCCGCAGCTGGGCGAGTTCGTCGACGGCGCCCGGTACGCCGCGCGGCGGCCTGACCTGATCGGCACCTATCTGGCCGACCTCGCGGCCACCGTCTTCGCCCTGCCCACCGCCCTGTTCCCGTTCCTGGCCGCGGAGCTGGACGCGACGTGGGCGCTCGGCCTGCTCTACTCGGCCGGAGCGGTGGGCAGCCTGATCGCCGCGGCGACCGGCGGCTGGACCGAGCGCGTACGCCGACACGGCCGACTGGTGGTGCTCTCCGCCGCCCTGGTCGGCGCGGCGACGGCCGCGGCCGCCTTCGCCCCGGGCCTGTGGGTCGTCCTGTTCTGCCTGGCCGTCGCCGGCGGGGCGCACTGGATCGGTGACACCTTCCGCAGTGCGATCTGGAACCAGTCCATTCCGGACGAACTCCGAGGCCGCGCCGCCGGGTTGGAGATGCTGATCGGCTCCGCCGGGCCGGCCCTGGGCGATCTGCGGGCCGGCGGCCTCGCCGCCCGGCAGGGCATCCGGGCCGCCCTGCGCACCGGCGGCCTACTCTGCTTCGGCAGCGCCGCCATCCTGCCCGCCGCGATCCCCGCGCTCTGGCGCTACGACCGGCGCGCCCACCCCACCGCGCCAACCACCGCGCCGGCCGCCCAACCAACCACCGCGCCAACCCTCCAACCGACCACCGGACCGACGGCGGAGCCCACCCCATGAGGCACGCCCGGTGGCCCGGCCGGACGCGGGCACTTCAGACCTCCAGGCCGGGCGAGGGCCCTTCGGGATCACAGGGTGAGTGCCCGCGCCGAGGCCCGGATCGGCATCGGGAGTTCGGTCCGCCCCCGCAGGTAGCGGTCCACCGCCGCGGCCGCCGCCCGTCCCTCGGCGATCGCCCAGACGATCAGCGACTGTCCGCGTCCGGCGTCACCCGCGACGAAGACGCCCTCCGCTGCGGTGCCGAAGCCGTCGTCCCTGACCAGGGTGCCCTCGGACCCGGTGGCGAGGCCGAGTTGGGCGAAGAGCCGCTGGTCCGGCTCCGGCCCGGTGAAGCCCAGGGCGAGCAGTGCGAGCTGCGCCGGCAGGCTCTGTTCGGTGCCGGCCCGCGGGCTGCGGTCGGCGGGCTCGGTCTCGGCGAGGCGGACGGCGGCGAGCCGGCCGTCCGGACCGGGTTCGAAGCCCACGGTGACCGCCGCGAACTCCCGGGGCCCGGCCGCCGTGGCGCCGGACTCCTCGTGCGAGGTGGTTTCGCGGTACACCTTGGGGTGGACCGGCCAGGGCTGCCCTGGCGCCCGGCGCTCCGGTGGGCGCGGGTTGATGTCCAGCTGGGTGACCGAGGCGGCGCGTTGGCGCAGTGCCGTGCCCAGGCAGTCGGCCGCGGTGTCCCCGCCGCCGACGATCACCACGTGGCGGCCTTCGGCGGAGACCGGCGAGTCCGGGCAATCGCCCTCGTCCACCCGGTTCGCCCAGGTCAGGTAGTCCATCGCCTGGTGCACCCCGGGCAGTTGGCGTCCGGGCACCGGCAGTTCCCGGCAGGCCGTCGCGCCCACGGCGACGACCAGCGCGTCGTACCCGGCCCGCAGTTCTTCGCCCGGCAGGTCGCGGCCGACCCACACGCCGGTGCGGAACGCGGTGCCTTCGGCCCGCAGTTGGTCGAGCCGCCGTTCCAGCCGGTGCTTCTCGAGCCGGAACGGCGGGATGCCGTACCGCAGCAGCCCGCCGGGGCGGTCGGCCCGCTCGTACACCGTGGTGGCGTGCCCGGCGCGGGTCAGCTGCTGGGCGGCGGCCAGCCCGGCCGGGCCCGACCCGATCACGGCGACCCGCCGCCCGCCGCCCCGCCCGTCCCCCCGCCTGTCACCCCATCCGCCGGTCTGTTCGGGCGGCAACGGTTCGTCCCAGCCTTCCTCCCAGGCCCGGTCGGCGATCGCCAGCTCCACGTTCTTGATGGTCACCGCGGCACCGTCGATCGCCAGCACGCAGGCGCTCTCGCAGGGCGCCGGGCAGAGCCTCCCGGTGAACTCCGGGAAGTTGTTCGTCGCCAGCAGCCGGGCCGCCGCCGCCCGCCAGTCGGCGGCCGCCACCAGCCGGTTCCAGTCCGGCACCAGGTTCCCGAGCGGGCAGGCGCTGTGGCAGAACGGCAGCCCGCAGTCCATGCAGCGCTCCGCCTGTCCGCTCACGATCGGCAGCAGCGCCCCCGGCCGGTACACCTCCCGCCGGTCGTCGAGCCGTTCCCGCGCGTCCCGCCGCGCCCGCTCCGCGCGCGGGGTGGTGAAGAAGGCCATCCGGTCTGCCATCGCGGCCTCCGGCAGGGCGTGCCGACACTGACCCGGCGGCCCACCCGGCGGCACACCACCGTGTGGCCACCGTACGCCCACGAAGCAGCAGGCGAAAGCGGTACCCGGAGATGCCCGCCAGGCCGTCTACCCGACCCGCCCGGAACGGTCGTGAGCACGCCAGGGAGAATCTTCGCCATGACCCACACCGTGCTGATCGCCGAGGACGACCGGGCCATCCGCGACTCGCTCACCCGCGCGCTGATGCTGGAGGGCTACCGGGTGCGGATCGCCGCGAACGGCACCCAGACCCTGGCAGTCCTCGCCGAACAGCGCCCGGACGTCCTGCTGCTCGACGTGATGATGCCCGAGCCGGACGGCCTGGAGGTCTGCCGCCGGCTGCGCGCCGCCGGCGACCGGACCCCGGTGCTGATGCTCACCGCCCGGGTCGAGGTCCCGGACCGGATCGCCGGCCTCGACGCCGGGGCCGACGACTACCTTGTCAAACCCTTCGACGTGGACGAGCTGTTCGCCCGCCTGCGCGCCCTGCTGCGCCGCAACCACACCGCCCCGGCCACCGAGGTCCTGACCGTCGCCGACCTGCGGATCGATCCGCCCGCCCGGCGGGCCTGGCGCGCCGGCGAGGAGCTGGAACTGTCCCGCACCGAGTTCGACCTGCTGGAGCTGCTGGCCCGGCACTGCGGGGCCGTCCTCGACCAGGCCACCCTGTACGAGCAGATCTGGGGCTACGACTTCGGCCCCGGTTCGAAGAACCTCGCCGTCTTCATCGGCTACCTGCGCCGCAAGCTCGACCGCTCCGGCCTGGCCCCGCTGATCCACACCGTCCGCGGCGTCGGCTACACGCTGCGCGAGCCGTGACCGGCCCGGCGCGCCGCCGCCCGCGCCTGCCGCGCCCGGGCCTGCGCACCACCCTCTCGCTCGCCTTCGCCGCGATCGCCGCCCTGGTGGCGGTCCTGATCGGCGCGCTCGGCTATCACGCCGCCGCCCGGCTGATCCGGGACGACGAGACCGCCGACTTCACGGCGGCCGTCCGGTCCGTCGACCGGCAAGTCGAACAGCAGGTCCTCTTCCCGGGCGACTTCGCCGGCCCCAGCGGCCTGAGCGACGACCTGCTGCGCCCGATCCGGGTGACCTCGCAGGCGCTCTCCCCCGACGCCCGGGTGCTCCCCGGCACGGCCCGGCTCGACCTGCCGTCGACCCCGGCCGACCGCGAACTCGCCCGGGCCGACGAGCCCGGCCGCACCGTGACCGGGCTGCGCCGACTGCACGGAGACACCCTCCGGGTGGGCGTGGTCTCGCTCGGCGGCCGTCGCGGCGCGGTCCAGATCATCCAGCAGGTCGGCCCCACCGAGCACCTGCTGTCCGCCCTGCGGATCCGGACCGCCTCCCTGGTGGCGGTCGTCGCGGTGCTCGCGGGCGGGGCCGGCTGGCTGCTCGCCCGGTGGATCTCCGGACGGCTGGTCCGGCTCACCGAAGCGGCCGAACTGGTCGCCACCAGCGGGCGGTTGGACGTCCCGGTGCCCGCCGCCGGGACGGACGAGGTGGGCCGGCTCGGCCGGGCCTTCGACCGGATGCTGGTCCGGCTCGCCACCGCCAAGGAGAACCAGCGCCGCCTCGTCCAGGACGCCGGGCACGAGCTGCGCACCCCGCTGACCAGTCTGCGCACCAACCTCGCCGTGCTCCCGGCCATGGACCGGCTGCCGCCCGCCGAGCGCGCCGCCCTGATGGCCGATCTGACCGAGGAGGCACGGGAGTTGACCCAGCTAGTGGAGGAGCTGGTGGCACTCGCCGCGGATCGCAGGGCGGACGAGCAGCCGGCCGAGGTGGTCCTGGCCGAGGTGGTCCGTGGGGCGGCCGCCCAGGCCCGGCGGCGCAGCGACCGGGAGATCCTGGTGGACGCCGACGACACCGTGGTCACCGCCCGCCCGGACGCGCTGGCCCGGGCGGTGGGCAATCTGCTGGACAACGCCGCCAAGTTCGACCCGGCCGGAGCGAGCCCGATCGAGGTGGTGGTGCGCGGCCCACGGGTGGAGGTGCGCGACCGCGGCCCGGGCATCGACGTGGCCGACCTCGACCGGGTCTTCGACCGCTTCTACCGGGCCACCGCAGCCCGTAGCCTGCCCGGTTCGGGGCTGGGCCTGGCGATCGTGGACGAGGTGGCTCGCTCGCACGGCGGCACGGCCTTCGCGACCAACCGGGCGGGCGGCGGCGCGGTGATCGGCTTCACGCTCGGCAGGTGACGCCTGACGGCTCGAGGCTGACCACTGACGGCATCCGGCTGACGGCACGAACGGGCCCGGTGTGACCGGGCCGGCACAAACGGGCCCGGTGCCAACGGGCCCGGTGCGTCGACGCACCGGGCCCGCCGTGGAGTTCACCCTCAGACGGCGGCCAGCAGCCCCCGCCCGAGCCAGTCGGCGTTGTCCTTCACACCCGGCAGGACGAAGAAGTACCCGCCGCCGGTCGGCGAGATGTAGTCCACCAGCGGCTCCCCGATGAGCCGGGTCTGGGTCGCCTCGAACTGCCGCACCACGTCCTGCTGGTAGCAGCAGAACGCCAGGCCCATGTCCAGGTTGCCCGCCTTGTCTATGCCCCGGTCGTAGTTGTAGCCGCGGCGCAGGATGCGGGAGTCGTCGGTGTCGGCGGTGCGCGGGTTGGCGAGGCGGATGTGCGCGTCGAGGGGGATCGCCTTGCCGTCCGGGTCCTTGGCGTAGTCCGGCGCGTCGGTCTCCTGGTGGCCGTCGAGCGGCGCGCCGGTGTCGCGGCGGCGGCCGAACATCTTCTCCTGCTCGGTCAGGGTGACGCGGTCCCAGAACTCGATCAGCATCCGGATGATCCGGATCACCTGGTAGCTGCCGCCGACGGCCCAGGCCGGCTCGCCCGTCCCGCCGTTCACCCAGATCAGCCGGTCCATCTCCCGGGACGAGCCGGTGTCCGGGTTGACGATGCCGTCCTTGAAGCCGAGCAGGTTGCGCTGGGCGCCGTCCGGGCGGGACTGGTTCTGGAAGCCGTCGATCCGCCAGAGGATCTGCAGCGCGCCGCGGGTGTGCCGGGTGAGGTCGCGCAGCGCGTGCAGCACGGTGTCCTGGCGGTCGGCGCAGATCTGCAGCGAGAGGTCGCCGTGCAGTTCGGCGGCCTGCAGGTTGTCGTTGGGGAAGGTCTTCATCGGCGTCAGCTTGAGCGGCTTGGCCTTGGCCAGCCCGTAGCGGTCGTCGAAGAGCGAGGCGCCGACGCCGACCGTGACGGTCAGGTTGTCGGTGGGGACGGTCGGGCCGAGGATGCCGCTGTCCGAGGGCGGCGCGCCGACGCCGAGGTCGGGCGGGGTGCCGCCGGCGGTGAGGAAGCGGATCCGCTCGGTCAGGGTCTTGAGGAGGTCTTCGAGGCCCTTGCGGTCCTGGGCGATCACCTGGCACGACACGAAGGCCGCGTAGCCGGGGGCCGGGGTGGTGATCCCGGCCTGGTGGTCGCCGTGGAACGGGACCGCCCCGCTCTTGGCCTGCCGGCCGTCCCCGGCGGCGGCCGGGCCGGCGCCGAGGGTGAGGGCGCCGCCGCCGAGCACGGCCGCTCCGGCACCCGCGCCGAGCGCGGCCCGGACGAAGCTGCGCCGGGCCGGACCGGCCGGACAGCCGCTCTCCGCCGCGGCCACGGCGGCGGCCCGGGCGGCCTCCTGGGCGGCGGCGTGCGGGAACGGGCAGGAGCCGGCGGCTGCGGTGTGGTCGGTCATCAGGCGGCCTTCCGGATCTCGAGCAGGGCGGGGATGGGGGCGAGGTCTTCGAGCAGCTGGCCGGTGGCGCCGTTGAGCCGGCGGCGGGCGTCGGCGGACAGCCGGTCGACCGGGGTCCAGCCCTCGGGCGCGTGGGCGGCGGCGACGAGGTCGCCGACCCGCTTCATCCCGGCGTTCACCCGCACCAGCAGCTGCGGGTCGCGCTCGTCGAGCAGCGGCTGGAGCAGGGTCAGCAGCTCCTGGGTGCCGGCCAGGTTGGCCTGGGCGGTGGCCAGGTTGGTGCCGCTGCCCATGTCGGTGTCGCCGGTCAGCTCGAACTGGAGGGTGTTCTCCAGGATCTCGTGGGCGCGCAGCGGCAGGTCGGCCGGGTCGAAGTCCTGCGTCGGGAAGTCGTGGGCCAGCTTGGCGACGTTCTGCGCCAGCTCGTCCGCGACGGGCGTCAGGTCGGCGGCGGACTGGCCGTGCCACAGGCCGTACTCCAGGCGCAGGAAGCCGGTGAAGCCCTGGTCCTGGTACTTGTCGGCGAGGCCGTCCGGGCGCCCGTCGATCTTGCCGTCGAGGTCGGCGAAGGTGCCGTAGGCGGCGCCGAGCGAGGCGTACTGCAGGTGCGCAGTGAGCCAGTCGGCCTTGGCGGTGGCGAGGTCGCCGGAGTGCACGTCGGCCTGGAGCTTCTGGGACTGCGTCATGAGGGTCGCGAGGCCCTGGTCGACGTAGTCCTTGTAGCTGTCGAGCGGACCCTTGAGGTCGTCCTCGGAGACCGGCTTGACGGCCTTGACCTCGCTGCCGCCGGTGAGGTGCACGGCGGCGGAGGTGACGGCGTTTCCGCCGGTGGGCACGCAGCGCCAGGCGTAGTCGCCCGAGCCGATGGTGGCGGTCAGGGCCCGGGTGGTGCCGGGGGCCAGGCCCTCGACCTCGCCGTAGACCGCGCCGGTGCCCGGGTTGACCAGGTACACCTCGGAGACCTTGTCGCCGGTGTTGTGCATCTGGAACACCTGCTGGCCGGGCTGCGGGGTGCCGAAGCCCTTGCCGCAGTCGTGCTCGGAGACGGTGACGGTGGCGGAGCTGTCCTGCTTGCCGTCGCTGACCGCGACGACGGCGCCGGCCACCACGACCGGGACGGCGACCAGCGCGACCGGCAGCACCCAGCGCGGACGCCCGGGGCGCACCGGTCCGGCCTTCTGCTCGGCGGGCGCGGCCTTCTCGGCCGCAGCCGGCCCGGAACCCGCGGCGGGAGTCGCGGCCGACGCACCCGTGCCGCCCCGGACGTCCTCGATAAAACTCGTCATCACGATGCCCAGGTACGCGACGTAGCCGACGACCTGCAGGACCGTCATGGTGACGGTCAGGTTGAGCGTGCCCTGGACGAGCGTGGCGTACCAGGACGAGGCGTCCAGGTGCCCGCTCAGGTCGAAGGCGTACGTGCTTCCGCCGCCGACCAGGCCGGACTCCTGCAGGTCGCGCAGGCCGTAGCCGAGCACGCCCGCCGCGACGACGATCAGCCCTGCGCCGGTGATGGTGAAGAACCGGGTGAGGTTCATCTTCAGCGCCCGCCGGTACAGGCCCCAGCACAGCCCGGTGGAGAGCACCAGGCCGACGGCCGCGCCGAGCAGCGGGCCGGTGGACTCCCCGGCGGTGCGCACGTTGGTCCACAGGAAGAGCGAGGTCTCCAGGCCTTCGCGGGCGACCGCGAGGAAGCTGGTGAGGACCAGCGCGCCGGCGCCCATCGCCAGCGAGGCCTGGACCTTCTCCTTCAGCTCGGCGGAGAGGGTGCGGGCCGAGCGGCGCATCCAGAACACCATCGCGGTGACGAAGCCGACCGCGATCAGGCTGAGCACCCCGCCGAACGCCTCCTGGGCGTGACCGGAGAGGGTGGCGGAGGTGAAGGTCAGCACCGCGCCGAAGCTGAGACTGAGCGCGATGGCCGCCGCGACGCCGCTCCACACCTGGGGCAGTCGGGCCTTCTGGCCCGCCCGGACCATCGTGGCGACCAGGATCGACACGACCAGTCCGGCTTCCAGGCCTTCGCGCAACCCGATCAGGAAGCTGGGAAACGCCTCATCCCACATGCAGCGGGCTCCTCCCCCGGGCCACCCCGGGCCGTCACCTGTTCTCGCCCCGCCGCGGTGGCGGTGGAGCGGCACAGCCGAACGCCCCGGACGTCGTGGTCCAGGGCGCTTCGGCTTAGCTTAGGCAAACCTTAGAGCCGCGCTGGTCAACTGCACCCCCGCTTCAGGTAAGGGTTCGGTATGGAACCCCCCGCGCGTTCCCCAAACCGGCACGTCGCTGCGGTCGGCGGGAGAAGGGCAGTCGGCGGGAGACGGACGGCCGGCGGAAGGCGCGCGCCGCCGCTCGGCCCGTCACCCCCACCACTGCTCGGGTACCGGCTCCGGCTCGGCCGGGACCGTCACCGGTTCGGCGGTGCGCACCAGCAGGTCGCCCGCCTCCGTCTCGGCGACCAGGTAGCCGCACTCGCGCAGCACGAGCGCGGCCGCGCCGCTCAGCGCCGCGCGCGCCTCCCGGGTGAGCGGCCCGTCCGGCTCCGCGTCCGGCGTCCAGCCGACCACCACGCCCTCGGGGTGGTGGCCGATCCACAGCGGTGAGGGGCCCGGCGCGGTGTCGAACCCGGCGCGGGTCAGGGCTTCGGTGACGTCCTCGAAGAGTTCACGGTGATCCACCATTGGCGCAGCGTAGGCCGTGGACCGCGCGAGCCCCGGGCGCGGCGCGCGCCGAATCGGTTCAGCGGCACCCGACCGCAGCATCGGCACCCGTTGGGCCGACCGGCGGCCAGCCGATCGGGCGTCAGGGACCCCCGTCCGGCCCGACACGAGCGGCCGGACGGGCCGATGGACGTGCACAGTCGGCCCCCTGCCGACAGCATGTCAGAGTAAGCGCTCCATCACCCTGAGCAACGGGTCCAGCGGACCACCCCGGTCCGCGCGCCGGTCCGACCGGCGGGCCCGTATCGAGAGGTCCCATGATCACAACACTTCGCCGGCCGGCGTTCCCGCCGACGGGGATCCAGCACGGCACGCCGAGGACGCCGGGGAGCCCGTCGTGAGAACCGACCAGCAGTCGCAGCCGGGACCGGTGACCACCACGCGCGCCAAGCCCGCGAACAAGGCCGAGGCTCTCGCCGACTGGACCGACGGCCGGCTCGGCATCTACTCCCTGGCCAAGGCCAATCTGCGCAAGATCTTCCCGGACCACTGGTCCTTCATGCTGGGCGAGATCGCGCTCTACACCTTCGTCATCATCATCCTGACCGGCGTCTGGCTGACCCTGTTCTTCAAGCCGAGCATGGGCGAGGTCGTCTACGAGGGCTCGTACGTGCCGCTCAAGGGCGTCCCGATGTCCGAGGCCTACGCCTCGACAATCGACATCAGCTTCGAGGTCCGGGGCGGCCTGCTGATGCGGCAGATCCACCACTGGGCCGCGATCGTCTTCGTCGCCTCGATGCTGACGCACATGATGCGCGTCTTCTTCACCGGCGCCTTCCGCAAGCCGCGCGAGGTCAACTGGGTCTTCGGCGCGCTGCTGCTGTTCCTCGGCATGTTCGACGGCTTCATGGGCTACTCGCTGCCGGACGACCTGCTCTCCGGCACCGGCATCCGGTTCATGGAGGGCGCGATCCTCGCCGTCCCGATCGTCGGCACGTACCTGCAGTTCTTCATGTTCGGCGGTGAGTTCCCGGGCACCGACATCATCCCGCGGCTGTTCACCGTCCACATCCTGCTGATCCCGGGGATCATGGTGGGCCTGCTCGCGGCGCACCTGATCCTGGTCTTCTACCACAAGCACACCCAGTTCGCCGGGCCCGGCCGGACCAACGAGAACGTGGTCGGCATGCCGCTGCTGCCGGTCTACACGGCGAAGGCGGGCGGCTTCTTCTTCCTGGTCTTCGGCGTGGTCGCGGTGATGTCGGCCATCGCCACGGTCAACCCGATCTGGGCGTACGGCCCCTACCGGCCCGACCAGGTGTCCACGGACGCCCAGCCGGACTGGTACATGGGCTTCTCCGAGGGCCTGGTCCGTGTGATGCCCGGCTGGGAGATCAGCGTCTGGGGCGGCCACACCCTGAATCTCGGGGTGTTCATCCCGCTGATGATCTTCCCTACCGTCCTGATGATCATCTGGGGCTACCCGTTCCTGGAGGCGTGGGTCACCGGGGACCGCGGCGAGCACCACATCGCCGACCGGCCGCGCAACGCCCCGGTCCGTACGGCCTTCGGCGCGGCCTGGATGGGCCTGTACCTGGTCCTGCTGGCGGGCGGCGGCAACGACCTGCTGGCCACCCACTTCCACCTCTCGATCAACGCGATCACGTACGCGGTGCGGGCCGGCTTCTTCGCCGTGCCGGTGGTCGTCTTCGTGATCACCAAGCGGTGGTGCCTGGGCCTGCAGCGGCGGGACAAGGAGAAGGTGCTGCACGGCCGGGAGACCGGCGTCATCAAGCGGCTCCAGCACGGCGAGTTCATCGAGATCCACGCCCCCCTGCCGCAGGGCCGGCTCTTCACCCTCACGGCGCACGACCAGCCGCGCCCGACGGTCCTGCCGCCGGAGGTGGACGAGAACGGGGTGGTCCGCAAGGCCGGCATGTGGACCCGCGCCCGGGTGAAGCTGTCCCGCGGCTTCTACGGCCAGGACAGCCAGATCGCCAAGCCCACCGCCGAGGAGCACGCGGAGGTCACGAGCGGCCACGGCCACCACTGACCCCCGCTCCGGGCAGGGCGAGGGCCCGCTGTGCCGTTGCCGGCGCAGCGGGCCCTCGCCCTTCATTCGGACGCAGTGGCCCTGCGAGACTCAGCCCCGCAGGACCGCCGGGACGACGGCGAACAGCGCCGCCGCCAGGGTGACGGAGAGGCAGAGCGCCGCCCAGCGGGTGCAGATCCGGCGGCATTCGCCGCGGTAGCGGGCGGCCAGCCGACGGCAGCGCTCCACGGCGCGGTCCACGACCTCCTCGGCGTAGCGCAGCCGGTCGGCGGTGTAGGCCTGTTCGAGGTTCTCCCGCTCCGCGGCGGGGAGCCAGGGGAACTGTCCGGCGAAGGCGCGGGCGTCCCGCTCGGCCGCCGCGACCTCCGCCTCCCAGGCCAGGAAGCCCTCGATGCGGGCGAACTCCACCCGGGATTTCGCCCGGCCGCCGTCTCCGGCGGGCCTGCCCTGGCGAGGGTTCCGTGCTCTCGGCGGACGCTGTCTGCCACCCATGACCGCTCCTCAGGTCCTGTCGAGTCGTCCCGCCGGAATTCCTGCGGGGTTGGGCTCTTGGCGCGAATCGCTCCGCAACCAGGCAACTACTACCAGCGACGAACCGCAGGTGGCGGGCGGCTCGCCACAGCCCCCCAGGGCCGGAAAAACTTGCGTGGCACGCACTATTGCGCGGCACGCACTTTCTGCGGAACAGTGGTGCCATGACGAACGGGCAGCCCGGCCTGCGGGAACGGAAGAAGGCCGCGACACGTGAGGCACTGAGCTGGGCGGCACTTCGCCTGGCGGTGGAGCGGGGGCTGGAGAACGTCCGGGTGGAGGACATCGCGGCCGAGGCCGGGGTGTCGCCGCGCACCTACAACAACTACTTCTCCAGCAAGGCCGAGGCGATCGTCTCCCGACACCAGGACCGGGTCCGGCAGGCCGCCGAGGCACTGCGGGAGCGACCGGCCGCCGAGCCGCTGTGGGAGGCGCTCACCCAGGCCATGCTCCTGCCGTTCGGGGTCGCGACCGAGCAGCCGGACCCGCGGTGGACCGCCGCCGTACGGCTGCTGCTGCGCGAACCGGTACTCCAGGCCGAGCTGTGGCGCGGCGGGGCGGACGCGGAGGCCGGGCTCGCGGCCGCGGTGGCCGCCCGGACCGGGACCGACCCGGACCGGGACCTCTACCCGAAACTGGTCGCCGCGACCGCGCTGGCCGCGGTCAAGGTCGCCAACGACCAGTACCTGAACGCCGACCCGCCGGTGCCGTTCCGGCCACTGCTCGAGCAGGCGCTGCACCTGCTGGCAGCCGGGCTGCCCAGGCCGTCGTCCCGCTGAACTCACCGTCCCAGAGGGGGGACCCATCATGCATGACGTGGTCATCGTCGGCGCCGGCCCGGTCGGGCTGTTCCTGGCCTGCGAACTGGCCCTGGCCGGAGCCCGGCCGGTAGTGCTGGACCGGCTGCCCGAGCGCTCGGGCGAGCAGAAGGCCAACGGGCTGGTCGGCCAGGTCATCCGACTGCTCGACCACCGGGGCTTGTACGAGCAGCTCGGCACCACGCCGGGCGCGCCGCAGCCCGTACCCCGCTTCGTGTTCGGCGCCTTCCCGCTGGACCTGCAGCGGCTCGACCGGAACCCGCTGCACGCCCTGCTCGTACCCCAGCACCGGATCGAGGAGGTACTGGAGGAACACGCCCGCGAACTCGGCATCACCGTACGCCGAAACTGCGAGGTCACCGGCTTCGTCCAGGATGCGACCGGTGTGACCGTGGACGTCCACGGCCCGGACGGCGCCGGGCAGGCGCGCGCCCGCTACCTGGTCGGGGCCGACGGCGGCCGCAGCACCGTCCGCAAACTCGCCGGGATCGGCTTCCCCGGGGTCACCTCGCCCGACCCGGTCTCCCGCATCGCCCACGTGCTGCCGCCCGAGGGGGCCCGGCTCACCGACGACGGCGAGGTCCTCCTGCCCGGCTGCCCGACCCCGATCCGCCCGTTCACCCACACCCGCACCGAGGACGGCGTCTTCGTCCTCTCGCCCTTCGACCAGGACGCCGTCATGGTCGCCACCATGGAGTGGGGAGGCCCGCCGGTGGACCAGCAGGCCCCGCTCACCCTGGACGAACTGAGCGCCAGCATCCGCCGGGTCACCGGCGCCGATCTGGCGCTCTCCCCGGCCCGCACGCCCGGCCCGTACACGCCGCGCCGCACCGTCGGCCACAACACCCGGCTCGCCGAGCGCTACCGCGACGGCCGTGTGCTGCTGGTCGGCGACGCCGCCCACGTACACGCCGCGACCGGCGGCCCCGGCCTCAACCTCGGCCTGCAGGACGCCGCCAACCTCGGCTGGAAGCTGGCCGCCGAACTCCAGGGCCGGGCCCCGACCGGCCTGCTGGACAGCTACCACCGCGAGCGCCACCCGATCGGCGAGCGGGTCTTCATGCACTCCCAGGCCCAGATGGCCCTGATGGCTCCCGGCCCCGGAACCACCGCACTGCGCGCCCTGGTCGGCGAACTGCTCTCCTACCAGGACAACCTCGCCCGGATCGCCGCGCTGCTGGCAGGCAGCGACATCCACTACGACACCGACTGCCCGCACCCGCTCGCCGGACGCTTCGCACCCGACCTCGCGCTGACCACCGCCGCGGGCCCGGTCCGGCTCGCCGAACTCGCCCGTGGCGGGCGCCCGTTGCTGCTGGACCTCACGGGCGGGAAACTCGCGCTCGCGGACCGCGCAGCGGGGTGGCAGGACCGGGTGGACCTCGTGGCCGCCGACTGCGCCGAACCGCCCGCCGGTGCGCTGCTGCTGCGCCCGGACGGGTACGTGGCCTGGGCGTCCGGGGTCGACGAGACCGAACCGGAGGGCCTGACACGGGCGCTGCGCGGCTGCTTCGGTGACGCCCGCGCCTGAGGATGTCCACCCTCGAGGCAAAGACGTGATCCGGTCGTTCCGACGCGACTGACGCCCGGTCAACTAGGGTCGTCGCCGGCGCGTTCGGCAGGGACGGGCCTCCTCCTGACGAAACGGGGAAACGGTGCGCATCGGAATCATCGGCACGGGCATGGTCGGGCAGACCCTGGGGAGCAAGCTGGTCTCGCTCGGCCACCAGGTGACGCTGGGCTCCCGCCGCAAGGACAACGAGAAGGGGCTGGCCTGGGCAGCGCAGGCCGGCCCCGCCGCCCAGTGCGGGACCTTCGCCGAGGCCGCGGCCTTCGGCGAGGTGGTGCTGAACGCCACCGGCGGGACGGTCTCGCTGGCGGCGCTGCAGGCCGCCGGGGCGGAGCACCTCGCGGGGAAGCTGCTGATCGACGTCTCCAACCCGCTGGTGTTCGACCCCGAAGGCCAGGTGACCCTCGACCCGGTGAACACCGACAGCGTCGGCGAGCGGATCCAGCGCGAGTTCCCCGAGGCCCGGGTGGTGAAGGCGCTCAACACCATCAACTGCGAGCTGATGGTGGAGCCGGGCCGGCTGACCGGCGAGCACAACCTCTTCATCGCCGGCAACGACGCGGCGGCCAAGGCCGAGGCCGTCGCACTGCTCGGCAGCTTCGGCTGGCCGGCCGAGTGGATCATCGACCTCGGGGACATCGTGGCCGCCCGGGCGACGGAGATGCTGATGCCCTTCTGGCTCCGGATGATGGGGCACTTCGGCAACGCCGAGTTCAACTACTCCTTCCGGCGCCCCGCGTAACGCGGACGGGCCCGCCTCCCCGGTGCACCGAGGGGGCGGGCCCCGCGCCCGCCGGGTCCCGGGCGGCGGGAGCCACACGGCGGTGGGGGAGAATGGGCGCATGTCCCGACCTCGCCCCGCGCCCCGCACCGCCGCTCCCCGGCTGCTGCCCTCCTCCCCCTGCCCGTGCGGCCCGCCCGCCGCCTACGGCGACTGCTGCGGCCGACTGCACCGCGGCCAGGCGGCGGCCACCACCGCGGAGTCGCTGATGCGCTCCCGGTTCAGCGCCTTCGCCGCGCAGGACGAGGCGTACCTGCTGCGGACCTGGCACCCGGACACCCGGCCCGCCGAGGTCGACTTCGACCCGGCGCTGCGCTGGACCCGGCTGGAGGTGGTCTCCACCTCCGAGGGCGGCGCGTTCCACGCGGAGGGCACGGTCGCCTTCCGGGCGCACTGGACCGAGGGCGACGAGGAGGGCGTGCTCACCGAGCACAGCCGCTTCGTGCGGTACGAGGGCGCCTGGGTGTACCTCGACGCCCTCTCGCTCGGCTGAGCCGCCCTCCGGGTGGCCGTCCCTCCGGGTGGGTCGCCCCGCCGCGTGGTCGTCCCCACAGGTAGTCGTCGCTACAGACAGTCGCTACAGGTAGTCGTCCAGGCGGCCCAGGGAGAAGCCGGCCGCGGTGACGTCGTTGACGACCTTGCGCAGCAGGTCCGGCATGGACGCCTTCCAGATGTCGGTGCCCCGGAAGTGGGTGAGGATGATGTCACCCGGATGGAGCTTCCGGTCGTCGTAGCGCCACTCCATGTGGTCCGGGAAGGCCTCCTCGTTCCACATCGGCACCCCCTGCACCCCGCAGGAGGCCGCCGCGCGCAGCGTGTCGTCGTTGTACTCGCCGTACGGCGGCCGGAACAGCCGGGGACGGACGCCGATCTGCTGCTCCAGCTGGTCCTGCTGGTTGCAGATCTCCTGGCGCTGGGTCTCGTAGTCCAGGACCTTCAGGTTGCGGTGGTTGATCGTGTGGTTGTTGATCTCCACGCCCTGGGCGTGCAGGTCGCGGAAGTAGCCGTAGTTCTCGCGGGCGAGGTAGTCGGACACGTAGGTGCTGAGCGGGATCCCCAGCTCCTCGGCCATCCGGGAGAACGCGGGGTCCTTCTCCGCGCCGTCGTCGACGGTCAGGAAGACCACCTTGTCGTCGGTCGGCACCCGGTAGACCACCGGCGGGCGGCCCTCCGCGAGCTTGACGCCCTGGACGGGGGTGAGCTGGACCCTGGTCGCCGGGCGCGGCGGCGCCTTCAACGGCGGGCTCTCCAGACCCCAGCGCTGCGCGGTCTCCAGCGCGGTCCGGACCGCCGCCTCCTGGCGCGCGACCGCCTCGCTGCTGGTCTCCTCCTCCTGGCGGGCCAGGCCGGGCAGAAACGGCGGCGCCGCAGGCGGGCGGGCCGCGCCGCGGCCGGCCACCTCGGGGGCTGCGGCGGCAGCGGCTTCGGCGGGTGCCGCAGCCTCGACGGCGGGTACCGCGTCTTTCGTCGCCGGGGCCGCCTTCGGCCCGGCGGGGCCCGCCGGACCGGCGCAGCCGGTGATGACGGCGGAGAGGCAGACGGTGGCCAGCAGGCCGGTCCGCGCACCGCTCCGGCTCTTCTGACTCCCCCTCAAACCCCCATTAATCTGACAATCTGATGGTCTGTGCATAGCTGCACTGCTCCCCCGCCGCGCACCCCTGCCAATCCCCTCATCACCCGTGCGGGGCAACGGCGCGCCGGAGGCCTTGCCGTTCCTTTGCCGTCCGCCCGCCCCGCCCGGGCCCGCGCCGCCCCCGAAAACCGATTGCGACGACGGCGACAGGGAGTGGATCATGCGCGCATGACGAGCACCGCGCCCCGCCGCCCCGACCTCTGGGCCGTCGCCACGGCCGACGTGACCACCCCCGAGGCCCTGGAACTGCTGCGCGAGTACTACTACGACGTGGCCAACCGCTACTACCGCCTGCACCTCGGGCGGGAAGGCACCCCGGAGCAGCTGGAGTCCGGTCTGGCCGACTCCCCCAGCGACGACCTCGTCGCCCCGGACGGCCTGTTCCTGCTCGGCCGGTACGACGGCGTCGCCCACGCGTGCGCCGGCCTGCGGCGACTCGACGCCACCACCGTCGAGCTGACCCGCGTCTACGTCCGCCCCGACCTGCGCGGCACCCGCGGTGGCGCCCGCCTGCTCGCCGCCGTCGACGAGGCGGCACGCTCCCTCGGCGCCGACCGGATCGTCCTCGACACCCGCCTCGACCTGGTCGAGGCCCGCGCGCTCTACGCCCGGCACGGCTACCAGGAGATCCCCGCCTACAGCAACGGCCCGTACGCCCAGATCTGGTACGGCAAGGAGCTCACCGTGCCGGAGCCGCAAGGGCGTTGAACAGCAGCGGCGACGACCCGGCGGGCCGGGACCTCGCCCGGTCCCCGCGTGGAGGCCCGCCGGCTACACCACGCCGGGGTCGGAGCAGCACCCCAGGCCGTCCGCCAGGGCGGCCTCCAGCTCGGCTGCCGAGGGCGGGTCGGCGCCCGGGCGGGAGACGGTCAGGGCGGCGGCCGTCACCGCGTGGGTGAGGCAGGTCGGGAGGTCGGCGCCGCTCGCGCGGGAGTGCAGGAAGGCCGCCATGAAGGAGTCCCCGGCGCCGACGGTGTCCGCGACCGGGACCGGGACGGCCGCCGCCTCGACCCGGGTGCCCCCGGCGGTGCGGGCGAAAGCGCCCTCGGCGCCGAGGGTCACCGCGACCACGGACGGGCCGAGGGCCAGCCAGCGCTCGGCGACCGTCTCGGGCCGCTCGCCCGGGTAGAGCCAGGCCACGTCCTCGTCGCTCGCCTTGACCAGGTCGCTCAGCGCCACACAGCGCTCGACGCGCCGGACGGCCTCGGCCCGCTCCCCCATCAGCGCGGGGCGCACGTTGGGGTCGTAGCTGATCGGTGTCCGCCCGCGCCACCGCTCCACCAGCGCCAGCACCGCCGCCGCGCCCGGCTCGGTGACCGCGCCGATCGAGCCGACGTGGATCGCGGCGGGCGCCTGCGCCAGGTCGGTCGGCGCCGCCCCGGCCGACGGCAGCGACCAGCCGATGTCGAAGGTGTAGCGGGCCCGCCCCTGCCCGTCCAGCCGCACCACGGCCGAGGGAGTCCGCGCGACTTCGGCGGCCCGCACCCGCACGCCCGCCGACTCCAGGTGTGCCCGGATCAGCCGGCCGTTGGCGTCCGGCCCGAGCTCGGTGAGCAGCGTGGCCGGGCGGCCCAGCCGCGCCAGACCGTACGCGACGTTCGCGGGGCTGCCGCCGGGGTGCACCCGGTCCGGGGCGCCGTCCGTACGGACGATGTCAGCGACGCACTCGCCGATCACCAGAACGTGCGAAGCGGGGCTGGTCACGGCGGCTCCTGGCATCCGGGGCGGGGCTCGTCTCGGCCGCCAGCCTACGGGGTGCGTGCACGGGGAGTGCGTCCGCGGGGAGTGCCAGGGCATGAAAGTACGGCCGCCGGACCTGGCCAGGTTTTCCGACGGCCGTGGCCTCGTCCGTCAGGGGACGAAGCACTCCCGACGTTAGACCGCGCCCGGGGGCCGCGCCATCACCGTGGGCCGTCCGGGGGATGGCGGTGTGTCGCCGGCCCCCGGATCCCGCGGATCGTGCCTGCCACGGGCCGGCGGTCCACTAGCATCCGTGCGCGGTCTACCTGTCCCGGCGGCTTCCGCGCCCGCTCCCACTCGTGAAGTGCGGTGATCATTCCTGTCCAGGCCCCGTGCCGGTCTCGCCCTGTCGCTCGTGCTCAGTGCGGTGCTGCTGTCCGCGAGCGTTCCGTCGGCCGGTGCCGTCGACGGGTTGGGCGATCCGGTCTTCCCTTCGCTCGGGAACACCGGGTACCGGGCGCTCGCCTACGACCTGGCCTTCGACTACCGGGCCGACACCCGCACCGTGGACGGCACCGCCGTGATCACCGCCCGGCCCGACCGCACACTCGCCCACCTGGAGTTGGACGCGCTCGGGCTGGCCGTGCGCGCCGTCCGGGTCGACGGGCGCCCGGCGGCCTTCGCGACGCACGACGAGAAGCTGACCGTCACCCCGGCCGAGCCGTTCCGTCCGGGCGCCACCACCGAGTTGACGGTCGAGTACACGGCCGATCCGCGGGCCGCGCAGCCGCACACGGGCTGGGTCCCGACGCCGGACGGCTTCGCGGTGGCCGGCCAGCCGGAGAGCGCGCACACCGTGTTCCCGTGCAACGACCATCCGAGCGACAAGGCCCGGTTCACCATCGCGGTGACCGCACCGGACGGCCTCCTGGGCGTCGCCAACGGCCGGCTGGCGCAGACCGAGCGGCACGGCGACGGCCGCACCACCCGCCGGTACGTCTCCCGCGAGCCTATGGCCACCGAGCTGGTCCAGGTCTCGGTCGGCGACTACACCGTCCGCGAGCGCACCGGCCCGCACGGCCTGCCGCTGCGCGACGTCGTCCCGACCGCCCGGGCCGCCGAGCTGGAGCCCGCGCTGGCCCTCACCGCCGACCAACTCGCCTGGGCGGAGCAGCACCTGGGGCCGTTCCCGTTCGAGACCTACGGCCTCCTGCCGGCCAACACCGACGACCCGGAGGCGTTCGCCTTCACCGGCCTGGAGACCCAGACCCTGACCCTCTACAAGCCTAACTTCCTGCGCCGACCGGAGTCGGAGATCGGCTCGCACATGATGCACGAGCTGGTGCACTCCTGGTTCGGCGACAGCGTCTCCCCGGCCAAGTGGTCCGACCTCTGGCTCAACGAGGGCCACGCCGACTTCTACGGTCTGCTGTACCGCTACGAGCGCGGCTGGCCCGACGCCTGGGACCACCTCACCCTGGTCGACCGGATGCGGGACGTCTACGGGCTCGGCGACCAGTGGCGCCACGACTCCGGGCCGGTCGCCCTCCCGAACGCCGCCGACCTCTTCGACAGCCAGCGCTACGCGGGCGGCGCGCTGGTGCTGTTCGCGCTGCGCGAGAAGGTCGGCGCGGACACCTTCGACCGGATCGAACACGCCTTCCTGCGTGAACACCGCTACGGGAACGCGACCACCGAGGACTACGTGCGCACCGCCTCCGAGGCGTCCGGGGAGGACCTGAGCGGGTTCCTCCACGACTGGCTGTACGGACTGCGCACGCCGCCGATGCCGGGGCATCCGGACTGGACGGTGCGGCCGGTGGGGGCGGCGGCACCGCAGGACGGGGCCCGGGCGGTGGGCGGGACGGGGGTGGCCCGGGGCTCCGGGACGCTCTGACGGCGCCGCTGGGGCTCCTGTTGCACGCCCCGGCGCGCCGGTGTGCGTCCGGTCGCCGCGTGCGCGCCCTGACCGGCAGGGGCTGGTGAGGCCATGGTGGTTCCCACGGCCCGCCCGCCGCCCGGCCTGAGTCCCGGTCGGCGCGCGGGCCGTCCAATGTCTCCGCGCGGGCCCTCGCCGCGCTCCCCGGCCGGATTGTCAGTGGCCGGTGCTAGCGTCCCCAGCACGATCGACGAACGGTCGGGGAACGAACGGGGGGCCTTCTCATGGGTGTTGAGCTGCGGGAGTTCGGGGTCGAGGTCTACGACCGCTGGACGGCGCTGTGGAACGGCGAGTTCGGGCTGGCCGAGAAGATCATGGAGCCCGACTTCACCCTGCGGTACACGCAGGCGGGCTCGGAGGTGTTCGACGAGGTGCGGACGCCGGCGGCGCTGGCCGAGGTGATCCGGCAGTGGCACGCCAAGCGGTCGGAGCTGCGGTTCCAGGCCGAGGGCGTCGCCGTGGTGGACTTGGAGTCGGTCGACGGGGTGGTGTCCGGCCTGGTGGCCCGGCCGTACCTGGCAAGCTTCTCGGACGGCGAGGGCGGCATCGTGGCGCGCAGCGGGACGGACGTCCTGCGACTCAGCGGCGGGCTGATAACCGAGGTGTGGTCGGTCTCCTCCGGTTCCGCCGGGCGGACGTTCTACCGGGTCTGACGCGCTGTCGGCACGGCGGCGACGGAGAGCACGGGGTGGTTCGTGCGGGCCGCCCCCGTAACCCTTCCGGCGCAGTGTCGTTGGACGGGCCATGAAGAAGCGCAGCATGCTCGCCGTCGCCTCGCTCGCCGTGGGTGTCGTGGCCTCTCTCACCGCGCCGAGTGCGCACGCCAGCGCCGTGGGCGGCCAGGAGGGACTGCCCGGGCCGCTGAGCAGCGCGCCCGACGTGGTGCCCGGCCACGTCGGCGACGCGGGCGGTGTCGTCGGGCACGCCACGGGCTTCGTGACCGGATCGGCGGACGGGCTGGTCGGGGTCACCCCCGCCTAGTCCGGGCCACGGTGTCGGGGCCGGGCCGCCGCGTCAGGGGCGACCCGGGCTCCCGTCTGCTCAGGACATCGGTGCCCCGAGGTCCTGGGTCCAGTAGGGCGTGCCGGCCTGGTTGGTGGCGACGCCGACGCCGATGTCCTTGAAGCCGCAGTCGAGCATGTTCGACTGGTGGATGCCGCCGTCCATCCAGCGGGCGAAGACCGCGGCCGGGGTGGTCGGGCCCCGGTCGATGTTCTCGCCCCACTGGGACCAGCGGTAGCCGGCGGCGGTGATCCGGGCGTCGGTGCGGACGCCGTCCGGGTTGACGTGGTCGAAGAAACCGCGGGTGGCCATGTCGTCCGTGTGCTTCTGCGCGGCGGAGTGCAGCCGGGGGTCGATCCGCAGCGGGGCGCAACCCACCTTGGCGCGTTCGGCGTTGACCAGGTCCACCAGCTGGCGTTCCGGGTTGGGCACCGGTGCGGCGGTGACCATACGGGTCGGTGTGGGCGTGGTTGTGGGTGTGGGGGTTTCCGTGGGCGTCTCCGTGGGCGTCGGCATCGACACAGGTGTCGGGACGACCGCCACGGGTGCGGCGGCGACGCTCGGGGTGTCCTGGGCGGCGGCCGGGGCGGTCGGCTCCGGCGCGGCCGCCAGCGGAGACTCGCTGTGCTGCGGCCAGACCAGAGCGAGGGTCGTCACGGCCACCGCGGCGGCCGCGCCGCTCACCAGGACGGCCTTGCGCGCGGCGGTGCCGGCCCAGCCGCCGTGTCCTCCGGCAGCGGCGTGCGCGCCGCCTCCCGTACCGGACCCGGCGCCCGAGCCCGCCCCCAGGCCGGCGCCCGAGCCCGCTCCGGTGGCGGCGGACTGGGCGGCGACGGCGGCCGCGGTGTGCTGGAAGTGGAGCAGGACGGGTGAACCGAGCGGGATCGGCACCAGGGCGAGACCGGCCAGCAGTCCCTCGGCGGGGAAGAGGTCGCGGCCGAGGCCGTCGCAGTCGGCGCAGCCGCGGATGTGACGGGCGATGCGCTTGCGCCAGACCGAGTTCGGGGTGCCGTCGAAGCCGGCGGTGAGCTCGGTCAGTTCGGGGCAGCGGGGGTAGGCGCTGAGGGCGCGGACGACCACGCGGCCTGCCTCGAGCTGCTTCTTCATCCGCTGGACGCGGACCGCGGTGTGCTGCGGGCTCAGGTCGAGGGCCTCGGCGAGCTCGCCGCGGGTCAGGTCGCCCGCGGCCTCCAGCCACCACAGGGCGAGCAGTTCGCGGTCGTCGGGGTCGAGCCAGCGGGTCGCTTCGGCGACCTCGCGGCGCTGGCCGGAGAGGCCGAGCCGCAGGATGGTGAGGTCGGTGAAGTCGGCCGTGGGGTCGGCGACCTCCCAGGTCTCGTCCAGTCCGCCGACGGCCTGCTGCTGACCGGCGGCGTAGCGGCGGCGCACCTGGTTCATGGTGATGGCGACCAGCCAGGAGCGGAACGAGTCCGGGTCGCGGAGCCCGTCCAGGCCGTCCAGCGCACGGATCATGGTTTCCTGCGCGACGTCGTCCACGTCGGCGTGGCCGCCGAGGGCGCGGCCGGCCACGTTGTAGACGAGCGGCAGCCAGGTGGCGACCAGCGCCTCCTGGGCCTGCCGGTCGCCGGCCTGCGCCGCGAGCACCAGGGTGCTCCCGGTCCTGTTCTGCACATCAGCGTTCATGGTCCGCACTCCGCATTGCCGTGTTTCCGTCCGCCGCTGCCTCCTCGGAGACCTGTGGGGAGTGATCAGATAACAACAATGTGCGCGGAATCGGAAAATCGGCCCGGATCGGCGGCCGTATCAGGCCGGGGCGGAGGCTGGATCGGCGACCGGATCGAGTCGGGAAGGGCGTGCCCGAACGGCTCGGGCCGAGGGCCGGTCAGGCCGGGGCGGCGAACACCTGGGTCCACCACGGGCCGCCGGAGCCGGTCCGCACACCCACGCCGAGCTGCTTGAACGCGCAGTTCAGGATGTTGGCGCGGTGGCCGGGGCTGTTCATCCAGGCGTCCATCACGGCGGCCGGGTCCTTCTGGCCCCGGGCGATGTTCTCGCCCCAGGTGCTCCAGCGGTAGCCGGTGGCCTCGATCCGGTGGTCGGCGTGGTAACCCTCGGGGCTCGCGTGGTCGAAGTAGTTGCGGTCGGCCATGTCGTCGCTGTGCGACTGGGCCGCGGTGGCCAGCCGGGGGTCGGAGGTGACCGGCCCACAGCCGGCCTTGGCGCGCTCGGCGTTGACCAGGTCCACGACCGCTTGGGCATCCGAGGGGGCCGCGCCGCCGCCGACCGGGGCTGCCGGCGCGGTGGCGGTCCGCTTGGCGGCGGTCGGCGCGGCGGTGGTCCGGGTCGCGCTCGCGGTCGCCTTGGCGGCGGAGGCGGAGGCGGTGGGGGTCGGGGTGGCGGTGGCCGAAGCCGTCGGGGTGGCCGGGGCGGTGGCGGGCGGCGTGTCCGGGGCGCTCGGGGTGGCCGCCGGGTCGGTCGCGGCCGGGCCGGCCGGCGGCACCGGGGCGGCCGGGTCCGCTCCCCCGGCGCCGGGGACCTGGATGCCCTCGTGCGTGCCGATCTCGGCGGCGATCAGCGCGTCGGCGGCCATCGCCTGGCCGACGGCGTCCCGATCGGTCTGCTTGCCGCCGTACGCGGCATACCCCGCACCGGCCAGCGCGGCGATCAGCCCGGTACCGGCCACGGCCGCGACCACAGCGGTGACCGGCACGAACCCGCCGCGCCGCCGGCGACGGCCCTGACCGGCCTGCCGTTCGGCGGCCCGCCGCGCGGCCCGGCCACCGGACCGGCCGTGGGCGCCGCCCGCGCCGCCGTCGCCACCGGTCGCCGGGCGAATGGTCGTCCTGTCGTCGCTGTTCACGTGGTCACGCTTTCTGTTCCGGGTCGGCCGGTCGGGTGCCGACACCTGGGAGACCTCCCGGCAGCGCGCCGATAACAGAAAGTCCGAACGAATGTCCGGCGGCCCGGTCGCGGCCTCAGCGCATCAGAGCTCGGCGCATCAGAGCTCGGCGAATCAGGCCTCAGCGGGGCGGGCCCCAGCGCAGCGGGGCTCAGCGCATCCTCAGCGCAGTGCGGCGTCCGGGGCCATGTCGTAGGTGAGGAACGGGGTCCGGGTGGCGACCTGGTCGTACTTGCTGCGGGCCCGGTAGTTGGTCTCGGCGGTGATCCAGCGGACGGTGTTCCAGCCGCGCTCGGCGGCGATCTCCCGCAACCGGGCCAGCAGCAGGTCCGCCGCCCCGCCGCCCCGCACGTCCGGAGCGACGAAGAGGTCGTCCAGGAAGCAGCCGACAGCCCCGTGCAGCGGCCGCGCGAACGGCCGGTAGTGGGCGAGCCCGACCGGCGTCCCGTCCCCGTCCCGCACCAGCAGCCCCTCCACCTCGTGGTCCTTGTCGGTGAGCCAGGACCACACCAGCTCGGCCTTCTCCTCCGGGCACGGCACGCGGTAGAACTCGCAGTACCCGCGGAAGAGCTCACGCCAGGCGGCGAACTCGCCGGGCTCGGGTGCGCCCACGCTCCAGCGGGCGGTGGGGGTGTCGCTCATCTCGGTCTCCTCGGGGTCACGGCGCGGTGCGGGCCCCCAGCATGACGCCCCGTCGCCCCGCCACCGATCTCCATCCCGGCCAAGATCGGCAACCTCACACTCCACTCCGTCACTTGGGAAACCGGACAGCGCCGATCCGGCCCCGGGGGGGTGCCGCCACCCGCCGGGGGCCGCGATGGCGGGTGCACCGAGGAGGGTGCTCAGTGAATGGTCAGTGCCTGGCCGACCTGCCGGAACCCCGCGCCGATGCGGTCGGCGAATCCGGGCGAGGCGGCGCTGACGCTGCCGTTCGCCTCCCCCGAGGAGAGGTTGTGCGTTCCCTGGAGGGTCAGGTTCTCCGTCGGCGCCCCGGCCAGGTCGACGAAGAAGAGGGACAGCGTCAGCATGGCGACGTGCAGCGTGTCGGTCCCACCGGTCACGACCCGCTTGCTGCTCGCGTAGTCCGCGACCCGGCTCCCCGCCCGGAGGACCTCACCCCCTTCGAACTGCCACTGCCCGGCGGCGTCGTCCACGGTCACCAGGCTGCGCTGGTCCAGTGTCAGGTCGAGGGCCGGTGCCGGCTGCGAGGTGCTGCCGTCAGACGTGCTGCCCTCAGAGGTGCTGCCGACGGCGGCGGGGTCCGCCACCCAGCCGGTCACCGTGCGGACGTACCGCTTCGGCGGGTCAGCGGCCAGGTCCCAGGCGAAGTCGTGCGGAGGGGTGGGCGGCTGGGTGTCCTCGAGCGCTCCCTGGCTGGCGTTGGGCACGCCGCTGCACAGGAGGATCCGGCGGCCACGGGGGGCCTGGATCCAGAGGCCGTCGTAGGCCACCACCTGGTCGGCGCCGAGCGAGTCCTGGGGCATGGTGAACCCGAGCGAGATCAGGCTCGGGAGGGACGCACGGGTGAACGCCCAGCGCCGCACGCCCTTTCCGACGTCCCGGAGGATGCCGAATTCGTGGGCGTCACCGGTGTCGCCCCTGGCCTGCCAGAACATCGGCCGGATGCCGTCGTACGCCATGACGACTTCGAGCTGCTCCTCGAAGCCGGGCTCGTTGATTCCCGGGGTCCCGTCCGATTTCAGGCCCGAATGGGCGCGGAAGGTGACGTGCGCGGTCTCCGGTGCCGACAGCAGCTGACCGTAGTTCAGGCCGTTCGTGGGGCTCGGGGCCGGGAAGCCGATCTTCGCGAGGGTCGCGGGATCTCCCGTGACGGTGACCGTCCCCGTCACGTGCCCCCGCCAGCCCTCGACGGTCAGGGAGTTGTCGAACCCGTACCCGGTGGCGACCCGGGGCAGCGCGAGGTCCGCGAACGCGGCGTTGATCCGCTCGGCCACCTGGCGGGGCGTGAACGCACCGGCGGCGAAGGCGACGGTCCGTGCGACCCCGTCGACCGTCACCACGATCTGCTCCCCGGCCGCGAAGTTCGCCGTCCCGCCGGGGAACGGGGCTCCCTCATGCCGGGCGGGGACGCCGTTGATCTGCCGGAAGGGGGCACCGGTGACGCCCAGCGCCTTCGCCACCTGCGCCGGGAGCCCGGCGACGTTGAACCCGCCGCCCACCACCGTGACGCCCGGTCCGAGCTGGGGCGGGAGGTGGGATTCGCACCGGCAGTTCAGCAGGACGGACTGGTTGGTGTCCATGTAGTAGGGCGGCTCGGAGAACCCGCCGTCGACGTAGCAGTCGACGTAGCCGTTGCCGGCCAGACTGGAGTCGTAGATGCCCGCTTCGCAGCTCAGCGTCACGATGTGTTCGAAGTGGCTCGCCTGCGCGTCCTGGCCGTGGGCGTACGTCGCCCAGAAGCAGTCCTCGGCGAAGATCCGGGAGACGTAGGAGTCGTTCGTGGCGAAGGCGGTGATGTGGTCCGGCTCCGCGGGGTGGTTCGTGCGCCCGTCGAGGTCGATGCCGCGTTCCCAGTTCAGCAGGTACAGGCTCTCGGCCCAGATCCGGTTCTCCGCGTGGATGCCGCGCCGCGCGAAGCGCTCCGAAGCCGGGCCGCTCGCGCGGGTACGGATCAGGGCCAGGCCCTCGAAGTGGGCGTTGGCCGAGGAGGGCGCCACCACGACGAATCCGTCCTGGTCGGGCGGGAACAGCAGGGTCGTGACGCTGCCCGGCACATTGACGCCGCCCTCGTCGACGGCGGTGCGCACCATCCCGCCGTCCCCCCGGAAGTGGACCGGGGTGGTGACCTCGATGGGAGCCTGGTCGATCCGGTACCGGCCGACCGGGATCTCGACGATTCCGCCGCGTTTGCCGAGTGCGTCGATCGCCTTCCGGAAGGCGGTCGTGGAGTCCGTCGTGCCGGTCGCGTCGGCTCCGTGGGCAAGGACGTTCTCACTCATGTCGATCCGACCAATCCGACCGCTCTTCGGGAAGTCGTCCTCTCTTCATCGTCACACCGGAGTACCGCACCTGCAGCTCTGCTGAGGCGCGGGCCCCCGGGGGCGCGGATGCTGGGGTGGAGGAGGTGGTGTGGTGGCGGGGTTGCGGCGGTTGGCGTCGGTGTCGCGGGCGGTGGCGGCGGAGCCGGGGCGGCGGGCGAAGACGGGGCTGTTGGCCGGGTGCCTGCGGGAGTTGGGGCCGGTGGAGGCGCCGGCGGCGGTGGCCTTGCTGTCCGGGGAGTCGCAGCGGCTGCGCACGGGGGTCGGGCCGGCGGCTCTCCGGGGGCTGCCGGAGCCGGCCGGGGAGGCCTCGCTCGGGGTGCGGGAGGTGGAGCGGGAGCTGGAGCGGATCGCCGGGGTGCACGGGGCCGGGGCGCAGGCGGAGCGGCGGCGGTTGTTGCACGGGCTGTTCGCGCGGGCGACCGAGGTGGAGCAGGGGTTCCTGCGGGCGGTGCTGGTCGGGGACCTGCGGCAGGGGGCGCTGGACGCGGTGGTCGGGGACGCCGTGGCGCAGGCGGCGGGGGTCCCGGCGGCGGCGGTGCGGCGGGCGCTGATGTTCCGGGGTTCGGCCCGCGCGGTGGCGGAGGCGGCGCTGACCGGCGGGGAAGCCGCGCTGGCGGCGTTCCGGCTGGAGGTGGGACGGGCGGTGCGGCCGATGCTGGCCGCCTCCGCGCCGGACGTGGCATCGGCGCTGGAGCGCACCGGTGCGGCCGCGCTGGAGTGGAAGCTGGACGGGATCCGGGTGCAGGTGCACCGGGACGGCGACGAGGTCGCGGTGTTCACCCGGAGCCTGGACGACATCACCGCGCGCGTCCCCGAGGTGGCGGAGGCCGCGCTCGCGCTGCCGCTGCGCTCGGCGGTGCTGGACGGCGAGGCGATCGCGCTCGGTCCGGACGGGCGGCCGCGTCCGTTCCAGGAGACCGCCGCGCGTACCGCAGCTCGGCGGGATCCGGAGCGGCTGCGCGCCGAGGTCCCGCTCAGCGTCTACTTCTTCGACCTGCTGCACCGGGACGGTGAGGACCTGGTGGACCGGCCGGGCCGGGAGCGCTGGGCGGCGCTGGCCGGAGCGGCGCCGCCGGACCTGCGGGTGGCGCGTACCGAGACCGGGGACCGCGACCGGGCGCTGGCCTTCTTCCGGGACACGTTGGCCCTCGGCCACGAGGGCGTGCTGGTCAAGGATCCGGCGGCCCCGTACGCGGCCGGGCGGCGCGGAATCGGCTGGATCAAGGTGAAGCCTCGACACACCCTCGATCTGGTCGTGCTGGCCGCCGAGTGGGGCAGCGGGCGGCGGCGCGGGTTCCTCAGCAACCTGCACCTGGGCGCCCGGGCGGCGGGCGAGCCGGGGCTCGGCCCGTGGGTGATGCTCGGCAAGACCTTCAAGGGCCTCACCGACGAGACGCTCGCCTGGCAGACCGAGGAACTGCTCGCCCGGGAGACCGAGCGGGACGCCTGGACGGTGCGGGTCCGTCCGGAGCTGGTGGTCGAGATCGCCTTCGACGGCCTGCAGCGCAGCCCCCGCTACCCGGCCGGCCTCGCCCTGCGGTTCGCCCGGGTGGTGCGCTACCGGCCGGACAAGGGCGCCGCCGAGGCCGACACCGTCGCGACCGTGCGGGAGATCGCCGCAGCCGAGGGCCTGTCGTCCTGAGCTCGCCGTCGGGGCGGCGGGACCCGCCGCCTGTCGGGGTCGCGTCCATTCAAACCTGCCGCACCGCGCCGGCCCTCCGGCGGAAGCCGAATCGGCCATTCTCGACGATCCCGCACCGCACCCTCCGTGGACGGAGCAGCGGCGGTTAGGTTGGCAATGACAACGAGAGGCGGCCGTCGGCAGCCGGCGGCGTACTGGCGAAAGGTGCCCGACCATGCAGGTGAACGTCGACCGGGACCGCTGCTGCAGCTCCGGGATGTGCGTCACGACCGTGCCCGCGGTGTTCGACCAGGACGACCAGGACAGCCTGGTGAGACTCCGTCAGACCACCTTCCGGCCCGATCAGTTCGCCGATCTGCGACTGGCCGCCCAGCTCTGCCCGGGCGGGGCGATCACCGTCACCGAGGACGAGCCCGCCGAGCTCGACGGCTGACAACTTCCTTGGCAACAACGGCTCCTGACGCAACGCCAGTCATCACCATCCCCCACCGGAGAACACCGCGACGCAAGGAGACCCCACCTTGACGAGCACACCACCCACCACCGCCGTCCCGATGCCGGCACCGCACTCCGCCGGCTGCCCGTTCGGCCCGCCGCCCGCGTACACCGAGGCCGCCGCCACCGCCGCCGTCACCCGCGCCGACCTGCCCGAGGGCGAGTCCTGCTGGCTGGCCACCGGCTACGCGGAAGTCCGCACCATCCTGTCCGACCGCCGGTTCAGCGCGGACGTGCGTCACCCGAACTTCCCGCTGCTGCTGCCCGGCCGCCGGGAGATCATCGCCGAGAACCCGAACTTCCTGCGGCTGGACGACCCCGAGCACGCCCGGCTGCGCCGGATGGTCACCGGGGACTTCCTGGTCAAGCGGGTCGAGGCGATGCGCCCCGCCGTCCAGCAGATCGTCGACGAGGCGCTGGACCGGATGACCCAGGGGCGCACCGAGGCCGACCTGGTCACCGGCTTCGCCCTGCCGGTCCCCTCGCTGGTGATCTGCCTGCTGCTCGGAGTCCCGTACGAGGACCGCGAGTTCTTCCAGAGCGTCAGCCGGACACTGCTCAGCAACACCAGCACGCTGGAAAAGCTCTCCGAGGCCCGGGACGAGCTGCTGGACTACCTGAGCGGGCTGGCGGCCCGCAAGCGGGAGCAGCCGGAGGACGACATCCTCAGCCGGCTCGCCGTCCGGGACGACCTGACCCCGCGCGACGTCGCCGGCACCGGCATCCTGCTGCTGATCGCCGGGCACGAGACCACCGCGAACATGATCTCGCTCTCCACCGCCCTGCTCCTGGACCGGCCCGACCACGTCGCCAGGCTGGCCGACCCGGCGGCGGTGCCCGGCGCGGTGGAGGAACTGCTGCGCCACCTCACCATCGTGCACACCGGTTGCCCCGGGTGGCCCTGGAGGACGTGGAGCTCGGCGGTGCGACGATCAAGGCCGGGGACGGCGTGATCGCGATGCTCTCCACTGCCAACCGGGACGAGACGGTGTTCGGCGGCGCCGACGGCACGCCCGCCGACGAGCTGGACCTGGACCGGGACGCCCGACGGCACCTGGCCTTCGGCTTCGGCGTGCACCAGTGCCTCGGCCAGCCGCTGGCCCGCGCCGAGCTGCAGATCGCCCTGGCCACCCTGTTCCGGCGGCTGCCCGGGCTGCGGCTGGCCATCCCCCGCGACGAGCTGGCCTTCCGTACCGACTCGTTCATCTACGGCATGCGGTCACTGCCCGTGACCTGGTGACCTCACGGTGACGCCGCCCGGTCGGGGCCCGGAGGCCGGAAACGTCGGGTCCGGGATCGGAAACGTCGGGCCGGGCCGGAAATGTCGGGATCCGGGCGCGGAATCACGGATCGCCGGTCACCCGGCTGGCCCCTGCGCCGGGGCGGAGGCAGGCTGGAAGGGCGAAAGAGACACCCGGCCCAGCCGCGCCTCCGGCCCGGCGCCCCCGGACCGGCCGAGGAGACGGAGCCCGCGATGACCGACATGAGCGAACGGTCCGAGGTGAGCACCGACCGCGACGAGGACGTCCGCGCCGCCGACCCCGAGGAGGGCATCACCTCGATGCAGAACCTGCACGCGCAGGACACCTCGCAGGCGGAAGGCGACGCCATGCTGGACGAATCCGGCCGGCTCGACTGACCGTCCGCCGTACCGACTCGACCGCCCGGTGGAACCGGGCGGTCGCCACGACCGCAGGTGTCGCTGCCCGGGCGGCGACCCACCGGCAGGGGAGGATAGGCGCATGACCGAACACGACCAAGGCAATCGGCAGGCCCGGCCGCCCGCGGACCCGCGCGCGTCGTGGGCGACCTGGACCACCCAATCGATCATCAGCGGCCCCGGCGGGGTCACCACCACCGAGGTCGGACCGATCTCCGGCGACCTCACCGTGCACACCACCTGGGTGGACGGCGAGGCGCGGCTGACCGTCCAGTACACCGGCGCGCTGGACTGGTACACGGTGTCCGGCAGTCCGGTGCCGGCGGCCGACGAGATCACCGCGCGGGCGATCCACCAGGCGATGGTGAACGGCGTCAAGGCGGGCCGGGGCGCGGGTGCCCCGCCGCCGCCGACCCCGTAGCGGAGCCCCGAGGTGCCGGGGCGCCGGAGCCCTACGGGGCCTCCTCGCCCTCCGGCACCGTCGTACCCCGCACCGCCGGCGCGGCCGCGGCCCAGTAGGCGCGGCCCGCCGACGGGCGGGCGCGCAGGTCCGCCCGCACCTCGTCGGCCAGCCGGCGGGTGTCGCTCCGGTTCATCGTCGCGCCGATGCCCGCGCCGACCAGCAGCGGGATCAGCGAGGGCAGGTGGCGCAGCGAACTGCGGGTGAGCCGGCGGCGCACCTGCTGGCGCACCTCCGCGCCGATCGCCAGCGCGGCGAAGCCGGCCGGCCGGACCAGCAGCGTCGCGTCGATCCCGCGGCGGTTGGCCCAGGCGCCGAGGTACGCCCCGGCCCGCTGGCCGGCACTGCCCTGCGCCGGGGCGCCGTAGACCTCGTGCAGTTCGGCGATCAGCTTGATCTCCACGGCCGCGACCGCGAGCGTCTCGGCCGCGATCTCCACCGGCATCGCGGGCGGCACCGGCATCATCGCCGCCGCGCCGACCCCCGCGCCGAGCGCGCCGGAGGCCCGGACGGCGCCGGTGACCAGCAGATCGGCCAACTGCTCGGGGAAGGCCGCGCCCGGGTGCTGCGCCCGCAGGGTGGCGAGGTCGCGCACCGGGATCCGGGGGGCGGCCCGCAGCAGCTGCTCGGTGAGCGCCTTGCCGCCGTACACCGCCCCCCGCGCCACTCCCTGAGCGGCCCGCCCACCGCTGCCGAGCAGCCGGGAGGCGTGCACCACCACGGCCCGGCCGCGGCTGCGCTGCTTCGCCGCGTACGCGGCCTCCGGACCTTTGCCGACGGGCTGCTCGGCCTCCTCGACCAGTTCGGCGAGCTGCTCGGCCAGGTCCGGCTCGGGGGTGGACCGGGAGCGGCCCGGTCTGCGGAAGACTGCCATGCGGATCCACTACCCCCACGGGTCGGGGGCTACGCGGTGACCGCCGCCGACTCGGTGACCTCCACCCCGCGCCAGAACGCCACCCGGCCGCGCACGTGCTCGGCCTCGGGCTTCGGGTCGGCGTAGAACCAGGCGGCGTCGGGGTTGGTCCGCCCCTCCACCTCCAGGGTGTAGTAGCCGGCGGTGCCCTTCCAGCCGCACACCGTGGTGGTCCCGGAGGGCCGCAGGTACTCGGTGCGGACCGACTCGGCCGGGAAGTAGTGGTTGCCCTCGACGAGGACGGTGTCCTCGCTCTCGGCGATGACGATGCCCTGCCAACTCGCTGTGGTCATGCGGTGATTGTGCCCGAGCGGCGATCGCCTCCGCCAGCGGTCCGGCGGGACCGGGCGGACCGCCGGCCGAGGCGGACGGCCAAGGCGGCTGTCAGGGCGGCGGTCAAGGCGGACCGGGTGGTCAGGGCAGCGGGTGCGCGTGGACCGGCAGGTGCGGGGACTGGTGGCCGCCGCTGGCGAGCATCCGGACCTCGCCGGAGTCGCTGATCTCGGCCCGCACGATGCCGCTCTCGTCCTCGTACACCGGATGGCCGCCCGGGCCGGTCGCGCTGGTGCGGGTGACCACGACGACGTCCTGCGGGGCCTGGGTACCGGGGGTGCCGGGGAAGGTGAGGGCGTAACGCTTGGCGGGGTTCATCACCGGTTCCTGCTCCTACTCCCTGTACGCGGATACTCCCTGTACGCGGATACTCCCTGCCCGAGGGCGCCGGAACTACCCGACGACCTCGGCGGCCGGGGCGTGCGAGCCACGGACCTCCAGCTCGCCGAGGAGCCGGGCGGTGGCCTCCGCGACCGCGTCCACGGCCCGGTCGAAGGCCTCCCGGTTGTGCGCCGCCGGGGCGCGGAAACCGGAGACCTTCCGGACGTACTGCAGTGCGGCGGCGCGGAAGTCGTCCTCGTCGGCGTCGGGCGTCACTGGCGGTCGCAGCGTCTTGATGTTGCGGCACATGCCCCCAGTCTCGCGCGCGCACGCCCTACTGGCGACCCCCATTCGTCATATACGCCTCACGAGGGCGTCATCCGACCGGATTAGGATGCCGGACGAACGAATTCATCCGCCGCGTGCTCCCCCGGTCCTCGGCATCACCCCGGAGTCACCCCCTTGCCTCTCGCGCTGCTCGCGCTGGCCGTCACCGCGTTCGCCATCGGCACCACCGAATTCGCCGCCATGGGGCTGCTCCCCCAGGTCGCCGACAGCCTCCACGTCTCCATCCCGCAGGCGGGCTGGCTGATCTCGGCGTACGCACTGGGGGTGGTGATCGGCGCACCACTGCTCACCGCGCTGGCCGCCGGACGGCCGCGCAAGGCGGTGCTGGTGGCACTGGCCGGGCTCTTCGCCACCGGCAACCTGCTGTGCGCGCTCGCACCGGACTTCTGGACCCTGGCCGCCGCACGGCTGGTCACCGGACTGCCGCACGGGGCCTTCTTCGGGGCGGGCGCGGTGGCCGCGGCCGAGCTGGTGGCGCCCGACCGGCGGGCCCGAGCGGTGGCCGTGATGTTCTCCGGGCTGACCGTCGCCAACATCGTGGGCGTGCCCGCCGCGACCCTCCTCGGGCAGCACCTGGGCTGGCGGGCGACCATGATCGTGGTCGTGCTGATCGCCGCAGCCGGGACGCTCGCCATCGCCAAGCTGGTGCCCGCGCTGCCCTCCCCCGGCCAGTCCGGGCTCCGGCACGAGCTGCGGGCCTTCCGCAGCGGGCAGCTGTGGCTGGCGCTGGCCACCGTCGTGTTCGGCTGCGGCGGCTTCTTCGCGTGCTACAGCTACATCGCGCCGCTGCTCACCGAGGTCTCCGGGTACGCCACCGGCTCGGTGACCCTGGTGCTGGCGCTGTTCGGCGTCGGGATGACGATCGGCAACGTGCTCGGCGGGTTCGCCGCCGACCGGGCCCTGCGGCCGACCGTCTGCGCGGCCTTCGTCCTGCTCTCCGCGACCCTGGCCCTGTTCGCGGTGACCGCGCACGCCCGGTGGTCGGCGGCCGTGACGGTGGTGCTGATCGGGCTGTTCGGCTTCGCGATCGTGCCGGCGGTGCAGACCCTGGTGCTGCAGAAGGCGCGCACCGCGCCGACGCTCGCCTCGGCGACCGTGCAGGGCGCCTTCAACCTGGCCAACGCGCAAGGCGCCTGGCTCGGCGGGCTGGCGCTGGACGCCGGGCTCGGCTGGACCTCGCCGACCCTGGTCGGCGCGGGCCTGGCCGCCTCGGGCGCGCTGGTCGCGGTACTCGCCTGGGCGGCCGACCGGCCTCGGCCGGCGCCCGTCGTCGCGGAACCGGCCGCCGCCGCCACCGCCCCTGCCGCTGGTGCCGGTGCCGGTGCTGCTACCGCGATGACCGGCGCCTGACGGACCTCTACAGGACCTCGATCTCCCGGTGGGCCCCGGCGAGCAGCCGGTAGCCCTCGCCGTTGGCCTTGATGCCCGTCCGCTCCTCCTCGCTCAGCTCCCGGCGGACCTTCGCCGGGACGCCCGCGACCAGCGAGCCCGGCGGGACGACCATGCCCTGCGGCACGACCGCGCCGGCCGCGACCAGCGAACCGGCCCCGATCCGGGCGCCGTTCAGCACGGTGGCGTTCATGCCCACCAGGACGTCGTCCTCGACCGTGCAGCCGTGCAGCACCGCGTTGTGGCCGACCGAGATCCGCTCGCCGACCACCAGCGGGAAGCCGGGGTCGGCGTGCAGCGTGCAGTTGTCCTGGATGTTGCTGCCCGCGCCGACACGGATCGACTCGGCGTCGCCGCGCAGCACCGCGCCGTACCAGACGCTCGCGCCGGCGGCGACGGTCACGTCCCCGACCACGACGGCGTTCGGCGCGACGAAGGCGCCCGGGTCGACGGCGGGCACCTTGCCCCCGACTGCGGCGATCAGCGGCTCTGCCATGTCTCGTCCTCCTGGTGGCGGTGGGCCGTGGTGTCGCCGGTCAGCCTAGGAGGTCGGTCACGGTGCCATGCGGGCGAGCCCGGGTGCGGGAACGGCCGTGCCGGGCCGGGGGCCGCACAGGGCGGTCGTGATCACCCTGTTCCAGGCGGCGTTGGCGGTGTCCTGGTCCGGGATGTCGTAGATGGTGGTGCTCCCGGCGAACTGGCGCTTCCCGTCCGCAGAGCCGAGCATCATCGTGACGTAGCTGGGGAAGCCGCCGGCGTGGCCCCAGAAGGTGCCACAGGGGGTGTCCAGCCTCTGCAGGCCGAGACCGTAGGACCGGCCCTCGCCGTGGGCGGTGGTCTGCTGCATGGCGGCGAGTTCGGCCGGGTGCAGCAGGCGGCCGCCGAGCAGGGCCGCGAGGAAGGTGGTCAGGTCGGCGGTGGTGGAGATGCCGGCGCCGGACGATCCCGCCATCGTCGGGTTGAGCAGGGTGACGTCGACCGGGCCGGTGTCCGCCTTGTGGTAGCCGTGGGCGTGGGGAGCGGGGATGACGGGCGAGTCGCCTGGCATCAGGGTGCCGGTGAGGCCGAGCGGGCGGATGATCCTGCGGGTCACCTCCTCGTTCCAGCTGCGGCCGGTGAGCTTCTCGATGATCATGCCGATCAGGACGTAGTTAGTGTTGGAGTACTGCCAGTCCGCGCCGGGCGGGAAGGCGGGCGGGTACCGGCCGGCGATGTCGACGAGGTCCCGGAGGGCGTAGTGCGTGAAGCGTCCGCCGTCGAGCCACTCCGGCCGCCGGTAGTCGAAGGCCGGGTCCTGGGTGTAGTCGGCGACGCCGCTGGTGTGGTTGAGCAGCTGCCGGACGGTGATCGCGGTGCTGTTCGGGACGATGCCCAGCAGGAGGCACTCCAGCCGGTCGTCGAGGTCCAGCCGGTGCTCGCCGACGAGTTGCAGCAGCGTGGTGGCGACGAAGGTCTTGGTGGCGCTGCCGATCCGGAAGGCGCCGCGGGGGTCGGCGGGTTCGCCGGTGGCGAGTTCGGCGACGCCGGTGGCGTTGCGCCAGACCAGCCGGCCGTCCTCGCGGACGGCGGCGAGGGCGGAGGTCGAGTAGCCGGTGTCGGTCATCCCGGCGAGGGCGGCGTCGGCGGCCGCCCAGTCGGCGTGTCGCCCGGGGGTGTCCACGGCGCCGGGGCGGGTGGCGGCGGTGTGCCGGCCGCCGCACCCGGCGGCGACCGGACCGGTGGCGGGCCGGGCGACGGCGGCCGGGGCGAGCGCGGCGAGCAGGCCCGCGCCGACGGCCGCGACGACGGCGGTGCGCAGGGCCGGACGGTGGCGGCCCGTCGTCGGAGCGGTCTGGGCGACTGTCGGGGCGGCGGTCATGCCGGCCTCCCTGGCCTGGGTCGTTGAGGTGGTCAACCGGGCTTCTGCCCAGGGCTCCTGACACCCTGCCAGGCATCCGGTCGGCCGTCGTCGCGCCGCAGGACGGAGTCCGACCCGGAACGAACCCGGAACGGACCCGGAGCCGTACCCCGAGACGGCTCGGGGTACGGCTCCGGGGTTGAGTCAGGTAGGGCCGGTCAGGCGGGGCCGCTCAGGTAGGGCCGCTCAGGTAGGGCCGCTCAGGCGACCGGGGCGTGCTTGCGCAGGACCTCGATGAAGGCCCGCAGCCAGGCCGGGTGGTCGGGCCAGGCGCGGGCCGAGACGACCAGGCCGTCCACCACGGCCTCGCCCTCGACGAACTCGGCGCCCGCGGCCTTGATGTCCGGGGCCAGCGCCGGGTAGGCCGAGGTGCGGCGGCCCTCCAGGACCCCGGCGGCGGCACTGATCAGCGGGCCGTGGCAGATCTGCGCGACGGGCTTGTCCCCGGTGAAGAAGTGCCGGGCGATCCGCTGCACGTCGGGGTCGTTGCGCAGGTATTCGGGGGCGCGGCCGCCCGGGATGACCAGAGCCACGTAGTCGGCCGGGTCGACGTCGGCGAGGGCGATGTCGGCGGGCCAGCTGTAGCCGGGCTTCTCGGTGTAGGTGTCGTAGCCCTCGACGAAGTCGTGCACCACGAACTGCAGGCGCTTCTTGGTCGGGGCCGCGATGTCGACCTGGTAGCCCTCCTCGCGCAGCCGCTGGTACGGGTAGAACACCTCCAGCGATTCGGCGGCGTCCCCGGTGACGAGCAGGATCTTCGATGTCATCGCCGACATCCCTTCACGTGATCGGTCGTCAGGTCTCGTGCGGGCTCCGATCGGTGGCGGCCGGCCGGGCCCGCTCCAACGTGCCGCACCCGTCACGTCGTTGGCAACAGGACGCACCGGGCGTACGACGGCGCATCCGGAGGTGCGCGCGCCGATTGCGGAGACTGCGCGCCGGGCGACCGCCCGGCTGCGGCGCCCGGCGATGCGCGGCCTAGAATCCTGCTGCCCACGACCGACCTTCGCCGGAGGAACCCATGCCGGACCGCACCACCTACCTCGTCCTCGCCGGCTACCAGAATTCGGGCCCCGAGCACTGGCAGACCCACTGGGAGGCCGCCGAGCCGGAGTCCTTCCGCCGGGTCGAGCAGGCGGACTGGGAACAGCCGGAGCGGGCGGACTGGGTGGCCCGGGTGGACGCGGCGGTGGCGGCGGCAGCCGCCGAGGGCCCGGTGGTGCTGGTCGCCCACAGCCTGGGCTGCGTCACCGCGGCCCGCTGGGTGGCCACCGCGCCCGCCGAGCGGACCGCGGCCGTCCGGGGCGCGCTGCTGGTCGCCCCGGCCGACGTCGACACCGCGGAGGTGCCGGAGCTGGTGGGCTTCCGGCCGGTGGCGCTGGAGCCGTTCCCGTTCCCGACCGTGGTGGTCTCCTCGACCGACGACCCGTGGGTCTCCCCCGAGCGGGCCCGTGCCTTCGCCGCGGCCTGGGGCGCCCGGTACGTCGAGCCGGGCGCGTACGGGCACCTCAACTCCGCCTCCGGACTGGGCGATTGGCCGGAGGGCCGCACACTGCTCGCCGAGCTGTGACACCGTGAACGGGGGGACGATGGACAAGCGGACGTCCCGGACCAGGCGCGTCCTGGTCCGGGTGCTGGCGGCCGGCGGGCTGGCCGCCGTACTGCTGTACACCGAGGGGCAGTGGGAGAGCCGCTCGGGCGGCCGGATGCTGGTCGCCGACCTGCTCAACCGGCCCGAACTGCTGCTCGGCGCGGCGCTGGCCACGCTGATCGCGGCCGCCTGGCTGGGCGACCTGCGCGGCGCCGCCCTGCGGACGGCCACCCGGGCGGTCACGGTGACCGCCGGCGTGGTGTTCCTGCTCGGCGTGCTGGCCGCGCACAAGGTGTCGGCGGCCGAGACCCGCAGCCGGGAGGCCGCCCCGGCGGGGGCGGAGCAGGCGCTGGTGGTGGTGCACCGCTCGTACGCCACCGGGCCGACGCCGGGCGAGCACTGGCAGGTGTTCCTGGAGTCCGGCGAGGGCTGGACGGCGCGGCGCTGGTCACTGGCCGACATCGGCGGGGGCCCGGACGACGCCCGGCTGGTGGAGGCGAGCTGGACCGGGCGGGAGCAGATCACCGTGGTGACGGACTCCTACCGGCGGGTGTTCAACCTCGACGAGGACAGCGGCGAGCCGGTCGAGGCCCGGTAGGCCCGAGGCATGCCAGAACGGCTCACCCGAGCCCCAGGGCGTGGGCGGCGAGCGCCAGCAGCGCGGCGTTGCCGGCCGCGCCCAGGGCGGTGGCGGAGAGGAAGCGGGCCGCGGTGCCGTCCGGGAACGGGTTGACGGTCATCGCGAGCAGGAAGCCCGGCATCGTCCAGACCACCGCCGTCCACTGCCGCACCGCCTTGGCGGCGCCGGGGCCGGTCGCGGCGCGCCGTTCGTGCGCGGCCGCGAGGCCGATCACCAGGGAGCCGGCCAGGTAGCCGATCGAGGGGCAGAAGACGGCGGGGACGCCGAGGATGCTGTGCGGCATGGCGCCATCGTCCGCCGACGCGGCGCGGCCCCGCATGAGTACGGGTACTCAGGCGGGGCCGGCCGGTGCGGACCGGGCTTCGGCTACTGGTCCTCGGGGTCCGGCGGGGTGGACGGCGCGGAGCGGCCGGTCGGGTTGGCGCCGCGCGGCTTGGCCTGGCCGCCGTTGTTCCCGTTGTTGCCGTTGTTCCCGTTGTTGCCGTTGTTCCCGTTGTTGCCGTTGTTCCCGTTGTTGCCGTTGTTCCCGTTGGCCCCCGGGCTGCCGGTGGCCGGGGCGCCGGTGCAGGTGACCGGGTTCGGCGAGCCGCTGGGGGTGCTGCAGCCGGTGTCGCGCTTGGGCGGGTCCGGGATGTAGACGGTGGTGAACCGCTGCTCCGGCATGTTCCGGACCGCGTCGCTCATCGCCTGCTGCCAGATCGGCCCCGGGCCGGTCGCGCCGAACACCTCGGCCTGGTACTTGCCGCCGATCCGGATGTTGCGCATCGGCACCTTGGTGCCCGGGCTGCCCAGCCAGACCGAGCCGGCCAGGTTGCCCGTGTAGCCGGTGAACCAGGCCGACTTCTTCTCGTCCGTGGTACCGGTCTTGCCGGCGATCTGGCGGCCGTCGTCCAGGCCCAGGTCCCGGGCGGTGCCGCCCTTCTCGGTGACCCCGAGCAGCACGCTGTTGACCACGTCGGCGGTGTCCTCCGACATCACCTGGGTGCACTGGGCCGACGGCACCGGCACGTCCTTGCCGTCGACCGTGGTGATCCGGTTGATCGCCATCGGCGCGCAGTGGCTGCCCCGGGCGGCGAAGGTCGCGTACACGTTGGCCATGGTCAGCGGGCTGACCTCCTGGGTGCCGAGGCCGAGCGCGGGCACCTCCTGCAGCGGCGAGCCGTCCGCCTTGCCCGCCACGCCCAGCTTGTTGGCCATCTGCTTGACCGCGCAGAGGCCGATCTCCTGCTCCATCTGCACGAAGTAGGTGTTGACCGAGAGCGCCATGGCCTGCTTGAGCTCGTACGGGCCCTGCTCGGAGGCGCTCTCGTTGGGGATCGTCCCCTCCTTCTTGCCCTTGCTGAGGTTCTTCCAGGTGCCGTCGCAGGTCTTCATCGTCGGCCAGTCCATCCGGTTCGGCGCGTCGTACCGCTGGGTCGACGACAGTCCGGCCTCCAGGGCGGCGGCGGCCACGATCGGCTTGAAGTTGGAGCCGGGCTGGAAGCCGATGCCACCGCCCATCGCCGCGTCCACGTTGTAGTTGACGACGGTCTCGTTCTTCTCCTTGGCCAGGCCGTACGGGCGGGTCTGCGCCATCGCCAGGATCTTGCCGGTGCCGGGCTCGACCATCGTCATCGCGGCCGAGACCGGGTCGGTGACGTACACCTTGGTGGAGACGGCGTTCTGGGCGGCGGCCTGCTTCTCCGGGTCCAGGGTGGTGTAGATGTTGAGGCCGCCGGTGTCCCACAGCTTCGTGCGCTCGGCCGCGCTCTTGCCGAACGCCGGGTCCTGCTTGACGACGTGGCGCACGTAGTCGCAGAAGAAGCCCATGCCGGCCTTGGCGGTGATGCAACCGTTCTGCGGGTCCTTGTAGGTGAGGCCCAGCGGGGCGGCCTTCGCCTCCTTGGCCTGGTCCGCGGTGATGTGCTTGTTCTCCACCATCTTGTCGATGACGGTGTCGCGGCGCTTCTGGGCGGCCACCGGGTGCAGCTTCGGGTCGTACTGGGTGGGGTTCTGCACGAGCCCGGCGAGCATCGCCGCCTCGGGGAGGCTCAGGTCCTTGGCGTCCTTGCTGAAGTAGCGCTGCGCGGCGGCCTGGATGCCGTACGCCTGGTGGCCGTAGAAGGTGATGTTCAGGTAGTTGGTGAGGATCTGTTCCTTGCTCAGGTCCTCCTCCAGCTTGATGGCGTACCGGAGTTCCTGGATCTTGCGGCCGAGCGTCTTGCGCTGCGCCTCGCGCACCGCCTCCGGATCGTCCCCGGCCTTCTCCACGTTGACGTTCTTCACGTACTGCTGGGTCAGCGTGGAGGCGCCCTGGACGGTGGCGCCGCTCTCGGCGTTCTTGGTGACGGCCCGCAGGACGCCCTTGAGGTCCACCGCGCCGTGCTCGTAGAACCGGGCGTCCTCGATGTCCACCTGGGCCTGGCGGATCAGCGGGGACATCTGGTCGGCGGTGAGGACGGTGCGGTCGCGTTCGTAGACCTTGGCGATCAGACCGCCGTTGGCGTCGAAGATCTGGGTGGCCTGGGTGAGCGGCGGCGTCTTGAAGTCGTCGGGGATGCTCTCGAAGCCCTCGGCGCCGCTCTTCGCCCCGAGCCCGACCGCGCCGGCCGCCGGGAGGATCAGGCCTGCCAGCAGCACCCCGCCGAGGACGCTGGCGCCGAGGAACTTGGCCGCGTGGCGCAGGATCCCGATCGGGGTCTCACGGCGCCTCGGGCGCGGCACCCAGGTGTCGCCCGGGTCCGGGGAAGATATGCGGCGGCTCTTCGGTGACATAGATCGAACATTAAGGCCGTGAACACCCCGCGTGGGCGGGGTGTCGGCGAGGGATTGTCACAAAATCGCGACAGATTCGACTCATTCACGAGAGTCGAACGGACGTGCACGCAGGGACAAGGGCCGTTCGTCCACGGCCTGTTGGCCCCGCGTGCCACCCGGCGGGCTCGGACCGCGCCCGGCTCCCGCTCAGCAATTCCCCGGCCCGCGCCCGGCTTTCCGGTACCCGGCCCGCACCGGTCCCACGCTCACTCCGGGCACGCCCACTCCGCCCGCGCTCACTCCGCCGGGCAGAAGACGTCCTCGGCCGGGCGGCGGCCCGTCACCAGGTAGTCCGTCACCACCGCGTCGCCGCAGGCGTTCCCGTGGGCCACGTACGTCTCGTGGCCGCCCGAGTCCACCGCCACCATCCGGGCCCGCTGCCCGAACGCGGCGCGCAGCTTGAGCGCGCCGGTGTACGGGCTGTAGGGGTCGCGCAGGTTCTGGGCCAGCAGGACGTTCGCCGGGCCGCGGTCGGTCACCTTCACCGGCGGCTCGGCGGGCGCGGACGGCCAGAAGGCGCAGGGCGTCACGTTCGCCGGCATGCCCGCGGTGAGCGGACGGGCGGCACGCTCGGCGGCGACGTCCTTCACGTACGCGGCCGGGTCGGTGGGCCAGTTGACGTCGTTGCACAGCGTGCCGACCGAGACGGCGATGGTGTTCTGCATGACCTGCTCCGGCGGCGTCATCGGGGCGGGCAACGGGCGGCGACCGAGACCGGCCAGCATCAGCCGGGCCAGGTGCGGGAAGGCGGCGTCCGCGGACAGGCTCTGCATCATGGTCTCGCGCAGCACGTTTCCGTTCAGCTCGGCCGGCTCGGCCCCGGGCCAGGGCAGCGGAGCGCGGTCCAGGCGGGCGGCGAGGTCGAGGAAGAGCGGGCGGACCTCCTCGGGGGTGTCCGCGACCCGGTCCGGATTGCCGGGCGACGCCGCCCACTTGGCGAAGTCCGGGAAGCGGTCCTCGGCACCCTGGCCGAAGGCGGCGAGCCAGCCGCGCTCCACCCGGGTCGGGTTCGGGTCGTCGTTGCTGTCCAGCACGATCCGGTCGGTCCGCTGCGGGAACATGGTGGCGTAGACGGCACCCGCGTAGGTGCCGTACGAGACGCCCCAGGCGGAGAGCTTGCGCTCGCCGAGGGCCCCGCGGATGGCGTCGATGTCGCGGGCCTCGTTCGCGCTGGAGATGCTGCGCAGTACCGGGCCGCCGTTGCTGGCGCAGGCCTCGGCGAGGCGGCGCGCGTAGCCGACGTTGCCGTCGATCGAGCCGTCGGCGGCGGGCCAGGAGCGCAGCTTGACCATCGTCAGGTCGGAGCGGTCCAGGTCGCAGCTGACCGGGGTGGAGCGGCCGACGCCGCGCGGGTCGAAACCGACCAGGTCGAAGCGGTCCAGGACGGACTGCGGGAGGCGCTTGGCCGCGCTGCTCGGAACGTCCAGGCCGGAGCCGCCCGGTCCGCCGGGGATGGTCAGCAGGACACCGTGGCGCTGGCCCGGCCGGGCAGCGGGGATGCGGGAGATCGCGAGGGTGATCTGCTCGCCGTACGGGTCGCGGTAGTCCAGCGGGACGGTGACGGTGGCGCACCGCTGGCGCGGGTCCGCGTCGCCCTGGCAGGTGGTCCAGGTGAGGCGGTCCTTCCCGGCGTTCGGGGCGTCGGCGGAGGCGGGCAGGGCGGTCAGCGCGGTGACGGCGAGTGCGGCGGCCGCGGTCGCGGCGGCGGTGACGGTGATCGTGTTCTTCGGCATGCCCAAGAGTCTGCTGCGGCACCGCACTTGGCCCCATCCGGGCAGCGGGCCGGTCGGGGGTAGGGGAAACCCCCGTCCACCGGGTGGAGGCCGCAACCGGGTGCGGCCTCCGACGCCGGGGACCGGCGGATGGTGAGGGTGCCTCAGAGAGGATTCCGGCGGGCCGGCAGCGGGATGCGTCAGAGGGTGTGTCAGAGACCGAGCAGGGCCGGGTCGGCGGCGAGGGCGCGCAGCGGTTCGCGCGGGTCGGCGACCAGCCTGCGCCCGGCCAGGTCGAGGATGCCGCCGACGCCGGTGATCTCGGCGGCCAGCACGCCGTCCTCGCGGATCAGGCGCTGCACCACCTGGAAGGTCTTGCCGTCCCGCCAGGTAAACGAGCAGCTCACGTCCACCGAGTCGCCCGCGCGCAGCTCCCGCAGGTACTTGACCGTGGTCTCCAGGACGACCGGGCCGACGCCCTTGGCGACCAGGTCGGCCTGGCGGATCCCGGCCGCCTGGAGGTACTCCCAGCGGGCGTGCTCGGCGTACTGGAGGTAGACGGCCTGGTTGAGGTGGCCCTGGGTGTCGGTCTCGTACCCGCGGACGGTGATGCGGGTGGTGAAGTCCTGATCGGTCATGCCCGCACGCTACTCCTGGCAGCAGGGGTGCCACCTCGTGTCTTCCGTCACCCCGGACACGTCAATCGGGACCCGTCAATCCGGACCCGTCAGTCCGGCAGGGTCGCCGCCAGCGGTGCCAGGGCGTCCGGCCGTTGGTCGACGGGCAGGTGCTCGACCGGGTGGAAGCCGCAGCCGAGGGCGGTCGCGCCGCCGTCGCACGTCCGGTCGTCACCGACCATCAGCACGTCGGCCGGGGCCAGGCCGAGCCGGGCGCAGGCGGTCTCGAAGATCATCGGGTCGGGCTTCTGGGCGCCGATCTCGTAGGACAGGACGTACGTGTCGACCAGCTCGTCCAGCCCGTGGGCGCGGAAGACCGGGCGCAGGTCCCAGCCGATGTTGCTCACCACGGCGACCGGGACGCCCCGGCGGCGCAGCTCGCGCAGCACGGGGGCGGCGTCCGGGTAGGGGCGCCAGCTCGCGGGCGCCATGTGGGTCTCGTACAGGGCGTCCGCGTCGAGGCCGGCGGGCGGTTCGGCCGCGCGGGTCAGCGCGGTGTACGCGGCGCGGTGCAGCTCGGGGGTCAAGTCGCGGGTGTCCCATGCCTCCTGGACCTCCGGCGGGATCCGGCGCGGCGGCACACCCCCGGGTAGCGCCCCGAACTCCTCCAGCCGGTCCACCAGTTCGGCCTGCTCACGGGCGGGCAGGTCGAGGCCGGTGGCGGCGGTGAAGGCCGCCAGCCACTCGGCGGTGGAGACGACCCGGAAGAGGGTGCCGGAGAAGTCGAACATCACGCCTTTGGTCATGGCGTCGAGCCTAGCTGCGTGTTCGACGCGGCGAGGGGTCGTGAGGACTCAGCGCAGGGTGAGGATGCGCGGGCCGTCCTCGGTGATGGCGACGGTGTGCTCGATGTGGGCGGCGCGCGTGCCGTCGGTGGTGCGCAGGGTCCAGCCGTCCGGGTCGGTGTCGTAGTCGTCCCGGCCGCCGGCGATCAGCATCGGCTCGATGGCCAGCACCAGGCCCGGCCGCAACGGGTAACCCCGGCCCGGGCGGCCGACGTTGGACACATGCGGGTCCTCGTGCATGCGGCGGCCGATGCCGTGCCCGCCGAAGCCCTCCGGCGTGCCGAACCGTCCGCCTCGGATGACGCGGCCGATGGCGTGGGAGATGTCGCCGGTCCGGTTGCCGACCACGGCGGCGGCGATGCCGGCGTCCAGGGCGCGCCGGGTGGCGTCGATCAGCGCGGTGTCCTCGGGGCGGGCGGTGCCGACGGTGAAGCTGACGGCGGAGTCGCCGGCCCAACCGTCCAGCACCGCACCGCAGTCGATGCTCACCAGGTCGCCGTCGCACAGCCGGTAGCCGTTCGGGATGCCGTGCACGACGGCGTCGTTGACGGAGGCGCAGATGACGGCGGGGAACGGGACGGGCGCGAAGGACGGACGGTAGCCGAGGAACGGCGAACTCGCCCCGGCCGCGTTCAGTACGCCCCGTGCGACCTCGTCCAGCTCCAGCAGGCTGACGCCGACTGCCGCCGTCTCCCGCACGGCGGCCAGCGCGTCCGCCACCACCCGCCCGGCCTCGCGCATCGCCTCGAGGGCGGCGTCCGACTTGATTTCGACCATGGTGAACCACTCCCCTGGATCCAATTCTTATACCGGTATTTGTATCACGGTCGATGGTGGACGAGCATCCACCCGGCACGTGCCGCGAGGAAGCCGGCGGCGGGGCGGGGCGGCGGCCGCAGACGGCCTGCCAGGGAATATGTGGCGATCGGGTGGCTCGCGATCCGCTAGTGTTCGGCCGCGCAATCCGATGATCTGACCATGAGGAACCCACGTGACGACCCCGCCGACCGCCCCCGTCGACGAGACCCCCCAGCCTGCCGAGCCGCTCCCCCAGCAGCCCGAGGGCGCCGAACTCCCCGCCCCGGCCGAGCTCCCCGCCCCCGCCGAGCCCTCGCGGCTCCGCCGGATCACCCGCCGCGTGGGAGGCCCGCTCCTCCTGGTCGCGCTGATCACGGGCGGCCTGATCGTCGCCAACTTCGCCAGCAAGTCCGAGCCGGAAGCCGCCCAGGCCGGGGACTGCGTGCACGACATCGGCCACGGTTCCAAGCCGAAGATGGAGCTCGTGACCTGCACCAAGCCCACCGCCGACTACAAGGTCACCAAGGTCGTCCACGACGGTGGCGCCCAGGCCGCGTGCGACTCCGAGGCGGATGACGTCTTCGGCTCCTACTCCGAGGAGCGCAACACCACCGTCGTCATCCTCTGCCTGGCCCTGAACCGCGACCGGCCGGGCGGCCCGGCCGACCTCCCCAACTGGCCCGCCGACTCCACCGCGCCGAAGCCCTAGGGTCCGTCTTCGAGCCCCCGTCGTCCGGCCACGGGCCGGAGTCCGAGCCACAGGCCCTAGACTCTGGGGCATGGTGAGGACTCCGCTGACCCCGTGGGAGCACGCGCGTGGGGAGCGCTTCGGGGCGCTGCTGCGCGAAGCGCGTGGTGAGCGCAGCATGGTCGAGGTGGCGGCGGTGGCCGGTGTCTCGGCGGAAACGCTGCGCAAGATCGAGACGGGGCGGGCGCCGACCCCGTCGTTCTTCACCATCGCGGCGCTGGCCTTCGCGCTCGACCTGTCGCTCGACGAGCTCGCCTCCGCCTGCGCGGTGCCGGCGGACGGCGAGCACGGCGAGGCGCTCTCGGCATGACGGACGACGGCCCGCCCGGCGCGTGGTGCGCGGGGCGGGCCGTCGTCCTGGCCGTGGCCTTGGTGCTGGTTCAGCCGACCGAGCTGTTGTAGCTCTCGATCGCCGGCTGCAGCTCCTTGGCCGCGTCGGCCAGCGCCTGCTGGGCCGACTTGCTGCCCGAGATGGCCTGCTCGATCGCGGTCTCCACGCCCTTGCGGGCCTGCGGCATCACGCCGAGCAGGCAGCCGGCGGTGGCCGGGGTGGGCTTGGTGGTCTTCAGCTGGTCGATCGCGGTCTGGAACTGCGGGTACTTGGCCACCCACTCCTTGTCCTTGGGGTCGTCCAGGGACTTCGTGTTGACCGGGAAGTAGCCGGTGCCGGTGTGCCAGACGGCCTGCTGCTCGGGGGCCGTCACGAACTTCTCGAACTCCCAGGCGGCGCGCTTCTCGGCGTCCGAGTGGCCGGGGCCGCTGATCCACAGCGAGGCGCCGCCGATCGCCGGGCCGCCCTGGTCGGCGGCGGTGACCTTCGGGAAGGCCGCGGTGCCGACGCCGAACTTCGCCGCCTCGGTGTAGCCGCGCAGCACGCCGGTGGACTCCAGGTGCATCGCGACGGTGCCGGCCTTGAAGGCGGCCTGGGCGTCGTCGGTGGTGCGGCCGGTGTTGGCCGCGTAGCCGCCCTTGACCAGGTCGGCCCACCACTGGACGATCCGGGCGCCCTGCGCGGAGTCGAACACGACCTTGCCGGCCTTGTTGCTGCGGCCGTTGTCGTTGTCGCAGTACATGGAGCCGGACTCGGCCAGCAGCTGCTCGACGAACCAGCCGTAGATGGCGGCGCCGAAACCGTAGCGGACGGTCTTGCCGTCGGCGTCCTTCTTGGTCAGCTTCTTCGCCAGCTCGCCCAGCTCGTTGAGGTCCTTGGGCGGCTGGGCCGGGTCGAGGCCGGCCTCCTTGAAGGCGTCGGTGTTCAGGTAGAGCAGCGGCATCGAGGAGTTGAACGGCATCGACTGGAGCTTGCCGCCGACCGAGTAGTAGTTGCGGATGTTGGCGTCCAGGTCGTCCAGCGCGTAGCCGTCCTTGTCGGCGAAGGCCTGGGCGGGGACGGTCTGCTTGGAGTCGATCATGAACCGGGTGCCGATGTCGTAGACCTGCACCAGGGCGGGCGTGCCCTTCTGCTGCACCGAGGCCTTGTACTTGGTGACCAGCTCGTCGTACTTGCCCTGGAACTGCGCCTTGACCTCGATCTTGCCCTGGTGCGCGGCGTTGAACTGGTCGACCAGCCCGGTGAGCACCTCGGCGTTCTTGCCGGTCATCGAGTGCCAGAACTCGACGCTGGTGACGCCGGAGGCCTGGTCGAGGGCCTGGGCGCCGGGCGCGGCGGCGTCGTTGGAGCCGCCGGAGCCGGAGCCACCGGAGGAACTGCAGGCGGTCAGGGACAGGCCGGCCACCAGCAGGGCCGCGAGCGCGCGTGCACTCTTCTTCACGAGGGTTCTCTCTCTGGTAGGAGGGGGCGCACGTCGACAGGACGGACGCGGGCAGGACGGACGCGGGCGGGACGGACGTGGGCGGGACGGACGTGGGCGGGACGGAGGGTCAGCGCACCGCGCCCGCGGTGAGGCCGCGGACGATGAAGCGCTGGCCGAAGACCACCAGGGCGAGGGTGGGCAGCAGGGAGAGCACGACGCCGGCCAGGATCAGCCCGGGGTCGGCCATCTCGGAGTCGCGCAGCGAGGTGAGGCCGATCTGCAGGGTCTGCATGTTCGCCGTGCGGGTGATGATCAGCGGCCAGAAGTACTGGTTCCAGGCGGAGAGGAAGACGTAGATCGACAGCGCCGCGAGCGCGGGCTTGTTGAGCGGGACGACGATCCGCCACAGGAACCGCCAGTGGCCGGCGCCGTCGATCCGGGCGGCGTCGCGCAGTTCGCCGGGCAGCTGGCGGAAGGCCTGGCGCAGCATGAAGGTGCCGAAGCCGGAGGCCAGGAAGGGTAGCACCAGGCCGAAGTAGGTGTTGCCGAGACCCCAGCCGGACAGCGTCAGGTAGTTGGGGATGATGATGGCCTCCCACGGGACCATCAGCGTCGCCAGGAACACCCCGAACACCGCGGCCCGGGCCTTCAGCGGCAGGAAGACGAAGGCGTACGCGGCCAGGATCGAGGTGAACAGCTGGGCGAGGGTGATGGCGGTGGCCACGATCGCCGAGTTGGCGTACTGGCGGGCCAGCGGGATCGCGTCCACGGCGCCGGAGAAGTTCCGTCCGGTGACCGAGTGCGGTACCAGCGCGGGCGGGTACGAGGAGAGTTCGGACGGGCCCATGAAGGCGCCGGCGATCGCGTAGTACACCGGGAAGGCCACGGTGACGACGGCGACGGCAAGCAGTAGGTAGACCGCGGCGCGGCCGAGCAGGTCGCGCGGGGAGCGCCCGGCGAGGGGGCGGGTGCGCGGGCGGGGCGCCTTCGACGCCTCGGGCGCCTCGGCTCCGGTGGCGATGGTGGTCATGCGTAGTGCACCTTCCGCTCCAGGACGCCGAACTGGACGGCCGTGCAGGCGAGGACGACCACGAGCAGCACCACGGCCTGGGCGCTCGCGGTGCCGAAGTCGCTGGAGCCGTAGGCGAAGGCCTTCTCGTAGACGGAGTAGACGAGGGTCCGGGTGGAGCCGTCCGGCCCGCCCTTGGTGAGGATGTGGATCTGGCCGAAGCTCTGCAGCGCGTGGACGGTGGAGACCACGGTCAGGAAGAACAGGTTCGGGCCGAGCATCGGGATGGTGATCGAGCGGGCCAGCCGCAGGCCCGACGCGCCGTCGATGCGGGCCGCCTCCACGATCTCGCCCGGGATCGAGCCGATGCCGGCGGACAGCACCAGCACGTTGTAGCCGAGGTTCATCCAGACCGTGGTGACGGCCACCGACACCAGCGCGTACCGGGAGTCGGTCAGCCAGCCGATCGGGCCGAGGCCGACGTGCGAGAGCAGGCCGTTGAGCACCCCGCTGGCCGGGTTGAAGAACACCGCGAAGACCACCGACGCGCTGGCCACCGAGAAGGCGAAGGGCAGCGCGAAGGCGGAGCGCAGCAGTCGCACGCCCCGGATCCGGTTCTCCAGGAGCAGCACCAGCGCCAGCGCGCCGAGCACCCCGGGCACCACGGTGAGCACGGTGAACAGCCCCGTGGTGACGAGGGTGCGGCGGAAGTCCGCCGAGGTCAGCAGGTCGGTGTAGTGCTTCGTCCCGACGAAGCGGGAGGGCGCGCCGAAGAGGTCGTTGGCGTGCCCGCTCAGGTAGATCGTCCGTCCCAGCGGGTAGCCGATGAAGAGGACGAAGACCACCAGGGAGGGCAGCAGGAAGGCCCAGGCGAGCCCGTGTTCTCCCCAGCGGCTTCGGCGGCCCACCCGGGGCGCGGTGTGCGGTGCGGTCGGCATGCGGTGCGCGTCCGCCTTTCGTGATGTCGGTTCCGGCCGAAACCGTGTCTTGCCCACACGACGCGGCGGGAACCTCGTGGTGATCAACGGGTGTCACCCGGATTACGCGTTCGCGTCAGATTCGGCCGGTCGTGCCCGGACGGGCTCCCGGACGGCGGTTGAGCGGTTCACCGCGTTGTCGGAGGGGTGTCGTACGGTGCGCGGGTGGACGAAACGGAATTCGACATACGGGCCGCAATGGCCGAAAGTTTGCGCTGCCGCGCGGGCTCCTGGGCACTCGTCAGGGGCTTCGCCGCGTACTGGGGCGAGCCACTCGGGCCGGACGACGGCTTCTCGGACGCCGAACTCGACGCCGCCGAACAGCGGCTGGGCCTGCGGCTGCCGACGGCGCTGCGCGAGGCGTACCGGCTGTTCGGCCGGCGGGCGGACCTGACCAGCAACCAGGACGTGCTGCTGACGCCGGACGAACTGTTCGTACTCGATGGGGCGCTGGTCTACCGGGCGGAGAACCAGGGCTGCGCGCACTGGGGCGTGCTGCTGACCGACCTCGAGCGGGAGGGCGTCGAGCGGGAGGGCGTCGGCCACGAGCGGGAGGGCGTCGAGCAGGAGGGCGTCGGCCACGAGCGGGAGGGCGTCGAGCAGGAGGGCGTCGGCCACGAGCGGGAGGGCGCCGAGCAGGAGGGCGTCGGCCACGAGCAGGAGGGCGCCGACCGCGACAGCCTCGACCACAAGGACCCGCCGACGGTGATCCGGCCGGACCTCGCCGACAAGTCGGCGGAGCGGTGGGAGCCCTGGGAGGAGCGCTTCTCGACGGCGGCCGCGGTGATGGCGATGACGGAGAAGCTACTGGAGGACCACGAGCTGACCGACGTCATCGAGTCGGAGGACGAACTTCCCGCCGGTTTCCGCGAGTTGCCCGCACTCGGCCGGAACTGCCGCTGGTACCAGGGGCCGGACGTGCTGGTCGGGGTGGTCGAGGACGCCTGGATGACGGCCCGGGCACGCACCCCGCAGGCGCTGGAGGCGCTGTACGAGGCGGTGCCCGGGGACTGGCTGGGCGAGTAGGCCCGGCGGCGGTCAGGCGGTGGCGCCGCCGTCCAGCACCAGGTCGGCGCCGACGGTGTAGCCCGCCTCGGGCGAGGCGAGGTAGAGCACGGCGGCGGCGATCTCCTCGACCGCGCCGGCCCGGCCGAGCGGGACCTGGGCCTTCATCCGCTCACCCTTGTCGGCGGCGCTCTCGCCGGGGCGGGAGGACATGGGGGTGTCCACCGGGCCGGGGCTCACCAGGTTGATCCGCACGCCCTCGGCGATGTGGTCGAGGGCGGCGGCGCGGGTCAGTGCGGTGACGGCGGCCTTGCTGGCGGCGTAGGCGCCGATGCCGGCGATCCGCCGGTGGGCACCGACATTGGAGGAGACGTTGACGATCGCGCCGCCGCCGTGGGCCCGCAGGTGGCCGATCTGGTGCTGCATCGCGAGCAGGGTGCCGGTGACGTTGATGTCGATCACCCGCTGCCACTCGGCCTCGTCGATGTCGGCGACCGGGCCGAGGGCGCCGAGCACCCCGGCGTTGTTGACGGCGACGTCCAGCCCGCCGAACCGCTCGACCGTCTCGCGGACCAGCCGAGCGGCGTCCTCACTGTTCGTCACGTCGCCGGTCAGCGCGACCGCCTTGCCGCCGGCTTGCTCGATCAGCTCGACGGTCTCGGCGAGCGGGCCCGCGGAGCGGCCGGCGACCGCGACCCGGGCGCCCTCCTGGGCGAAGGCGAGCGCGATGGCCCGTCCGATGCCGCTGCCGCCACCGGTGACGAGGACGGACTTGTCGGCGAAACGCGTGGTCATGAGGTGAACTCCTTGATCCGAGTGGTGCGTTCTGACGCGGTGCTGGTTCGTTCCGGTGCGGTGGTGCTTGGCTCCGGTGCGGTGGTGCTTGGCTCCGGCGCGGTGGTGCTTGGCTCCGGCGCGGTGGTGCTTGGTTCCGGTCCGGTGGTGATGCGATCCGGTGCGGTGGTGCTTGGTTCCGGCGCGCTGGTGGTTCGGGACAGGGCGGCGACCGCGACGGCGGTGAGTGCCAGCCCGGCGGCGGCCGCCGCGAAGGCCGTGGCGTATCCGCCGACGACGCTCGCGCGGGTGGCGGCGAGCGCCATCAGGGCGGCCAACCCGGCGGTGGGGCCGAGCTCCATGGCCGTGTTGTACACGCCCGCGGCCAGGCCGGTCCGCTCGGGGGCCACCCCGCCGGTGGCGAGGACGGCCGCTCCGGCGAAGGCCGCGGCGGCTCCGGCGGGCAGCAGGAGCAGTCCGGGCAGCAGCCCGAGGGTGTACCCGCTGCCGGGAGCGAGGCCCGCGAGCAGGGCGAGTCCGGCACCCGCCACGGCGAGCCCGCCGGCAGTGACCGGCGCCGGGCCGTACCGGACGGTCAGCGGGCCGGCCAGGCGGCCGGACAGCAGCAGGGCGGCCGCGTACGGCAGGAAGGCCGCGGAGGTGGCGGCGGCGCTCCAGCCGCGCTGCTGCTGGAGGTAGAGCGAGAGCAGGACGAAGGTCAGCGTGGTGCCGGCGGCGGTCACCATGACGGCGGCGAGCGCGACGGCGCGGCGCCGGTCGGCCAGGAAACCGGGCGGCAGCAGCGGGTCGGCGGTGCGGCGTTCGGCGGCGGCGAAGGCGAGCAGCAGGGCGAGTCCGGCGAGCAGTGGCCCGTACACCTCGGGGTCGGCCCAGCCGTCGGTGGACGCGACCAGGGCGTAGCTCGCCGCGCAGACACCGGCGGTGGCGAGGGCCGCGCCGCGCAGGTCCAGGGCCGGGCGGCGCCCGGCGGGGGTGGCGGCGGGCAGCGTGCCGGAGCGGGCGAGTCCGGTGAGGGCGACCAGGACGGGCACCGCGAACAGCCAGCGCCAGGAGACCGCGGCGGCGACCGCGCCGGACAGCACACTGCCGACGGTGGCGCCGAGCACCGACAGGCCGCCCCAGGTGGCCATCGCCCGTCGGTAGGCGGCGGGTTCGGGGTGGAGCACGCGGACCACCGCGACCGCCGCCGGGGCGGTGAGGGCCGCGCCGGCGCCCTGGACGAGGCGGCTCGCGAGCAGGACGGGGTAGCCGGGCGCGAGGGCGCAGGCGATCGAGGCGGCGCCGAGCAGGAGCAGGCCCGCTCGGAGGATCCGGCGCCCGCCGTGACGGTCGGCCAGCCGACCGCCGAGGAGGAGCAGGGAGCTGAAGGTGAGCCCGTAGGAGGCGCTGAGCAGCAGCACTCCGGACGGGCCGAGCCCGAACTCCCGGGCCACCAGTGGCAGCGGAACGGTGAGGATCGTGATCGTGAAGATCAGCACCGCCTGTACGACGCCCAGCAGTGCGAATCCGAACCGACCCGCCGTAGCGGCACTCATGAGAACCTCCCCTTCTCTATAAAGACCGTTCGGTCCAGATTATGAACAGCAGAGGACGCGACCGGTCAGGCCTCGGCCGCCGGTCGTCAGTCGCCGGCCGTCACCTCGGGTCCAGCAGCGTGAGCGCCTGCTCGGCGGCGTCCCCCACCCGGGCCGCGCCGTCGGCGGTCTTGCCCATCACCCGCATGCCCTGCATCAGCACCATCAGCATCCGGGCGAGCGCCCGGGGCTCCCGCCCAGCGGGCAGTTCGCCCTGCGCCTCGGCCCGCACCAGGGCGGCGGTCAGCACCGTCTCCAGGTGGGCGAGGCTGGCTCCCACCCGGCGGGCCGCCGAGGGGTCGTGCGGGGCGAGTTCGACGGCGGTGTTGATGACGAAGCAGCCGCGCTCCCGCCGGCCCCCGGCCGACTCCGCCGCGTACCGCCGCACCAGCGCCCGGACGGCCGGCAGCACCGGACCGGGCTGGGACAGCTCCGCCAGCAGCACCGGGTCGGTCTGCTCGGCGTACCGCTCCAGCGCCCGCAGGTAGAGCTCGTGCTTACTGCCGAAGGTGGCGTAGATGCTGGCCCGGGCGATGCCGAGGCGCTCGACCAGGTCGGCCATCGAGGTGGCCTCGTAGCCGCGCTGCCAGAACAGCTCGAGGGCCGCCTGCAGTACCGCGTCCGGGTCGAATTCCTTCGTTCTGGCCATGTCGCACACCCTAGCCAGTTCAAGAATGATCGGTCAAGAAAAGCCGAGCTCCGACCCGCGCCGAACATCTGACAGGGCATTGCCAAGTGGACTAGACCAAGGCTAGCCTTACCGCCCCATCCCTCCTCCCCACAGGAGGCGTTCCGGCATGTCCGCACACTTCCCCACCACCCCCCGCCAGGCCGCCGAGGCCGCCAGACCCGTGGTGCTGACGGCCTTTCGGATCGTCGTCGGCCTGCTCTTCGCCTGCCACGGCGCCGCCTCGCTCTTCGGCGTCCTGGGCGGCGCCAAGGGCGGCGGCACCCTCCCGCTCGGCCAGTGGCCCGGCTGGTGGGCTGCCCTGATCCAACTCGTCGGCGGCGCCCTGGTCCTGCTCGGCGCCGGCACCCGGTCGGCCGCCCTGCTCTGCTCCGGCTCCATGGCCTACGCCTACTTCACCGTCCACCAGGAACACGCGCTGCTGCCGCTGCAGAACGGGGGCGAGGCCTCGGTCATGTTCTGCTGGGCGTTCCTCACCATCGCCGTGCTCGGCTCCGGCCCGTACGCCCTGGACCGCGCCCTGACCCGCCGCTCCGCCGCCGGCGCACCGGCCGAACCGGCCCCGGCCGAAGCCCCGAGCACCACGACCTGAGCCCAGCCCCGACGGTGCGGAAGTCACCCGCACGGGAGGACGACCGCCCCTGGTCCCGAGCCGCACAACCCCCCGGCGGCCGCGGCTGCTTTCGGCCGGCCGCGGCCCCGGCCGGCCGAGACGGCGCACCGATCAGGCGGGCCCGCTTGCTCCCCCCGTGTCGGCGAGTGCGGCCACGGCGCGGTCAATGGCCTTCTCCACCCCTATCCGCCCCTTACCCGCGTCGCCGAGCCGCCGCGTCATCAGGCGGACCAGCCCGTGGTGGAACAGGGCCGGGCCGCAGGCCGTCCAACGGCCCCGGACCTCGGGACTGAGCATGAACGCCAGCACGTCGTCGGGCTCGGCCGGGACGAAGCGGAACTCGCTGTGCTCCCACTTGTCGTCGATGCCCCTGCTCCACCGGTCGCGCAGCTGCTCCTCGCTGAGATCCGGCAGCACGGCCAGGAAGAACGCGGCCCACTGGTGCAGCTCGGTGTCCATCGCGAAGGAGAGCAGCTCCAGCTCGCAGCGGTCGTCCTCGTGGACGGCCAGCTCCTCACGCAGGGCACGGCGGGCGGCACCGAAGAGGTCGGGCACCCCGTCCTTGAGGTCGTGCCGCCCGGACAGCCCCTCGTTGGCCGAGGAGTTCCAGTTCCCGGCGTTCATGCCGACGGTCGCGCTGCGCCGGGAGAACAGCATCTTCTGGTCGCGGCCCGTCACGACGGCCACATTGGCGCCGAAGCTGGCGGAGAGGAAGCCGTTGACGAGGATGGGGTCCTGGCCGTCCAGGTAGTGCTCCCGCAGCGTCCTTCCCGCGCCTTCGCCGTCCTCCAGGGCCCGATCCAGCTGCTGGGCGGCGAGGAAGGTGAAGTAGTCGGCCGACGAGAACCTGATCTCCACGATCGGGTCCTCGCGGTCGTCGCTGCGGGTGACGGCCACCGTCTCCACCGCGAACAGCGGATGGTTCCAGCGCCGGTCACGGCCCGCCACCGCACGGGTGCGCTGCTCGTCCTCGATCTCCTGGCGCCAGCGCCGCACCTCCTCCGGCACGAACACGGGATCGTCGGCCTCGTAGTAGATCCTGAGGTTCCGCTCGCTGATGGGCCGGGTGCCGTCCCCTTCGTAGACGTAACAGGTGGTGCGCAGTGGCCCGATACGGAAGTGCTCCCGGTCGCGCAAGGGTTCCCCCATCCGTCAATCCGCTTCTGATACATGACAGTTGCACACCGGTGTGACGAGCGGCAACATGATCTGCCACGGACGGGGGAGGTCGAGTGGGGATGGGCGGGGACCACGGCGAGGCCGTTGTGGTGTGCCTGGACACCTACGATCACCACCCGCACTTCGACCTGCCCGGCGCCCGCAAGCACGCCGAGGAGTTCCGCTCACTGGCGCGTCGGCTGGGCTTCACGACCGACGCCCCGCCCGTCACGGGCACGAGGCACGAGGTCCTTCAGGGGCTGCGCCGCTTCGCGGCCTCGCCCGCCAGGCGGAAGATCCTCTACTGGATCGGTCACGGGATCAAGAAGGGCCGGAGCAGGGCGGTCGTCCTGCCCTGCCGGGACCTCGATCCGGACCAGTACGACGGCAGCCTGACCACCGAGGACATGGCCGAACTGCTCAGACAGGCGAGCGGCGACATCCTGGTGGTCCTCGACACCTGCCACGCCTCGGACGCCGCCCGCGAGGTGCACGCGGGCTTCTTCGACCGAGAGGACGACCACCTCGGCCCGCGGCCGGCCGCCAAGGGCTCACCCGACTTCCGCGGGGTGGGCGTCCTCGGCACGGTGCACGGCGACCAGCGGGCGCAGCTCGGCGCCTGGCTGAACGCGTTCCGCCGCGTCTGCGACGATCCCCGCTTCGAGTTCCGCGAGCGGCTGCTGTGGACGCCGTACGCCCAGGCACTGCACGCGTCCGAGGTGGTCGAGGCAGTCAGCAGTGTGCTCGCCGACGAGTTGGTGTACCCGCAGTTCCACGGCGGCAGCAGGCTCGTCGGCCTGATCGTCAACCCGTACTACGACGCGCTCGCCCGGCCGTTGTCCACGGCTGCCCGGTCGCGTCGGCAGGAGCTGCTCGACGCCCACGTGCAGACGATGCTGCGCAGCCGCTTCACCGGGCTGCTCGTGGAGGACGACGCCGGCTTCTTCACCGGACGGCGGAACTACCTCGGCCGCCTCGTCGACTGGATCGGTTCATCCGGCCGCAACGGCGCGCTGATCGTCACCGGGGGCCCGGGCAGCGGCAAGTCGGCTCTACTCGCCCAGCTGGCCCTGATGACCATCGCGAACACCCCGCAGTTCAGAGGGCTTTCGCCGATCCGCCGACGGGCGATGCTCAGCGCCATCGACGCCGGCATCCAGTGCCGCGGCCGCAGCGCCCTCGAATGCGCGCGTGAGCTGGCCGAGGGCCTGCAACTCGAGGAACCCGGGGACGGCTGGCCGGATCTGCGGGCGCTGATGGACGCCCTGCTGACGAAGTGCCGTGACGCCGCGTCGACGACCTTCCTGGTCGACGGGCTCGACGAGACCGACCCGGCCCACCTGGACTCGCTCATCGTCGAGGTCCTGATCCCGCTCTCCCACGAGCCGACCGTCCGCGTCCTGATCGGCACGCGACCCCTGCCCGAAGGGGGTGCCGCCGCGCTCCTGGACGGCGCACTCAGGTTCGACCTCGACCGCGCGCCGGACCGGGACGACGACATCCTCGGCTATGTGCGCGCCCGCCTCGGCGGCCCGGAAGGGCCGTACCGCGACGCCGAGGGGACACTCGACGCGGTGTGCCGCGCCCTGGGGCACCGGAGCGCGGGCACCTTCCTGGTGGCGAAGCTGCACTGCTCCGCCCTGCTGCGGCTGAACCGGGCGGTGGGACCGGAGGACGAGGAGTTCCGGCAGGTGCTGGCCTCGGGACTGGACGAGGCCCTGGACCACGAGATCCGGGCGCTGGACACGGCCGCACCGGGCGCAACCTGCGCCGCCGGCTGGGCTCTTGGACTCCTGATCCCGCTGGCGCTCTCCTTCGGAGCCGGTCTGCCGGAGGACGACAGGATCTGGCTCCTGGCGGCCCGGGCACTGGCCGAGGCGCGAGGAGAGAGCCATCACTACGAGGCCCACGACATCGTCGCGATGCGCAAGTTCGGCGGCGCGCACATCGTGGCGCACGGTGAGGCCGGCCAGCCGGTCTTCCGGCTGAACCACGAGGCGCTCGTCAGCCACGTGCTGCGCGCCGCCGGCCTCCCGGACGCCGAGACGCACGCCACGATGGCCGCGGTGCTCCACCAGGTCCACCACGAGCTGTACCGAGGCCGCGGCGCCACCAACTCCTACATCGCGCGGTACGCGGCCGCGCACGCCGCCCGGGCCGGTCGGCTGGCCGGTCTCCTCCAGGACGCCGAACTGCTCGTCCGGCTCGATCCCGAGCGGCTCGTGGCCCAACTCGACCAGCCCGGCGCGGCCGCCTCGGCGGAGGTGGACCTGTACCGGCCGATCGCCGAGGACCTGGCGCGCAGGTCGCCGGACGAACGCGCCGCCCTGCTGCAGGCGGAGGCCCTGCGTCAGCAGCCGGAACTCATGCCCTGGGCGCGTTCCGCCGCACACCTGCACTGGACGGACGAGTGGACCACCGCTGAGCGGTCCGCCCCCGAACGCAGCCTGGGCCTGCCGTTCGGAGACGTCCTCGTCGTGTCGGCAAGCCCGGACGGAGGACTCTACGCCGCCGCCGAACGCCTGTGGCACTGGAGCACCCTCGGTGGTCGGCCCGACCTCGTACGGGGCCACGTACCCGCCGCACTCGGCGCGGCGACCCCTCGGCTGACGGCACTGGCCGCTCCCTCCCACGAATGCGGGATCGCAGCGGTGGCGGCAGCCGCCGAACGCGTCCTGGTCTGGCCGCGGCGCGGGCCGGGACTCGTCCACATGCTCGGCTGGGCGGCGCCCATCAGCGCCGTCGCCGTGGGGATCGCGGCCGGCCGGGAGATCGTCGCGGCCGCTTTCGGCACCCATGTGGCCGTCTGGGACTGGCGGGAAGGCCGGCTTCGGCATCTCGGGTTCTGGCGGAGCCGGGTGGGCGAGGTGTACGCCACGGCCGTCACCACCGTCGGGGGCTCGCCCTGCCTGTTGGTCGGCGGCGAGCGGGGGGTGGTCGCCCTGGATCCGTGGGTCGGCGTGGGGCGCGGCGCGTTCGGCTCCGACGCCGGCCGGGTGGAATGCCTCGCCGTCACCACGGCGGGCGACCGTCCCTGGGTGGCCGCGGTCACCACGTCGAGCCCGCAGGTTCGCGTGTGGCGGCTCGACGAGGAGGGCCGGCAGCTGCGGGCGGAGTCCGTCTTCAGCGCCCGTCTCCGGCACCCCTCGGGAGCGACCGCCGCCCTGACCGACTCCACGAACCCGCTGCTCTTCGCGGTGGACGGCGGGCGGATCCGCCAGTGGGACGTGGCAGCCCGCCGTGAGCTCGCCCCGCTGACCGGACTCCGGTCGCGGCCGACCTCCGTCACGGTACTGCGCGGCCGGGTGGCCGTGGCCGACGGGAGCCGGGTACGGGTGTGGGAGCACGGGCCCGCCGCGGACGCGGGCTCCCCGAGCGGCCGCACGGGGCTGCCCGCACCGGGCCTGGAGCACGCCGGGGCCCTGGTGTGCACCGCTCCCGGCGAGGGTGCCGTGGTCGTCGCCGCCCGGGGAGCCGTGCGGGTGTGGGACCTGCGGGGGCGGGTCGTCCACGACGAGTCGGAGCTCGCCGCCTACAAGGCCGTGGATCTGCGCGCTGACACCTCGGGTGCGTTGTGGCTGGCGGCAGCCGGGCGGAGCACGGCGCACGGGCCCACCGTCGTGGTCCGCCGGCTCGGGGCCGGCGCGGCGACCGCCCTGCCCGTCGCGCCCGGTGAGGACGGCACGGTGAGGGCCGTGACTCTGGCCGCCCGCCGGGCCGTCCGGGTGTTCGCCGCCGACAACCGCCATGTCCGGCGCTGGGACGTACGGTCCGCCACGGCCCTGCCGCCCCTGCACGTGCCCAACGACATGGTGCGCAGCCTCTCCTTCGTCGAGTCGCCGCTGGGCCGCTCCTTCCTGATCGCCGGTGCGGGCGACACCGTGTGGTTGTGGGACGGGGAGGAGCCCGGCACCCCGGTGCCGCTGAGGCCGTCGGACCGTGCACCCGTCCGCGCCCTGTCCGGCACGCACGACGACAACGGGCGCAGGCATGTCGCCGTGGCGACGGACAAGGGTGTCTTCGTCGCACAGCCGGCGGCACTGGAGGCGGCGCGCGGCGCCGTGGAACTGCGCCCGTTGAGCACGACGGTGACGGCGGTGCGTTCCCTGGTCTGCCGGAGCCTGCCGGGCAACCGCGTGGTGGTCCTGGCCGCCGACGCCTCGCACGTGCTGCACCTGTGGGACGTGCACGCGGATCGGCCCGCGCCGGGCGTACCCGATCGCGGCTTCGCCGTCTACCAGGTGATGGCACAGGCCGCGCCGGGGGGATCCGAGCTCGTCGTGGCGTCCGTGGGCCTGGAACGCATGGACGTCCTGACGGTGTCCCCGCCCGGCGGCGCCGTTCCGGCCTGAACGTCGGCACCGACAGCGAACCGGCGAAGTGAAGGAGGATCAGCAGGTGGCACACGATCTTGTGGTGTTCGTCCCCGGGGTGATGGGAAGCGTTCTGCGCGACGGAGACGGTCGCGACGTGTGGAACCTGTCGTTCGGCGTCGGCGGCAGACTGGCCCTGGGCGCCGAACGGTTCTTCGAACGTCTGACACTGCCTCCCGGACTGGGCGACGAGGCGCCCGACGGGCCGTACGCCTTGACGCCCGCCGGCCTGTTGCGGGAACCGCGCATCTACCCGGGGCTGCTGCCCCACGTGGCGTACCGGGAGCTGGCCCGGCACCTGGGGGAGCTGGCCGAGGGGCGGGTCGCCGTGTTCCCCTACGACTGGCGGCTGTCCAACCGGCACTCCGCGGCCCTGCTGAAGGAGTTCACCGGCCGCGAACTCGCGCGGTGGCGCGAGGAACGACGGGCGGCGGGCGACGAGGAGGAACCCCGCGTGGTCTTCGTCTGCCATTCCATGGGGGGCCTGGTCACCCGCTACTACCTCGAGGTACTGGGCGGGCGGGAGACCGCCCGGTCACTGGTGACCATCGGAACGCCGTACTCGGGTGCGGTGAAAGCCGTACGGATCCTCACCGGGACCCTGTCCGGCAGGAAGCTCCTCGGGATCGGGACCAGGCTGCGCGAAGCCCTCGTGACAGCTGCCCGCACCATGCCGTCCGTCCACCAACTCCTGCCCACCTACCAGTGCGTGACGGACCACGCCTCGGGGACGCGGCTGAACGCGGTGCCCCTTCCCGACCTCGACAGCGCCATGGTCGACGACGCCTTCGCCTTCCGCCGCGAGCTGGACGAGGCGGTGCGCCGGAACGCCGCGGCCGACCTGATGGCGGGCCGCCCCGCCGCGTACCGGGTGTTCGCCTCGGGTGGCAAGGGGGAGCCGACCGACGTCGCGCTCGGCGTGAGCGGGGGGACCGTCACCTACGCGGACCGCTTCGGGGACCAGGACCGCTGGCAGGGGGACGGCACCGTGCCGTGCCTGTCGGCCACGCCACCCGAGTGGGAGGACGCCGCCCGGGTCGACTGGTTCCGTCTCGGGCACACGGCCCTGCCCAATGACGCCATGCTCCACCGCCAGCTGTACGACCGATACGAAGCGCTGGACCACCGCCCGTACCAGACACTCGGCACCGGGTTCGGCATCGACGTCCCGGAGGCTGTGGCCGCCGGCACCCCGCTGCCGGTGACCGCGGTGTCCGAGGACCCCGGCCTCCTCCTGGAGGCCCGCCTCGTCTCGGCGGCCGGCGGGGAGACCGTCGAGCGGCGGCGGCTGCGCCCCGACGGCGACGGCGGCTACAGTGCCACCTTCTCGCCCCCGCCGGGAGTGTGGACGGTGGAGGCGAAGGCCGCGCAGGCCACCGGCATCCCCGTGCAGCGGGAAGCAGTGCTGGTCCTGGACTGAGGCCGCTCCCGCGTGGTGCCCGGCGCCGGCCGGAGCCGGTCGCCGAACGGGGCAGGCGCTAACCCTCGGCGAGGTGGCGTTCCACGGAGGCGACCTTGGCGGTGAGGCCGTCGGTGACCCCGACCCGGTCGTCGATCTTGATGACCGTGCTCACCCGGTTGCTGTGGGCCTTCACCGCCTCGATCGCCTCCCGGATCACCGGCATCACCTCGTCCCACTCGCCCTCGATGCTGGTGAACATCGCGTCCGTCCGGTTCGGGAGCCCGCTCGCGCGGACCACCCGGACGGCGGCGGCGACCGCCTCCCCCACGTCCTCGCCGATCCCCAGCGGGGTCACCGAAAAGGCTGCGATCACGGCTCTGCGCTCCTTGTGTCGACGGCACTGGTCGCCGGTTCGGACCCTCCCGAACCGGCGACCAGGCTAGCCGGACAGCCCGTCAGGCCACCGAAGGCAGCGGCGGTTCGACGGCCAGCGGTGCGGTGGAGCGGGCCCGGTGCTGGGCGGCCCAGGAGGTGAGGGCGACCGTGCAGGCGTGGTCCAGGTGGCGCAGCCCGGACCAGTCCAGCTCGACCGGCCGGTCGTCCGGCAGCCGTTCCAGGGTGTCCAGCAGCCGGGGCAGCCGCAGGAAGGTGGCGTTGCCGCTCAGCCGGACCCGGTGCAGCGCCTGGCCGCTCGGCAGCACCAGTTCCTCCACCGCGATCTGCAGGTGGGAGGTCTGCCAGGCGGACTTGACCACCGCCAGGCCGATGCCGATCAGCACCCCCTCGAACAGGTCGGTGGCGATGATCGAGACCGCCGTCACCACGAGCACCAGCGCCTCGCCCCGGTGGCCGCGCCAGAGCGCGACGATCCGGCGCAGCGGCACGAGCTTGGCGCCGGCGTGGACGAGCACGGCGGCGAGCGCGGTGAGCGGGACGAGCCCGAGCGCACCGGGCAGCAGCGCGGTGAACAGCAGCAGCCAGCAGCCGTGCAGGAAACGGGAGGCCTTGGTCTTGGCGCCGGCCTGGACATTGGTGGCGCTGCGGACGATCACCGCGGTCATCGGCAGCGCGCCGAGCAGGCCGCAGACGGTGTTGCCGACGCCCTGGGCGGTGAGTTCGCGGTCGTAGTCGGTGCGCGGGCCGTGGTGCATCCGGTCGACGGCGGCGGCGCTGAACAGCGTCTCGGCGGAGGCGATCAGGGTGAAGGCGACGACCGTGCCGATGCCGGCGGTGCCGGCCAGCGCGCCCAGGGAGTCACGGTCGGGCAGCCGGACGACGTCGAGCAGGCCGGCCACCCGGATCCGGGCGACCGGCAGGTCGGCGGCGGCGGTGACGGCGGCGGCGAGGCCGACGGCGGCCAGCGGCGCGGGGACGGCGCGGGCGACCCGCTCCGGCAGGTACCTCCAGCCGAACAGCACCAGCAGGGTGCCGAGGCCGAGGGCGACCGCGCTCGGTTCGGCCGCGGCGGTGATGACGTCCTTCAGCAGGCCGGGCAGTCCGGCGATCTTCTCCGGTCCGGTGGCGGGGGCGCGGCGGTCGGCGAGCGCGTAGAGCTGGCCGAACACCAGGGTCAGTCCGATGCCGGCCAGCATGCCGTGCACCACCGAGGCGGACATCGCCCGGAACCAGCGGCCGAGCCGCAGGGCGCCCATCGCCAGCTGGAGCAGGCCGGTGCCGAGCACCAGCAGGCCGAGGGCGCCGGTGCCGTACTGCCGGACGGCGTCGGCGACCAGGACGGTCAGCCCGGCGGCGGGCCCGCTGACCTGGAGGCTGCTGCCGGGCAGGGCGCCGACCACCAGGCCGCCGACGATGCCGGTGACCAGGCCGAGCTCGGCCGGGACGCCGGAGGCGACGGCCACTCCGACGCAGAGCGGGAGGGCGACCAGGAACACCACCAGCGAGGCGGGCAGGTCCCGGCGCCAGGGCACGGCGCGCAGCGCGGCGATCGAGAGCCGGGTCCGGCCCGGCGGGGCGTTCTTCCGGGGGCGGCCCGGCGGGCTCTCGCTCCGGTGCGGCGGTCGGTTCACCCGGTCACCGCCGGGGGTCGGGCAGGGGTACAGCAGCGCATGGGGACGTTCCTTCCGCGCGCCCGCCGCTGCGGGCACGCCGGTTGCCGTGCGGGAGAAAGGTGCCGTGCGGGAGAAAGGTGCCGTGCGGGAGCAGGTCTCAGCAGAAGAAGGCCGCAGCGGGAGGTCGCAGCGGGAGACGAGGGAAGGCGGGAGAGGAAGGAAGGGCGGAGGACCGCGGTGCGGCCGGGGGGTGCGTCCCTCGCTCGGGTGCGGCGGACCGGGCGCGCTGGTCCTGGACGGGGCCGCCGGCGGACTTCCCCCGCTCCCCGGCGCTCCCGAACCCCCCTGCCGCGGCCTCAGTTGGACGTCACGGGCCCGGCGTGCCACCGACGGTACCCAGGGGGTCGGGGCGGACCCACCTCGGTCACCGCCCCTTCACGTGTGCTGCACACCGGGCACGCTTTCCCGCGCGGAACGATCGCTTCCCTCCGTACGCCCGCACGATCGTCGCCCGTTCGTACGGAATCTTCCTGGTCGACCCGCCAATTCCCCTCGGGCGCGGACTGACACATTCTGTTGAAGCCCCCCTTGACGCCCCGACGAGGCCCGCCCTACCTTGTTTCCACATACAGAAACCGCTCTTCCGTATGGTGGAATTCAGGAGATGAGCCCTCCGAGCCACTGCGGGCCGACGCAGGAGAAACCCGATGCCTCGTATGACAGCCGCCCGCGCGGCCGTGGAGATCCTCAAGCTCGAAGGCGTTGAGGTCGCGTTCGGCGTGCCCGGTGCCGCCATCAACCCGTTCTACGCCGCCCTCCAGGCCTCCGGCGGGATCCGGCACACGCTCGCCCGGCACGTCGAGGGCGCCTCCCACATGGCCGAGGGCTACACCCGCGCCAAGGCCGGCAACATCGGAGTCTGCATCGGCACCTCCGGCCCGGCCGGCACCGACATGATCACCGGCCTGTACTCGGCGATCGCCGACTCCATCCCGATCCTGTGCATCACCGGCCAGGCGCCCGTCGCCCGGCTGCACAAGGAGGACTTCCAGGCCGTCGACATCGCCTCGATCGCCAAGCCGGTCACCAAGGCCGCGACCACCGTGCTGGAGGCCGCGCAGGTCCCCGGCATGTTCCAGCAGGCCTTCCACCTGATGCGCTCCGGGCGCCCCGGCCCGGTCCTGATCGACCTGCCGATCGACGTCCAGCTGACCGAGATCGACTTCGACCCCGAGGCCTACCAACCGCTCCCGGTCTACAAGCCGACCGCCAACCGCATCCAGATCGAGAAGGCCATCGCGCTGCTCCAGGAGTCGGAGCGCCCGCTGATCGTGGCCGGCGGCGGCGTCATCAACGCCGACGCCTCCGCGCTGCTGCTGGAGTTCGCCGAACTCACCGGCGTCCCGGTGATCCCGACCCTGATGGGCTGGGGCATCGTCCCGGACGACCACGAGCTGAACGCCGGCATGGTCGGCCTGCAGACCTCGCACCGCTACGGCAACGAGAACTTCCTCGCCTCCGACTTCGTCCTCGGCATCGGCAACCGCTGGGCCAACCGCCACACCGGCGGCCTGGACGTCTACACCGCGGGCCGCAAGTTCGTCCACGTCGACGTCGAGCCCACCCAGATCGGCAAGATCTTCGCCCCGGACCTCGGCATCGCCTCCGACGCCAAGGCCGCGCTGGAGCTCTTCGTCCAGGTCGCCGAGGAGCTCAAGGCCGCCGGGCAGCTCAAGGACCGCGGCGCGTGGGCCGCCTCCACCCAGGAGCGCAAGGCCACGCTGCAGCGCCGCACCCACTTCGACAACGTGCCGCTCAAGCCGCAGCGCGTCTACGAGGAGATGAACCGGGCCTTCGGGCCGGAGACCCGCTACGTCACCACCATCGGCCTCTCCCAGATCGCCGGCGCGCAGATGCTGCACGTCTACAAGCCGCGGCACTGGATCAACTGCGGCCAGGCCGGCCCGCTCGGCTGGACCATCCCGGCCGCGCTGGGCGTCGCCACCGCCGACCCCGAGGGCCAGGTCGTCGCGCTCTCCGGCGACTACGACTTCCAGTTCATGATCGAGGAGCTGGCGGTCGGCGCCCAGCACCGGATCCCGTACGTCCACGTGCTGGTCAACAACTCCTACCTGGGCCTGATCCGCCAGGCGCAGCGCAACTTCGACATCGACTTCCAGGTCAAGCTGGAGTTCGAGAACATCAACGCGCCGGAGCTGGGCGTCTACGGCGTGGACCACGTCAAGGTCGCCGAGGGCCTGGGCTGCAAGGCGATCCGGGTCACCGAGCCGGAGGGCCTGCTGCCCGCGTTCGAGGAGGCCAAGAAGCTGGCCGCCGAGTTCCGCGTCCCGGTCGTGGTCGAGGCGATCCTGGAGCGGGTCACCAACATCTCGATGAGCGGCAGCGACATCGACAAGGTCAACGAGTTCGAGGAGCTCGCCACCCTCCCGGAGCACGCGCCGACGGCCGTCAAGCCGCTCGCGCTCTGACGTAGCGCTCCGACCCGTCGCGAGGGGGCGTACGAGCCGCTCCGTACGCCCCCTCGCGCCCGGAACACCGGCGGCGCCGGCACGGTTGACCCGTCCGGGGCCGCTACCGTGTGCCCGGGCGCGAATCCGCTGCCGACCTGCCGAAAGGACCACCACCGTGAGCCTGTACGACATCCCGCTGCGCACCCTCGCCGGCGAGCCCACCTCGCTGGCCGACCACAAGGGCAAGGCCCTGCTGATCGTCAACGTGGCGTCCAAGTGCGGCCTGACCCCGCAGTACGCCGGGCTGGAGCGCCTCCAGGAGCGCTACGCCGCGCGCGGCTTCACCGTGCTGGGCTTCCCCTGCAACCAGTTCGCCGGGCAGGAGCCGGGCAGCGCCGAGGAGATCCAGACCTTCTGCTCCACCACGTACGGCGTGAGCTTCCCGCTGTTCGAGAAGATCGACGTCAACGGCGAGGACCGGCACCCGCTGTACCAGCAGCTCACCCAGGTCGCCGACGCCGAGGGCCAGGCCGGGGACGTCTCCTGGAACTTCGAGAAGTTCCTGATCTCCCCGGACGGCACCGTGGCCGCCCGGATCCGGCCGCGGGTCGAGCCGGAGGCGGCGGAGCTCATCGCCGCCCTCGAGGCCGTCCTCCCCGCCTGACCACCCACCCGCCGAAGGCCCGGGGCAACCGCCCCGGGCCTTCGGCGTCCCCGCACACCTGCCCGTGGACGGTGCTGGACCCTGGCAGGTCCGGCGTGCGGGGCGGTCGTCACAGCATGCGGTAGCAGAGCTCCTGCAGGCGGATCGTGGCCTTTGCGAACTCGTCGAGCGTGGCGGTGGGAAGCTCCATGGTGGCGAATTCCTGGATCTCTTTCCGCACACTCGCCGGCACGTCCAGGCGCTCCGCGAGCGCGTAGAGGCCTGCCCGCATGGACCCGGTCTCCGATGTGGGGTCGTCGGGCCATCGCGCCCGCCCGATCAGGAAGACCCTTGCGATCAGGTCGGCCAGGACGAACCAATCGAACTCGTCACCGACCGAGCGCTCCCGCAGCCCGTCGGTGACGTCGTCGACCGCCGCCGCGAAGGCGAACACCGCTGCCACGAACACCTCCCCGGCAGGAGCCACGGCCACGTCGTCGGCACGGGCCCGGATGGCGTCGATCCGGTCCTGGGGGATGCCGATCCGCTCCAGCGCCGCCAGGAACTCGGACAACGCTCCCGATGGATGGGACTGGGCGACCGGCGGGATCATGTCGAACTTGATCCCGGCACTGCTGCCGATCTTGAAGTAGAGGTGTCGCCTGCCCCGGTCGGCCGGCGCGGGCGGCAGCAGGCCGCCACCCATCAGGTTGATCTGCAGGCCGCCGTCCCCGATCTGCACCCCGGACGCTTCGCTGGCGTCGATCGGAGACGGTCTGCCGTCGTTGCTGTCCATCGGATGCGGCCCTCAGTTGAAGTGGTTGGTCTGGGTGGAGTGGTTGCCGACCTGCACGCCCTGGGCGTGGCTCAGGTCGATCCGGCGATCGTCTGCCGGTCCGACCAGCGCCAACAGGGCCTGGGCCGCCGCCAGCAGTTCCCGGTCGCGGTCGGCACCGGACGCAGTCAGCTGCTCGTGCAGCCGCGCCTCCCAGACCTCCTGCTCCACCTGCTCAGCGTCCAGCACCTCCTCGCCGTGTGCGGACAACCGACGGCGCACCGCCCCGCGGAGCCCGTCGTACGCCTCCCGAACGGCACTGTTCGCCGTGTCGGTCAGCCCGGCCGACGCCCCGGCGGCCAGCGCCGCCATCACCAGTTCCACCCCGGTCATCAGACCCCCTAGTCGAAGTACAGGCCGAGTGTGCCACGGCACTCCTACTCCAGAAGAGAGTTGACGATAATTCAGATAACTCGAATGGCATCGTCGCGGAGCAGGCCAAGGGTGGCTCCGTGCCGACGGAGCCGTCGGGGAGCGGGAGGGCGGAGATGACGGTGATCCGGCTTTCGGGCGACACCGCTCCTGGCCCGTGGACGGTGCCGGCCCCTGGCAGGGGCGGCGGCCGGGCCCTGGCGGATGATGGGGGCGAGGGTGGCGCGGCGGATGTGAGGGCGGTAGCGGTGACGACAGGGGAATCCATGAAATCGGGAGCGGAATTCCGGTCGGCGGACGGGGGTGCGGAGGCCGCGATGGCCGGCGCCCGGCCCGAGGTCGCGAGTGTCGGGGAGGCACCGCGCCGGGGCGCGCGGCGGCGGGGGACGGCCGGGCGGCTGGGCGTCCTCGTGCTCGTGCTCGTGGTGCTGTGCCTTCCGCCGTGGTGGACGCTGTTCGCCGCCGGCGCAGGCTGGCCGCTCCCGGTGTTCGTCGGCGGCACGGTCGTCCTCGCCGCCTGGATGGTCGCCTTCCCCTTCCTGATGATCGCGGGCCACGGGGCGCGGCAGTCCGACCGGGCCGCGCGGGTCGCCGACACCAGCCTCGGGGTGGTCTGGGTGCTGTTCACCTGGTCGGCCCTGGGCGGTCTGGCGGACCTCGTGCTGGGCGGTCTCGACGTCGGCGGCGCCGACCGGGCCAGAGCCGTGGCCGTGGCCGTGGCGGTGGTCTCCGCGGGGCTGCTGGGCTGGGGGCACTACGAGGCGATGCGCGTGCCCCGGGTGAAGCGGCTGGACGTCCACCTCCCGCGGCTCGGCGCCGGTCTGGACGGGACGCGGGTCGTGGTGCTGGCCGACACCCACTACGGGCCGATCGACCGGTCGGACTGGTCGGCACGGGTCACCGAGGTGGTCAACGGGCTCGACGCGGACGTCGTGGTCCACGCCGGCGACATTGCCGACGGCACGCCCGCCCGGCGCCGGCAGCAGTCCGCGCCGCTGGGGGCGGTCCGGTCGCGGCTGGCCAGGGTCTACGTCACGGGGAACCACGAGTACGGCAGCGAGGCCCAGGGCTGGCTGGATCGCATGGCGGACCTGGGCTGGGAGCCGCTGCACAACCGTCACGTCGTGGTGGAACGGGGCGGGGACACCCTCGTGCTCGCCGGGGTCGACGACGTGACCGCGGCGTCCTCCGGCCTGGCCGGGCACCGCGCGAACCTGCTCGGCGCGCTGGCGGGGGCCGACCCGGACCGGCCGGTCCTGCTCGTCGCCCACCAGCCCAAGTACGTCCCGCAGGCGGCGGCCGCCGGGATCGACCTGCAGGTCTCCGGGCACACCCACGGCGGCCAGATCTGGCCGTTCAACCTCCTCGTCCGGATCGACCAGCCGGTGGTGCACGGCCTGAGCCGGCACGGGGAGCGGACCCAGCTGTACACCAGCCGCGGCACCGGCTTCTGGGGGCCGCCCTTCCGGGTCTTCGCCCCGAGCGAGATCACCCTGCTCACCCTGCGCTCGGGCGGCCCGTCGACCACCGGATGACGTACCGGGCCCCGCGCCCCGGGCCCCAGGTCATGGCAGCAACAGCGTGGTGCCCGGGGGGAGTTCGCCGCTGCCGGCGGCGGTGTGCAGGTGGGCGAGGAGGGTGGCGCGCAGTGCGGTGGCGGCGCGGGTGGGGGGCACCTCGTAGCCGTGGGCGACGGCGATGGTGCGGCCCAGGCCCGGCCCGGCGAACGGGGTGACCGCCAGGCCGGAGCGGGCCGCGACCATGCCGGGGACGACGGCGGGCCCGAGCCCGGCGCGGACGAAGCCGAGCACCGCGTCCATCTCGCCGCCCTCCACCGCGAACTCCGGTTCGAAGCCGGCCGCCCGGCAGGCCGCCAGGGTCGTCTCCCGCAGGTCGTAGCCCTCCCGGAACATCACCAGCGGCCACCCCCGCAGCTCGGTCACCCGGACCTTGCGGCGGGGGCGCGGCTCGGCGGAGACCAGCACCAGCTCCTCGTGCAGCAGCTCGGTGACGGCCAGGGCGGGCGTCTGCTCCCCGCTGGTCGGGGTGATGATCAGCGCGAGGTCCAGCTCCCCCGCCGCCAGCGAGCGGACCAGGTCGCGCGAGCCGCCCTCGCGGACCACCAGCGCCACGCCCGGGTGGCGGTCCCGGAACACCCGCAGCACGTCCGGCACCAGACTGGTGCACAGGCTCGGCGGCGCGCCCAGCCGGACCCGGCCGCGGCGCAGCTGCACCGTCTCCTGGACGGCCAGCCGGGCGCTCTCGGTGTCCGCGAGGATGCGCCGGGCCAGTGGCAGCAGGGCGTCCCCGGCGTCGGTCAGTGCGATGTTGCCCCGGGTGCGGTGGAACAGCTCGGCACCCAACTCCCGTTCCAGCGCCCGGATCTGTTGCGAGAGGGACGGCTGTGCCACATGCGCGGCATCGGCCGCCCGGGTGAAGTGGCGGGTCTCGGCGACGGCCAGGAAGTAGCGGAGTTGTTGGAGCTGCACCCGGCCAGGATAGGCCGCGTCGATAGTCGGTGCCTATCGTCATGAGCCGCATCATGTCTTGGACGTACCCTCGCGGCCGTCCCTACCGTGGCAGCCATGACAACCGCGACTCGGACGGCCCGGCATCCGTCCACCCTGGCGACGCTCTGGCGGTCGACCGTCGGCAAGAAGGCGGTCATGGCCGTCACCGGACTGGTCATGCTGCTGTACCTGGTCGCGCACATGCTGGGCAACCTCAAGGTGTTCTTCGGCCCGGACGACATCAACGGCTACGCGGCCTGGCTGCGCACCATCGGCCGGCCGTTCCTGGGCCACGCGTGGTTCCTGTGGATCGCCCGGCTCGCCCTGCTGGCCTCCGTCGTGCTGCACGGCGTCTCCGCGTACCAGCTCAGCCGGCGCGACCTCGCCGCCCGGCCGAGCAAGTACGCGCACAAGCGCCGCCGGGCGAGCTACGCGACCCGGACCATGCGCTGGGGCGGGGTGATCCTGGCACTGTTCATCGTCTGGCACATCCTCGACCTGACCACGCTGACCGTGAACCCGGCCGCCGAGGAGGGCCACCCGTACCAGAACATCGTGGCCTCGTTCGGCACCTGGTACTCCTGCCTGATCTACGTCGTCGCGATGCTGGCCCTCGGCCTGCACATCCGGCACGGCTTCTGGAGCGCCGCGCAGACCCTCGGCGCCAACAACACCCGCCGGGACCGGGCCCTCAAGCTGACCGCCAACGGCCTGGCGCTCGTGCTGACCGCCGGCTTCCTGTCCGTCCCCGTGGCCGTGATGACCGGAGTGGTGAAGTGAACAGCCCTGAAGTGAGCAGCGGCGGAGTGAGCAGTGCTGACGTGAGCAGTGCTGACGTCAGCTACCTGGACTACACGCTCGGCGAGCCGGTCGCCGACACCAAGGCCCCCGCCGGGCCGATCGAACAGCGCTGGGACCAGCGGCGGTTCGACGCCAAGCTGGTCAACCCGGCGAACCGGCGCAAGCACACCGTGATCGTGGTCGGCACCGGCCTGGCCGGCGGCGCGGCCGGCGCGACCCTGGCCGAACAGGGCTACCACGTCGTCCAGTTCTGCTTCCAGGACTCCCCCCGGCGCGCCCACTCGATCGCCGCCCAGGGCGGCATCAACGCGGCCAAGAACTACCGCAACGACGGCGACTCGGTCCGCCGGCTGTTCTACGACACCGTCAAGGGCGGCGACTTCCGCGCCCGCGAGTCCAATGTGCACCGGCTCGCCCAGGTGTCGGTGGAGATCATCGACCAGTGCGTGGCCCAGGGCGTGCCCTTCGCCCGCGAGTACGGCGGCCTGCTGGACACCCGCTCCTTCGGCGGCGTCCAGGTCTCCCGCACCTTCTACGCCCGCGGCCAGACCGGCCAGCAGCTGCTGCTCGGCGCCTACCAGGCGCTCTCCCGGCAGATCGCCGCCGGGAACGTGGAGCTCCACCCGCGCACCGAGATGCTGGACCTGCTGGTCGTCGACGGCCGGGCCCGCGGCATCGTCGCCCGCGACCTGGTCACCGGCGAGATCCGCTCCCACACCGCGGACGCCGTCGTCCTCGCCAGCGGCGGCTACGGCAACGTCTTCTACCTCTCGACCAACGCCAAGAACTCCAACGCCACCGCGATCTGGCGGGCGCACCGGCGCGGCGCCTACTTCGCCAATCCGTGCTTCACCCAGATCCACCCCACCTGCATTCCGCGCTCCGGCGACCACCAGTCCAAGCTGACCCTGATGAGCGAGTCGCTGCGCAACGACGGCCGGATCTGGGTGCCCAAGGCCCAGGGCGACACCCGGCCGCCGGCCGAGATCCCGGAGGAGGAGCGGGACTACTACCTGGAGCGGATCTACCCGTCCTTCGGCAACCTGGTGCCGCGCGACATCGCCTCCCGGGCCGCCAAGAACGTCTGCGACGAGGGCCGCGGCGTCGGCCCCGGCGGCCAGGGCGTCTACCTGGACTTCGCCGACGCGATCCGCCGGATGGGCCGGGACGCCGTCGAGGCCAGGTACGGCAACCTCTTCGAGATGTACGAGCGGATCACCGCCGAGGACCCGTACCGGGTGCCGATGCGGATCTACCCGGCGATCCACTACACGATGGGCGGCCTCTGGGTCGACTACGACCTGCAGACCACCGTCCCGGGCCTGTTCGCGATCGGCGAGGCCAACTTCTCCGACCACGGCGCCAACCGGCTCGGCGCCAGCGCCCTGATGCAGGGCCTCGCCGACGGCTACTTCGTGCTGCCGCCCACCCTCAACGACTACCTGGCCCGCCACCCGCTGCCCGCCGTACCCGCCGACCACCCGGTGCTCACCGAGACCGAGGCCGAGGTCGAGGACCGCCTCCACCTGATCCTCGCCGTCGACGGCGACCGCACCCCGGACTCCTTCCACCGCGAACTCGGCGAACTGCTCTGGGACGAGTGCGGCATGGCCCGCGACGCGGCCGGGCTGAAGCGGGCGCTGGAGCGGATCCCGCGGCTGCGCGAGGAGTTCTGGCGCCGGATCAAGGTGCCCGGCACCGGGCAGGAGCTCAACCAGTCGCTGGAGAAGGCCAACCGGCTCGTCGACTACTTCGAGCTGGCCGAGCTGATGTGCCTGGACGCCCTGCACCGCGCCGAGTCCTGCGGCGGCCACTTCCGCACCGAGAGCCAGACCCCCGACGGCGAGGCCGCCCGGCGCGACGAGGAGTTCACCTACGCCGCCGCCTGGGAGTTCACCGGCACCGGCGCGGCGCCCGTCCTCCACCGCGAGGCCCTCGAGTTCGACCACGTCCACCCCACCCAGCGGAGCTACGCATGAACCTCACCCTGCGCATCTGGCGCCAGGCGGGCCCGGACGCACCCGGGTCGATGACCACCTACCGGGTCAGCGGGATCAGCCCGGACATGTCCTTCCTGGAGATGCTCGACACCCTCAACGAGGAGCTGATCACCCGCGGCGACCAGCCGGTCGCCTTCGACCACGACTGCCGCGAGGGCATCTGCGGCGCCTGCGGCATGGTCATCAACGGCCAGGCGCACGGCCCCGAGCGGACCACCACCTGCCAGCTGCACATGCGGCACTTCCAGGACGGCGACACCATCGACGTCGAGCCCTGGCGGGCGGCGGCCTTCCCGGTCGTCAAGGACCTGGTCGTGGACCGCTCGGCCTTCGACCGGATCATCGGCTCCGGCGGCTACATCACCGCCCCCACCGGCAGCGCGCCCGAGGCGCACGCCACGCCCGTCCCCAAGGACGCCGCCGACACCGCCTTCGAGCACGCCGAGTGCATCGGCTGCGGCGCCTGCGTGGCGGCCTGCCCGAACGGCTCGGCGATGCTCTTCACCTCCGCCAAGGTCGTCCACCTCAACGTCCTCCCGCAGGGCGCGCCGGAACGGGCGTCCCGGGTGCGGAACATGGTCGCGGCCATGGACGCCGAGGGCTTCGGCGGCTGCACCAACACCGGCGAGTGCGCCACCGCCTGCCCCAAGGGCATCCCGCTGCCCAGCATCGCGGCGATGAACCGGGAGTTCCTGCGGGCCGCCCGCGGCTGACACGCCCCCGGCACTCCCCCACATGCGGTCGGGCCCACCGACCGTCGGCCCCTCGCGCTGGTGCTCGCGCGAGGGGCCGGCCCCGTCCCGGCAGGGCGTGCGGCGCCAGTTCGCGCTCCCCGTACGGGTGGTGGATCGTCCCGAGCGGTGCTCCCGGGCGGAAAATCGCGCTACGGTGGTGCTCCGCCAGGGAGGGACGGCATATGCCCGAGGTTCAGTCCTGTTCCGGCTGCGGCGGGTCCGGGGGGACCCAGAAGACCGAGGCAACGGTCGAACTGGACGAGGAAGGAAGCATGGTGCCCAGGGTCCACGAGTTCTGGTCGCCCTGTGGTCGGTGCCACGGATCCGGGACGGTGATCGTCGGATGAGGTTGGTCTTCGAGTGCGTCGAGTGCGGTGGGCACTACCTGCCGCCCGAGAGCATGGTGTACCCGGACGGGCCGGCCTCGCCCGTCTGGTGCGCCCACTGCCAGCACGCCCAGCACGAGGCCGGTGTCCGGGAGGACCCGCTGCTCGCCCGCGTCGCCCTGGCCGCCGCCCGGGCCGCGCTCGCCCGGCGGGCCGCCGAGGCCGCCGACCCGGGCACGCGCCACGACGTCCGCCCGTCCCGGCCCCCGCTGTCCCGCCGGGCCCGCTCGGGACCGGGCGGGGTGCGCAGCAAGCTCCAGTAACGGACCGGCCTCCGGGGCTCGGAGACAGCCTGCGGGAAGGAGTTCGCCTGGCCTGCGGCGACCGGGCCGGGAAGGCGTATGGCCGTCGGCGCGTCAGCGGCCGGGGTCCGCGCCCGTCCGAGCGGCTGCCTCCTGGGCGGTCCGGTTGAAGGCGTGGATGCGAGCGGTCGTGTCGATCGTGTTCGAGTCGAGCCAGGTGGGTACCCACTCCAGGGGTGGCGCATCGCTGAGGGGAACGTAGACGATGTCGGAACGGGCGTAGTAGAGGGCTGCCTGGGCGCCCACCACGAAGGCGCCGTGGCCGGCGCCGATCAGGGCCAGGGCCTCCTGGAACGTCTCGAAGTCCGGGCCGGTCTCGACGGGTTGGCCGCCCGGGGTCCGCAGGGGCGTGCGCGCCGTGCGCCAGTAGTCGGGGACGCTCTTGGCCACCTGGAGGAGCCTGACGTGTACGAGGTCCTCCATCGAGACGGTGGCACGGCGGGCCAGCGGGTGGCCGGAGGGGACGGCCAGCATCCGGGATTCGGAGAACAGGACCGGACCGTTGGTCATCCCGGGCTCCTGGTGGGGCAGGGAGACGATGAGCAGGTCCACGTCCCCGTCGCGCAGCCGGGGGAACCCGTCGACGATCTGTAGCTCTCTGGGTACTGCCCGGGCGCCGGGGTGGCGCTGGGCGTACAGTTCCGCGGCCTGGACCATGAGTTGTCCCGCGGCGGCACCGACGAAACCGACCCTCAGCACGCTCTGAATGCCTTGCGCGGCGTTGATCGCCTTCACCACCCCGGCCGTGATCTGCTGGTAGGCCGGAAGGAGATCGTCGTGGAGTTGCTGTCCGGCCGGGGTGAGGCGGACATAGCGGCTGGTGCGTTCGAACAGCGGCGTGCCGATCTGACGCTCCAGCTTCTTGATGCTCTGGCTGATCCGGCCGGTGGTCAGATGCAGGCGTTCGGCGGTGCGCCCGAAGTGCAGTTCCTGAGCCAGCGCCAGGAAAGCTTCCAGTTCCACCCGTTCCAGCACCGCTTCTCCTCGGTTGTTGAACCAGCCTAAACAAACGTTCCAGTATGACGCCTTGTCGGCGGCTCCGTCACCTTGCAGGGTTGGTACGAATCACGTTTCAAGGGAGCCGCATGAACACCGAGAAGCTGCACGCCGAGATCCGCGCCCTGACCGACCGCGCCGAGATCGCCGACCTCTTCGACCGCTACCTCCGGTCGCTCGACGACCGACACTTCGACGAGGCATGGGCCGAGTCCTTCTTCACCGAGCAGGCCAGCACCGAGACCCCGGCCGGGTACGTCCGGGGGCGGGACGCCATCCTGGGCAACGTCCGTGCCGCCCTCGATCTCTTCGACCGCACCGTGCACTTCGGTTCCAACTACGTCATCGAGGTGGCCGACGACCGGGCCACCCTGCGCGGAAACCAGCTCAGCACCCACGTACTCGCCGCCGGCCAGAGCCTCTTCCTGTCCGGCGGACGCACCGTCAACGAGCTGGTCCGTACGGCCGACGGCTGGCGGCTCACGCGAGCCGACCTGCACATCACCTGGACCCAGGGCAACCCGCCGGTCCTGCCGCCCGAGCTCATCCAGGGCCGTTCCTGACCGCCTTGACGTCAAGTCAACTTCATGTTTGAGGCTCTACGCATGCCAAACGAAACCGCCTCCCGCAGTCTCCCCGTCCCCGTCGCTCCGCACCCCGCCGCCGACGCCGACGCCCTCCCGCTGTCCGGTGCCGTGCTCGACGGGATCGCCGGGCGGCTCGCCGCCGCCACGGTGGTCGGCATCGGAGAGTCCACCCGCTTCTCCCGCGAGACCTTCGGGGTGCGGGACCAGCTGTTCCGCCGGCTGGTCCGGCACCACGGCTTCCGCGCGCTGGCCGTCCAGGACAACGTGGGTGCCGCCGCCGCCCTCGACGGGTACGTGCTCGGTGGGGAGGGCACGGCCGCGGCCGCGCTGGCCGGCGCCTGGAAGCCGTGGCGCACCGCCGAGATGGTCACCGCCCTGGAGTGGATCCGGGCGTTCAACCGGGACCACGCGGACGATCCGGTCCGGATCTTCGGCGTCAAGCCGGTCCAGGCTGCGCCCGCCGACTACGACGCCGTCCTGGCACATGTGCGCGCGTCGGCGCCGGAGAGGCTCGCCCGGGTGGCGGCCCACCTGGACCCCATCCGCACCGCCCACGAGACCGAGGAGCACGTGCAGCGCGCGCGGGGAGTCCACCCGGGCCGGCCGTTCACCGAACACGCCCGCGACGCACTCGCGTTGGTCGAACCCCTCCCCGGTGCCGACGACGCGGTCGCGAGGATGCGGCTGATCGTGTCCTTCCACGAGCACAGCGTGGCCGGGCGTGGCAGCTACGCGGGCGAGGCCGAGGCGTGGTCCGAGGTCGTCGCCGACTCCCTGGGCCGGACCGGTCTGCGCACCGTCTACTGGGACGGCATCGCGCACACGTCGGCGACCGGGACGGTGCTCGGTCTGGCACCCGACCGTGGTCCGCAGGCCACCGTCGGCAGCCTGCTGCGCAAGCGCTACGGCGCGCAGTACGTCTCCGTGGCGATCGGCTTCCATCACGGCGACCTCGGCGTGGCCGTCGTCCCGGACCCGGCCGCGGACCTGGTCGACGCGAAGCTCGGCGAGACGGACCTGCCCGCCCGCTGGTTGGATCTGCGTCACGAGGACGTACGCCGCCAGTGGGACGGACCGGCGAAAGCCCGGGTCATCAGCGGCGTCTACACCCCGGACAACGACGCCGCCGAATACCTGGCCGTCGCCTCGCTGGCCGAAGCCTTCGACGTCATCATCCACATCCGCCGGGTCTCCCCGGTACGGCGCCTGCCCTGACCACCCCCGGGTTCGATGAACCCGGCCTCGGCGACGTCCTGTTCCGGATCGCGCCGGCGGGCTCGCCCGCCGGCGCGATCGTCCCGACCGTTCCGGTCGACGGACGGATGATCGGTCGCGGGCGCGGCCACGCGGCGGTTCACGCCCACCACCGGCACTGAACGCGACGCGCGGTGCAGCGCGGGTCGGAGTCGTATCAGTAGGTCTTGAGCTCGATGGCGTTGGCCGCCCGCTGGATCGGTTCCAGGACCTTGGCCATCATGCGGTCCTTGCCCGGCAGGTGCTGGAGGAGCGAGAGCATGGCCATCGAGAACCGGACCTGACCCCGGGTCCGCATGACCATGTGCTTGATGTTGGCCGGGCCGAGCTTCTGGTTGGCCTCGGCGAAGCCGCGCATCTGGTGTTCGTACGAGGTGAAGCCCCCGATGTCGCCCTTGGCGTCGGCCAGTTCACCCGCCAGGACGTAGGCCCCCACCAGGGCAAGGCTCGTCCCCTGCCCGGAGGCAGGGGAGGCGCAGTAGGCCGCGTCCCCGACCAGTGCCACCCGGCCGTTGGACCAGCTGTCCATACGGACCTGGGTGAGCGAGTCGAAGTAGAAGTCGGGCGTCGTGGGCAGTGCGTCGAGGAATCGGGGGACCTCCCAGCCCTCGTCGGCGTACGCCTCGCGAAGGAGCTCCTTCTGGCCGTCGGTGTCGCGGCGGTCGTATGTCAGGGTGTCCGCGGCCCAGAGGAACATCGCCTTGGCGCCGGCGTCCCGGGCGGTGGTGTACGTCAGTGCCGTGCGCCCGGGACCGACATAGGTGAGCTCCCAGCGGTCCAGGTCGAGATGGTTGGGCACACTGAAGATGGCGACCCCGTACCCCATGTCCTGGAGGAACTGCTCCTCCGGGCCGAAGGCGAGGGCTCGGGTGGCGGAGTGCAGGCCGTCCGCGCCGACGACGAGGTCGAAGGTGCGGGTCTCTCCACTCTCGAAGGTCACCTCGACACCCTCGGTGCCGTCCACCAGGCGGGCGATGGAGTCGTCGAAGCGGTACTCGACGTCGTCCTTGGTCAGGTCGTGCAGGATGCGGGTGAGGTCCCCGCGCATGATCTCGGCATCGCCGCTCACCCGGCCGCCGTGGCTGTCGGCGTCCATGCTCTTGACCCGCTTGCCCTTGGCATTGACGATCGAGGCCCCCAGCACGTCGGTCCTGTTGCGCCGGACCTCCTCCAGGATCCCCATCCTCTCGACCACGTCCAGGGCGGCCCCACGAATGTCGATCTTGTACCCGCCGGGGCGGATCCCGGGCGCACGCTCGACCACGGTCGGGGTGAAGCCGTGATCGCGAAGCCAGTAGGCGAGCGTGGTCCCGGCGACACCGGCTCCCGAAATCAGGACGTTCTGGCTCTCCATCGCGTTGCCCCCGTTGATCTTGAGATGTGGCGGGCTTCACTGTAGAGAAGATCACGCGGCCCGTACAGGAATCCGCCACTCCCGGTCGAAGCCGCCATCGGCCGGACGACGCCGCAGGCCCTTCCGGTCCTGCCGTGATGGAGGCCTTCCGGGTCCGCGGTGTCCGTGTGGTCAGCTCTTTCGTGTGGTCCAGAGCGCCGTGGCGGTGAGGGCGGTGAGAGCCGCCCCGGTCGCCAGGACACCGCTGATGGCCGTCTGGTTGGCGACGGCCCCGCCGAACAGCGCGCCGAGCGCGATGGCCAGGTTGAACACGGAGGTGTTCAGGGCGGTGGCCGCCTCGGTCGAGTCGGGCGCCGCCTTGAGGATCCACGTCTGGACACTGACCGGAACTCCGCCGAAGACCAGGCCCCAGCCGATCAGCAGGACCACGCCGCCGCCGGGGGTGCGGCCGGCGAGGGGGAAGGCCGCCAGGATCAGGGTCAGCAGGGCGCCGATGGTGATGACGGTCGCCCGGACGTTGCGCCCCGCGGCCGCGCCGGCCAGGAAGTTGCCGACGATACCGGCGGCGCCGAAGCCGAGCAGGAGGGGTGCGACCATCGCCTCGTCGATGCCGGACACCTGCTGCAGGATCGGGCTGACGAAGGTGAAGGCGGCGAAGTGGCCGCTCACCAGAACGAACGTGGCGATGACACCCGCGCGCACGACGGGGTTGCGGAACTGCTCCGGCAACGTGCGCAGCCGAACGGCCTGCTCGGCGGGCATCGGGGGCAACAGCAGGAACAGGGCGCCCAGGACGAGCATGCCGAGCCCTCCCACGGCCACGAACGCCACCCGCCAGTCGGCGAGCCCGCCGATCAGTGTCCCGGCGGGCACCCCGAGGACGTTGGCGGCCGTCGCTCCGCCGAACACCACGGAGACGGCCCGGTGGACGGACCGCTCCGGCACCAGGCGTACCGCGATGCCCGTGGCCAGCGCCCAGAAGCCGCCGATGCTGACGCCGACGAGGAAACGCGAGGCCAGCAGGACAGCGAAGTCGGGGGCCAGCGCCGACAGTCCGTTGGCCGCCACCATGAGGCCGATCAGCCAGAGCAGGACGATCCGCCGGTCCAGACGCCCGATCGCCACCGGGAGCAGCGGTGCGGTGGCGGAGGCGACCAGGCCGGGGACCGTCACCATCAGACCCGCCGTCCCCGGGGAGACATCGAGTGCCCCGCCGATGAAGGGGAGCAGTCCCACGGGTAGCGACTCGACGGTCACCAGCACGAACGTGCCGACCGCGACGGACACGACGGCGAGCCACCGCCTGAGCGGGACGGGCTCGGCGGTGACGGGCGGTGCGGATGCGGCGATTGTCATGGTTGTACTCCCCCTGGACAGGACTCAGTCTGCGGGCAGGGTCTCGGGATCGATGACCCTGGTGTTCTGGGCGGCGGCGCTGCGCCAGCGGCCGTCGTCCTCGGCCGGCACGTACGGCGGGGCGCCCGGGACGGCCTCGGAGCGCAGGTTGCCACCGGCTCGGCAGCCGAAGGGAACGACCGGACGAGCGGGACCTGCGTGCATGACCACCCTGCTGTCCAGGAGCAACATCAACAAGGCAGGATGGCGGAACGCTTGTTTAGGCAGGCTCAACGGGCGCGTCGGATCGGCCTTCCCGCGAAGGGAAGACGGACCTGGCCCTGGTCAGCCTGGGGCCCGGGGCGTGGTTCGGGCGGGAAGGCCGATCGGTCCGATGAACCCGGCGTCGACCTGGACGCGTTTCCCTACGCAACCAGGCTGGTCAGGAGCGGTCCGCCCGACTCAGAACAGCGCCTCCTGGGTGTCCGGCTCCGGCGGGCGGACCCGCTCCCGCAGGGCCAGGCCCTCGGACGGGCGGCCGGAGACGGGCGTGAGCGTCCAGCCGGTGAGGCGGCGGGTGTCCAGCAGCAGCGGGCCGGAGCCGTCCGCCTGGTCGAGGAACAGGTGTTTGCCGATCGGCGGCCGGAGCCGGCCCGTGACCACCGCGCCGTCGGCCAGTCCGGCGATCTCCCGGTAGGCCTCCGGGGCGCCGCCGGCCAGGCCGTAGCGCTCCACGTGGTCCACCACCGGAGGGTCGGCGAGCAGCTCCACGGCGTGGCCGTCCAGCAGCCGGTGCGCCTGGGCGCGGGCCTCGGTGAGCACCGTACGGCGGTGCGCGGCGTCGCCGTGCGACCACCAGTGGTCGGCCTTCAGCCGGGACTTGTACCGCTCGCGGGCCAGGCCCGAGGCGGCGACGGTGAGTTCGGCGCGGCGCACCGCGGGCAGGCCGCCGCGGGCGGTGAACGCGTAGGCCAGCGCGCCCTGTTCGAGCAGCCGGCTGTCGCCGCGCTGCTCGGCGGTCAGGCCGACCTTCAGCAGGCCCTCGCCGAACCAGGCGAGGTAGAGCAGGTAGGTGCGGCCGTCGTCGAGGATCTGGTCCCGCGCCAGGGCGAGGCCGCGGTCCACGCTCTGGCAGGCCGGGCACTGCGTCGCGCCGCCGTCCGGATCGATCACCGAGTGGTGCGGGCAGGGCGTGCGCTCCGTCGCCCCGACCAGCCAGGCCCCGGTGCAGCGCCGCGGGCCGCCGAGCAGCCAGCCGACCTCCGCACCCGGCGCCACCGCACGCTCGTGCACCTGGGCGCCGCGCACGGCGCCGAGCACGGCGCGGCCGTCCTTCCAGCTCAGGCCGGTGGAGACCCAGCCACCGGGGCGCTCCGGGTGCTGCGGTGCGGGGATCGTCACGGGCGTCCCTCCCTGTTGGTGCTCGACCAGGTGAGGCTACCTGCCGCCACCGACAACGGTGATTTCGCTCCCCGCACACGGGGATGTGAATCCCTGGCCGCCGGCCCGAGGCGTTGCTAGCGTCGGGGCGTGATCGAATCCCCCACTCCGGACGACCTCGCCCTCGCCCTCCGGCTCGCCGTCGACGCCCTGCGCGGCGCGCCGGCCGACGCCGACTGGTCGCGCCCGGCCGGCACGCTCGGCTGGAGCTGCTGGGAGACCGTCGAGCACCTCGCCGACGACCTCCTCGCGTACGCCGCGCAGCTCGGCCCGGCACGGCCGCCGCGCGACCGGTACGTCCCCTTCGTGGCGACCCGCCGCACGCCGGGCGGCCCGCACAACTTCGTCCGCGCCGAACCGGACAGCGGGGTGGACGGGCTGCTCGAAGTCCTGGCGGCCAGTGGCGGGTTGATGGTCGCCGTCGCCCGCGTCGCCCCGCCGCAGGCCCGCGCCCACCACCCGTGGGGGCTCGCCGATCCGACCGGCTTCGTGGCCATGAGCCTGGTCGAGACCCTGGTCCACCTCCACGACGTCGCCCAGGGCCTCGGACTCCCCTGGACCCCGCCCGCCGACCTCTGCGAACGCACCCTCGCCCGGCTCTTCCCCGACGTCTCGATCACCGACGCCCCCTGGCCCGCCCTCCTCTGGGCCACCGGCCGCACCTCCTTCCCGGGCCGCCCGCAGCGCACCGAGTGGCGCTGGTACGCCGCCCCGGCGGAGTGAGGCGGCCCGGCGCACCGGCAGGACCGCCGGGCTCACGCCCGACGGCGGCGGGGCGGCGGCCCGGGGGCCGATGAGGCGTCAGGGCCCGGCGCGCACGGGGCCGGGCGTCGGCGGGGAGCCTCGCAGGTCGCGGGGGCTTGGCCGGGTGGGGTGTCCACGTTCTATTGTGGCGGGCGCGGTCGGCGCCGTGGCCGGGAGGCGACGTCACGCGGCCGGGCCCGAGGGTCGGTGCGAGGCGAATGGGGTGGACGGTGTCGGGGCGGCGGAGCAGCGGTGTGCTGGCGATCTGGGCGGAGGCGCAGCGGCAGCAGCAGCGCCGGGAGGAGGCCCGGTGGCGCGCCGAGGCGGCGGAGGAGCGTCGGCGGGAGCGGGAGCAGCGCGAGGCGCAGCGGGCGGCCGCCCGGGACGAGCGGGAGGCGCAGCGCGCGTACCAGCAGTCGCGGGAGGCGGAGGTCGCCCGGCGGACGGTCGAACTGGACGCCCGGGTCGAGGAGTTGAAGGGGTTGCTGGCTTCCGGGCTGGCCGCGCCGGCGTTCGGTCCGCAGGCGCTGCTGGCGCCGAGCGCGGTGCCGCCGTTCGATCCGGGGCCGCTGGGTGAGCCGGTGGAGCTGCCGGACCAGGCGTCCGCCGCCTATTTCGTGCCGCCGCCGGATCCGGTGCAGGCGCGCAATCCGGGGGTGCGGCGCCAGTACGAGCAGTACCTCGCCCAGGCCCGGGCCCGGTTCGAGCAGGACTGGTACGCGGCGCAGGCGCGGGAGGCGGACCGGCAGCGCCGGCTGAGGGCGTTCCACGGGGAGTACCTGGCCTGGGCGGAGCAGTTCCGCCGCCAGGAGGAGGAGCGGGGCGCGCGGACCGAGGAGTTGCTGCGGCGGCTGCGGGCGGGTGAGCCGGAGGCGGTGCAGGAGTACTTCACGGCGGGCCTGTACGCCTCGGCGGCCTGGCCGGAGGGCTTCCCGCACCGGCTGGTGGCGGCCTTCGACGGGGCGGGCCGGCAGCTGGTGGTGAACTGGGAGCTGCCGGGCTCGGACGTGGTGCCGGCGGCCGCCCGGGTGCGGTACGTGAAGTCGGACGACCGCGAGGCCGAGGTGGCCCGCCCGGCGACGGAGCGCAAGGCGCTGTACCGGCAGGTCCTGGCGCAGTCGGCGCTGCGGGTGGTGGCGGAGGTGTTCCGGGCGGACCGGGACGGGCTGCTGGACTCGGTGGTGCTGAACGGTTTCGTCCTCGGCATCGACCCGGCGACCGGCCGGGAGGCCGAGCGTTTCGTGTCGACGCTGACCGCGACCCGGGCCGGGTTCGCCGGGCTGGCGCTGGACCGGGTGGACGCGGTGGAGTGCTTCCAGGCTCTGGGCGGCCGGCTGTCGGCGCGCCCGGAGCGGCTGGACGAGGTGCGGCCGGACCGGCGGCCGGAGACCGTCGGCGGGATCCTGGCCGGGCACGGCGGCGAGGACGAGCCGGACCTGTTCGCGATGGATCCGCTGGACTTCGAGGACCTGATCGCCGAGCTGTTCCGGCTGCGCGGTTTCCGGGTGATGACCACGGCCCGCAGCGGCGACGTCGGGGTGGACGTGGTCGCCGAGGACCTGGACCCGGTGACCGGCGGCAAGATCGTGATCCAGGCGAAGCGCTACAAGAAGACCGTCCCGCCGACGGCCGTGCGCGACCTGGAGTCCACGGTCCGCCACCACGGCGCGATCAAGGGCATCCTGGTCACCACGGCGGGCTTCGGCCGCGGCTCGTACAGCTACATCGAGGGCAAGCCGCTGACCCTGGTGAGCGGCCCGGAGCTGGTCGAGCTGCTGGCCGAGCAGGGCCTGCGCGGCCGGCTCGGCGGGGGCACCTCGGCCGCCGCGGGCGCTGCGGGCGTCAAGCCGGCGGAGGCCGAGCCGGCCGGGCGGGAGAGCGCGCTCACGGTGAGCTGGCAGAGCCGGACGGCCGCCGGGGACGCGGTGGAGCTGGACGTCACCGTCTTCCTGTGTGCCGGCGGCCGGGTGCTGAGCGACGAGCACTTCGTGTTCTTCAACAGTCCGCAGGATCCGGACGGCGCCGTCCGTCTGCACCCCACCCGTTCGGTGCCGGGCGAGCCGACCCGGGCGGCCCGGCTGACCCTGGACCTGCACCGGCTGCCGGCCGCGGTCGACGAGGTGGTGGTCGCCGTCTCCACCGAGGAGGAGGAGCCCCCGGCCCTGCCGCTCGGGTACGTGCACGGGCTGGCCGTCGCCGCCGCGTACGGGCCGGGCGCCGCCGGTCCGGCCGACTGGGCGGGCACCACCGGTGGGGTGCCGGACAGCGCGATGCTGCTGGGCGCCTTCCGACGGGCGGGCGGCGGCTGGGAGTTCAACCCGTCGGGCCGGTCGGTGACGAACGGTCTGGCCGGGTTGGCGACGGCCTTCGGCGTGGCGGTCGAATAGGGGAAGGTGGCACCCCTCAGGGATCACGTCATACCTGAGGAGGAGAGTTCCCCCGCCACCCCGCCGGGTCGGCGGGGGCCGACCGTCCCGTCGGCATACACATCGCAGAAGAACACCTTGGGAGGATGGATACGAGTCAGATTTTCCGCTTTTCCGTCCCCAGGAGTGAGTCCACGTGACGTTCCCCGCAACCGCCGTCCGTACCGGCCTGGCGGCCGCCCGCGCCACCGGCCTGAACAAGGTCTACGGGGAGGGGGAGACCCGCGTCGTCGCCCTCGACGACGTCAGCGTGACCTTCCCCCAGGGCGAGTTCACCGCCATCATGGGCCCCTCCGGCTCCGGCAAGTCCACCCTCATGCACTGCATGGCAGGCCTCGACACCGTCAGCTCCGGCTCCTCCACCATCGGCGACACCGAACTCGTGGGCCTCAAGGACAAGCAGCTCACCCAGCTGCGCCGCGACCACATCGGCTTCATCTTCCAGGCCTTCAACCTCCTCCCGACGCTGACCGCCCTGGAGAACATCACCCTCCCCATGGACATCGCCGGCCGCAAGGTCGACAAGCCCTGGCTCGACCGCGTCGTCGACACCGTCGGCCTCTCCGGCCGCCTCAGCCACCGCCCCTCCCAGCTCTCCGGCGGCCAGCAGCAACGCGTCGCCTGCGCCCGCGCCCTCGCCGGCAAGCCCGACATCATCTTCGCCGACGAACCCACCGGCAACCTCGACTCCCGCTCCGGCGCCGAGATCCTCACCTTCCTGCGCAACTCCGTCCGCGAACTCGGCCAGACCGTCGTCATGGTCACCCACGACCCCGTCGCCGCCTCCTACGCCGACCGCGTCGTCTTCCTCGCCGACGGCCGCATCGTCGACGAACTCCACACCCCCACCGCCGACACCGTCCTGGACCGCATGCGCCGCTTCGACGCCAAGGGCCGCACCAGCTAGGGGCCACACCAGCTGACACCGCGACAACCCGAAGCCCCGAAGCCACCCGTCCCAACGAGCATCCCAGGACTGACAACCCCTCATGTTCCGCACCGCATTGCGCAATGTGCTGGCCCACAAGGGCCGACTGCTGATGACGACACTCGCCGTCATGCTCGGCACCGCCTTCGTGGCCGGCACGCTCGTCTTCACCGACACGCTCGGCAGCGCGCTCAGGTCCCAGAACTCCAAGAGCTACACCGACATCGCCGTCACGGTCAGCGACCGGGAGGCGGTCGGCCGCGGCTACGACCACGGCGGCAAGGCCGGCACCGGCCCCACCCTCACCGAGGACACCCGCAAGGCCGTCGCCGCGCTGCCCGGCGTGGCCGAGGCCCGCGGCGTGATCAGCGGCTTCGCCGGCATCGCCGACAAGAAGGGCGCGCTGATCGGCAACGGCTTCTCCACCACCGGCACCAACTACGTGCCGGGCGCCGACGGCACCGACCCGCGCTACCCGCTGGTCGAGGGACGCGGCCCGAAGAACGCCACCGAGATCGCGCTCGACGCCAAGACCGCCGAGAAGGGCTCCTACAAGGTCGGCGACACGGTGCGGGTGGCCGTCAACGGCCCGGTGATGGAACTCAAGCTCACCGGCACCCTGCGCACCAACGACCCGCGCGTGACGGCCGGCGGCTCGCTGGCCGCCTTCGACAGCGCCACCGCCCAGCAGCTCTACCTGACCCCGGGCCGCTTCGGCGAGCTGGACGTCAAGGCCAAGCCGGGCACCGACGACTCCGCGCTGCTCACCGCCGTCAAGCAGGCCGTCCCGCACGGCGACACCATCGAGGCCAGGACCGGCCGCGAACTGGCCGACGAGCAGGACCGGATGATCCAACAGGGCACCAAGGGCATGAGCACCGCCCTGCTGGTCTTCGCGGGCATCGCGCTCTTCGTCGGCATCTTCATCATCGCCAACACCTTCACCATGCTGGTCGCCCAGCGCACCAAGGAACTGGCCCTGCTCCGCGCCATCGGCGCCAGCCGCAAGCAGATCACCCGCTCCGTCAAGATCGAGGCGGGCCTGGTCGGCCTGACCTCCTCGGTGGCCGGTCTGGCCGTCGGCATCGGGATCGCCGCCGGACTCCGGGCGCTGCTGAACGGCCCGCTGGAGGCCAACCTGCCGGACGGTCCGCTGGTGATCGCCCCGGGCACGGTCATCGCCGCGATCGCGGTCGGTGTCCTGGTCACCCTGCTCGCCGCGTGGCTGCCGGCCCGCCGCGCCTCCCGGATCGCGCCGGTGGCGGCGATGAGCTCGGCCGAGCAGCCCGCCACCCAGAAGAGCCTGGTGGTCCGCAACACCATCGGCCTGGTCCTCGCCCTGGCCGGCGCGGCCGGCCTGGCGGCGGGTGCGGCGAGCAAGGAGGTCAAGCTGGTCGGCGCCGGCGCGGGCGCGCTGCTGATCGGCGTGTTCGTGCTGACCCCGCTGCTGTCCCGGCCGCTGATCGCACTGTTCGCCCCGCTGCTGCGCGGGCTGTACGGCACCCCGGGCCGGCTGGCCAAGGAGAACGCGATCCGCAACCCGCGCCGCACCGCCGCCACCGCCTCGGCGCTGACCATCGGCGTCACCCTGATCACCGCGCTGACCGTGGTCGGCGCCTCGGTGAACAAGGCCGTCGACAGGGCGACCGCGAGCGACCTCAAGGCCGACTTCACGGTCACCATGCAGAACTACTCGATGCTCTCCCCCGAGGTCGCCACCCAGATCGCCAAGGTGCCCGGCGTCAGCGCGATGAGCGTGGACCGCACCGTCCCGGTGACGATCGGCGCGACCGGAGCGGCCGGTACCGCCGTCCCCGGGACCGCGGACGGCGCCGACACCGAGTGGCTGACGAGCGTGGACGCTGCCGGCATCGACCAGCTGGCGACCGTCAAGGTCAAGGAGGGCGACGCGGACGCCCTCAAGCAGGGCAAGCTGCTGGTGAGCGCCGGTTCCTCCGGGAACAGCCGCTACAAGGTCGGCGACACCCTCGCCGTCACCTACCCGGACGGCACCAAGGCCTCGCTGACCGTCGGCGCCGTGCAGGAGCCCAACAGCGCCCTGGCCGGGATCGTCGCCCCCGACGCCGTGGTCGGGCCGCACGCCGCGCCCGGCACCGGTCCGAACAAGGTTCTGGTCAAGGGCACCGACGGCCCGACCGAGAAGCTGAAGCAGGCGCTGCGCGACGCCACCGGCGGCAACCCGCTGATCGCCGTCAAGGGCGAGAAGGACATCAAGGCGGAGAACCGCCAGATCGTCACCGACATCCTGAACATGATGTACGGGCTGCTCGGGATGTCCGTGGTCATCGCGGTGCTCGGTGTGGTCAACACCATGGCGATGTCCGTGTTCGAGCGCCGCCGGGAGATCGGCATGCTGCGGGCGATCGGCCTGGACCGGCTCGGCATCCGCCGGATGGTCCGGCTGGAGTCGCTGCTGATCGCCCTGTTCGGCGGACTGGTCGGCGTCGCCCTCGGCATCGTGGTCGCCTGGGCGGGCCTGCGCACCCTCGCGGACACCTTCAAGGGCCTGACCACCGAGGTCCCGCCGGTGCAGATCCTCTGCTTCCTGCTGGCGGCCGCCGTGGTCGGCCTGCTGGCCGCGCTCTGGCCGGCCCACAAGGCCGCGAAGCTGGACATCCTGGACGCCATCAAGAGCGAATAGCCCGGGCGGCGCACCGACAGGAGCCCCCCGGGGCGGTCCGAACGGACCGCCCCGGGGGGCTCCTTCGCGTCGTCACGTCATCACGTCATCACCTGGTCGCCTCATCGCGTCATCGCGTCGTCACGTGATCGCGTCACGGCCCGGCGAACACCACGCCCTGGTTGGAGGGTTGCAGCGAGCCGGTGGTGAGCCCGGCCGCGGAGACCAGCAGTTGGACGACCGGCTTGCCGTCCAGGCCGATCACCTCGGTGGTCAGCGGCTTGGTCTCGTCCGGCGGGGTGAGCTGCAGACCGGCGACCACGTGGCAGCTCGGGTCGGCCTTGTCGCAGGAGTTCCACTTGAGGCCCGCGAAGGCGCTCGTCTTCGGCTTCAGGGTGGCCGCGGTCGGCGGTCCGGGGTGCGCCTCCCGCTTGACCGCGATCGTGTCCGCGCTGTTGTCGGGCCGCAGTCCGCCGTATCCCGGGTAGCCGAACAGGGTGCAGCTCCGGCTGCCCTTGTTGGTGAGGATCAGCATCGCCGAACCGGCGTCCTGGAGCTGGACGGTGGCTTCGAGTTCGTCGGCCTTGCACCGCGCGCCGGCCGACTGGGTCACCATCGGCCCGGTCGGTGTCGCCCCGGGGACGGTCACCTTGCCGGCGCTCGTCGGCGCGGCGGGCGTCGTCGCGGTGACGGTCACCGTCGGCGCCGGCTGCGCCCCCGTCCCGGCGTCGTCGTTGCACGCGGTCAGCAGCACGGCGGCGGCGAGCGCCGTCACACCGGCGGCCGCGAGCCTGGCAGGCCTACGAACGGTCATGTTCCCCCCACGGGTACGCGATCGGCACTTCCACCCCCAGCACGCCGCCCACGACCGAACCGGTTCCGGCTGTGACGGACTCATGACGAAACCGCCCCGCCCGGCGGGTGCCGGGCGGGGCGGTGAGGTGTGGTGGGGTGGGGCGCGACCTGCCTGGTCAGGCGGCCGGCTTGGCGGCGGCGGGCTTGGCGGGCTTGCTCTTGCTGCCGCTGCTGCCGCCGAGGACGTTGAAGAAGACGGCCAGCGTCGGGATCAGGTAGAGGAGCCAGACGACCAGCTGCAGCACCGTCGGGTCGGGCTGGAAGTTGAACACGCCCTTCAGCAGGGTGCCGTACCAGCTGTCCTTGGGGATGGTGCTGGAGATGTCGAAGGCCGTGCTGTGCAGGCCGGGCAGCCAGCCGGCCTCCTGCAGGTCGTGCACGCCGTACGCGAGGACGCCGGCCGCGACCACGACCAGCATCGCGCCGGTCCAGGTGAAGAACCTGGCCAGGTTGATCTTCAGCGCGCCGCGGTAGAACAGCCAGCCGAGCACCACCGAGGTGAGCAGGCCGAGCGCGGCGCCGATCAGCGGGTTCCAGCCGTCGCCGGTGGCCTGCACGGCCGACCAGATGAACAGCGCGGTCTCCAGGCCCTCACGGCCGACGGCCAGGAAGGAGGTGACGACCAGGGCCGTGGTGCCCATCGCGATCGCCGCGTCCAGCTTGCCGTGCAGCTCGGTCTTCAGGTGCCGCGCGGTGCGCCGCATCCAGAACACCATCCAGGTCACCAGGCCGACCGAGATGATCGACAGCGAGCCGCCGAGCGCCTCCTGGGCCTCGAAGGTGAGCTGCGAGGAGCCGAACTGCAGCACCGCGCCGAAGGCCATCGAGAGCACCACGGCGGCGGAGACGCCGAGCCAGACCGGGGGCAGCTTGTCCCGGCGGTCGGTCTTGACCAGGTAGGCGATCAGGATGCAGACGACGAGGCTGGCTTCGAGGCCTTCGCGCAGGCCGATCAGGTAGTTGCCGAACACGCGGGCTCCTGGGGTGTCGAGGTGGTACTGGGGAACGCGGTCGGGGTGTCAGCCGAACAGGGCCTGGCCCCACCACTCCCCCGGCTTGCGCACGCCCGCCGGGCAGGCGAAGTGGGCGGAGCCGACGTGCTGGATGTACTCGTTGAGCTTGTCGCTCGCCGCCAGGCGGGTCTGCAGCGGCACGAAGGCCTTGCGAGTGTCGCGCTGGTAGGCGAGGAAGAACAGACCGGCGTCCAGGCGCCCGAGGCCGTCGGTGCCGTCGGTGAAGGAGAAGCCGCGGCGCAGGATCATCAGGCCGTTGTTGGCGTCCGGGTGGGCGAGCGCGACGTGGGAGTCGGCGGGCATCGCCTTGAGGTCGGGTGCGTCGTGCTCCTTGGCCTTGCCGTACGGGGCGCCCTCACCCTTGGTGCGGCCGAAGACGTCCTCCTGCTCCTTGAGCGAGGTGCGGTCCCAGGTCTCGATGTGCATCCGGATCCGCCGGGCGACCAGGTAGGAGCCGCCGGTCATCCACTCGGGGCCGTCGCCGGGGGCGGCCCAGACGTGGTCGGCGAGCTTCGCGGTGTCGGTGCCCGCGATGTTGTGGGTGCCGTCCTTGAAGCCCATCAGGTTGCGCGGGGTCTGCGCGTCCGGGGTGGTGGAGGAGGTCTTGCCGAAGCCGAGCTGGGACCAGCGGATGTTGACGGTGCCCATGCCGATGCGGGCCAGGTTGCGGATCGCGTGCACGGCGACCTGCGGGTCGTCGGCGCAGGCCTGGACGCAGATGTCGCCGCCGCTGCGGGTGGGGTCGAGCTTGTCGCCCTTGAAGTTCGGCAGGTCGATCAGGCCCTCGGGGCGCTTGGCCTGCAGGCCGAAGCGGTCCACACCGTCCTTCTCGAACAGGCTCGGGCCGAAGCCGATGGTGAGGGTGAGCCGGGAGGCGGGCAGGCCGAGGGCCTCGCCGGTGTCGTCCGGGGGCGCCTCGGGCAGGCCGGTGGCGGCGCCGGTGCCGACCTCGCGGCCGCCGGTCATGGCGGCGGCGGCCTTGGTCCACTCCTTGAGCAGCTTGACCAGGGACTCCCGGGTGGCCTTCTCGGAGATGTCGAAGGCGGCGAAGTGCAGCCGGTCCTGGACCGGGGTGGCGATGCCGGACTGGTGCTCGCCGTAGAACGGCACCTCGGCGCCGGCCGGGGCGGCGGCCACCGGGGCGGGGTCGTCCTGACGGGTGGCCGCGGCGACCGAGCCGACGGCGGCGGCACCGAGCGCGACGCCCGCGCCGGCCCAGCCGATGACGGCGCGCCGGCTGACCGCGCCCTTGGTCGCGGTGGCGTCGGTGGTGGCGTCGGTGGTGGCCGGCGTCCCGTTCTGCTGCTCGTTCTCGGCGTCCATCGGCGGGCGGGCCCTTCTCGGTACTGATCTGCTCGGCGTGCTGTGCGGTGCTGAACTGCTGTGGGGTGCTGAACTGCTGTGCGTTGAACTGCTGTGCGTTGAACTGCTGTGCGCGGACTCACGGATGCCGCGGCGGCCGGTCGGGCCGCCACGGCGTCGGTGAGGTGGGTGCTTCCGGTGGCGGGTCGCCGGTTACTTGACGACCACGGCGGCGGCCAGCTTCGACAGCGGCTCGCCCAGCGAGTTGACCGCGTCGGAGAAGGTCTTGCGCTCGGCCTCGGTGACCTTGTCGTAGGAGGTGAAGGTGCCGTCGGCCTGCTTGTACTTGGCGAGCAGGGCGTTGATGGCGGCGAACTCGGAGTCCAGGGTCTTGGCCAGCTCCGGGTCCTTCTCGGAGGCGACCGGCTTCAGCAGCTCGTAGGCCTTCTGCGCGCCCTCGACGTTGGCCTGGAAGTCGGCCAGGTCGGTGTGGCTGTAGCGGTCCTCCTCGCCGGTGATCTTGTTGGTGGCGACCTCGTCCAGCAGTTCCTTGGCGCCGTTGGCCATGCTGGTCGCGGTGATCTCGGCCGCGGGGATCTTCTTCTGCCAGTCCTTGAGGTCGTTGACGAGCTGGTCGGCCAGCTTCTTCTCGTCGTCGCCGATCTTGGCGTCGGCCCAGAGCGACTTCTCCAGCTTGTGCCAGCCGGTCCACTGCTGGCCGGCCTCGACCTTGTCCTCGCGGGTGTCGGTCTTGGGGTCGACGTCGCCGAAGCTCTCGGCGACCGGCTCGGTGCGCTCCCAGCCGGTGCGCGAGGCCGCGTACAGCGACTTGGCCTTCTCCGGGTCGCCGGCCTTGATGGCGGCGGCGAAGGCCTCGACGGCCGGGATGGTGGCGTCGGCCTGCTCCTGGGCGTACGTGCGGTAGGCGTCGACGGCGGCGGCCAGGCGCGGGTCGGCGGGCGCGGCGCTGCCGCTGTCACCGGTCACGGTGATCTTCTGGCGGATGCCGTCGCCGACCATTCCGGGCTTGCAGGCGACCTCGTACGAGCCGGCCTTGATCTCGGCGTTGATGCTGGCCTTGGTGCCCGGGCCGATGTTCTCGCGCTCGGTGATGATCTTGTCGCCGTCGCCGTAGACGTAGACCTCGGTGGTCTTGGAACCCTTGTTGCTGATGTCCAGGACGACGTGGCCGGCCGGGAAGGTGGTCTTGGAGACCTCGCAGGCGCTGTCGCTCGCGTTCACCTTGACCGCGTCGGAGGAGCCCGCCTTGTCGTCGCTCTTGGACGAACAGCCGGCCAGGGTTGCGGTCGCCACGGCGAGGGAGAGCAACGCTGCTGCGGTGGAACGGCGACGGGCGGACATGCGGGCTCCAACGGAAAAGGGCATGGGAGTGCCAAGGCAGTGCGGTGGTCGGCGGGGCGGGCCCCGTCGTTAGCTAAGGCATACCTTACGTAAGGATGTCCGAACGTCTACACCCACCCCCCTGAACCGTTACCTTCCCGGTGTGCGGCGCGCGGCGGCCCGGGCGGTCCAGCGGCCCTCGTGGCGGCTGATCCGGATCGGGTGGCCGAAGGTCGTGCTGATCAGCTCGGTCGTCATCACCTCGTCCACCGGCCCGGCGGCCACGCACTCGCCCCCGCGCAGCAGCAGGGCGTGGGTGGTGCTCTCCGGCAGCTCCTCCAGGTGGTGGGTGACCAGCACGCTGGCCAGGTCCGGGTGCTGGTGGCGCAGCAGGTCCAGGCTGTCGAGCAGCAGTTCGCGGGCGGTGAGGTCCAGCCCGGTGGCGGGTTCGTCGAGTAGCAGCAGGCGGGGGCTGGGCATCAGGGCGCGGGCGATCAGGGCCCGGCCGCGCTCGCCCTGGGAGAGGGTGGTCCACGGGGCCTCGGCCATCGCGCGCATGCCGAGCGTCTCGATCAGCCGCTCGGCCCGCTCGAGCACATCCGGAGCCGGCTTGCGGTGCGGCTCGGGCTCGATGGTGTTGGTGTGCCCGGTCAGGACCACCTCGCGGACGGTCAGCGGCGAGCGCAGCGGGTGGCGCGGGTTGACGTGCCCGAGGTGGGCGCGCAGCTCGCGGATGTCGACCCGGCCGAGCCGGCGGCCGAGCACGTCGACCTCGCCGCGGGTGGGGTGGGAGACCGCGCCGAGCAGGGCGAGCAGGGTGGACTTGCCCGCCCCGTTGGGGCCGAGCAGCGCCCAGTGCTCGCCGGGGCGGATCTCCAGGCTGATCCCGCGCAGCAGGTGGCGGCCGTCGCGCACGACGTCCACGTCCCGGGTGCGCAGCAGCGGGCCGTCGAACGAAGGGGTGGGGGAACTCACGGTGGGGGGACTCCGATCGCGGCGCCGGGCAGGGTGCGGGCGGGGCGCCGCACCGGACGGTCCGGCGCCGTCCGTCCGCGTGCAGAGTACAACTGTCGGCCGGGGCGGGGTCGGTCCGTCCGACGGGTGGACGTGCCAGAACTCTGTTGCCCGAAGGGAGTTGGGAGGAGGATCGTGCCTTCGAGGGGACGTCTCGAAGGCACGCGGGGACCAGGGACGCGGGGACGCGGGACGCGGGGACGAGGGGGACGCGGGATGGGCGTGGATACCGGGCGGGCCGACACCCTGCACGGGCTGGTCGAGGAGCAGGCCCGCCGGGCGCCGGCCGCGGTGGCCGTGCGCTGCGGCGAGCGCGAACTGACGTACGGGCAGCTCGACGAGCGGGCGGACCGGCTGGCCGCCCTGCTGGCCGAGCGCGGACTGGCTCCGGGCGGCCGGGCGGCGGTCGCGCTGGGCCGGGGCACCGAGGTGTACGTGGCGCTGCTGGCCGTGCTGAAGGCCGGCGCCGCGTACGTGCCGCTGGAGCCGAGCGCGCCCGACGCACTGCTGCGGCACGTCCTCACCGACGCCGCGCCGGACCTGGTGGTGACGGAGGAGGCGCACCGGGTCCGGCTGGCGGACGCGGGCGGCGCGCAACTGGTCTGCGTGGACTCGGCGGCGCGCCCGAAGGCGCCGTTCGCGCCGCCCCTGGTCGCGCCGGAGGACCTCGCCTGCGTCTTCTACACCTCCGGCTCCACCGGCCTGCCCCTGGGGACGCCGGTCGAGCACCGCAACCTGCTGGCCGCCCACGAGGGTTGGCGCACGGTGTACGGGCTGACCGCCGAGGACCGGATCCTGCAGACGGCGAGCCTGGAGTTCGACGTCTTCACCGCCGACTGGGTCCGCGCGCTCTGCACCGGCGCCACCCTGGTCGTCGCCCCGTACAACCTCACCCTGGACCGCACCGCCGACCTCGTCCTGCTGCCCGAGCTGGTGGCCGCCGAGCGGATCACCGTACTGGAGCTGAACGTCCGCACCGCGCGCCGGCTGGCCGCCCTGCTGACGCAGCGCGGCGGCGCCCGGACCGGCGGCACCGGGACCGGCGGCACCCCGGCCGAGGGCGCGCTGCCCGGGGTTCGGCTGCTCACCGTGGGCGCCGAGAAGTGGTACCTGGACGAGCAGTTGGGCCTGCAGCGCCTGCTCGGCCAGGGGACCAGGGTGCTGAACGTCTACGGGCTGGCCGAGGCCACCGTGGACAGCACGTACTTCGACGCGCAGGGCACGGCCGCCGCCGACGGCGCCGAGCGGGTCTCGCTGGTCGGCCGCCCCTTCCCCGGCACCCGGGTGTACGTGCTGGGCCCGGACGGCACCCCGGTGCCGCAGGGGCGGCTCGGCGAGATCGCCGTCGCCGGCAGCGGCCTGACCCGCGGCTACCTCAACCGCCCTGTGGACACCGTCCGCCGCTTCGTGCGGGCGGACTTCGACCCGGACGGGCGGGTGCTGCTGACCGGCGACCTCGGGGTGCTGCGGGCGGACGGCGTGCTGGAGTTCACCGCCCGGGCCGCGACCGTGGTCGGGCCGCTCGGCGCGCAGCGGGCGACCACGGTGCTGGAGCGGGTCCGGGCGGCGGCCCGGGCCGAGGCGGCGCTGCGCGGGCACCCGGCGGTCCGGGAGGCGACCGTCGTCGAGGTGGAGCCCGCGCCGGGGCAGCGGCTGCTGGTCGGCTACGCGGTGACCGCGCCGGGAGTGGACGGCGGGGACGGCTGGTCGCTCTCGCAGTACCTGCGCAGGGAACTCGACGGCCGGTCGGCGCCCGCCGCCGTCGTCCCGCTGTCCGAGCTGCCGCGCACCCGGGCGGGCAAGTTGGACCGCGCCGCCCTGCCGCTGCCGGCCGTGCCGGCGTACACCGCCGCCCGCTCGGGCCCGGCCGGGTCCCGCTGGACCGGGTCCCACACGGCGGGGGCCCACCCGGCCGGGTCGCGGAAGGCCGGGTCCCGCCCGACCGGCTCCCGGAAGGGCGGTGGCAAGGCCGGGGGCGGGGGCGGCTCGGGGAGCGACTCGGGCTGCTCCGCCGTGGCGCTGACGGTGTTCGGGGCGCTCTTCGCCTGGGTCACCACCAACATCTTCTACCCGGGCTCCACGGACCTCTCGGCGGTGCCCTCCGACTACCACCTCGGGTTCGAGCTGCTCTACCTGTGCGAGAACCTGTCCTTCGGCGCCGGGATGGCCTTCCTGTTCCTCGGCCTCCCGGCGGTGGTGCGACAGGGCCGCTCGGTGCGGCTGTCCGTGCTCACCCACCTGTCGGTGTTCTGGCTGCTCGCCTCCTGGTGGCCGCAGGACAACCTCTACCGGCTCACCGCCGCCACGGACTGGCCGCGCGAGACCACGATGATCTTCGTCTTCAACGTCCCGCTGATGCTGGCGGCGGCCGTCGTGGTGACCTTCCTACTGACCAAACCACGTACTGCCACCAAGAGCTGACGAAGCATCAGAGAAGTGCCTCGAACATCCCGGCCAGCCCGTCGTTCGCGGCGGCGACCAGTGCCTCGGCCGCGTCCAGCGCCTCGGCGTCCCGCCCGGCGAGGGCGAGGCCGACGACGGGCTCCGGCTCGTGGCAGGCCGTCGGGATCAGCGGTAGCAGCGTCACGCCGAGCCGGGCGCAGCGGGGCCGCAGCCGCTCCAGGTGGTCGTGCAGCGCCGCCGGGGCCAGCCGGGCGCCGAGCGGCATCCCGTCGAGGGTGCGGACCAGGTGGCCCGGGCCGCGCACCCCGTCGAGGCGGGCGCGCAGCACGAAGGCGGCGGCCGGGCCGGTGAGCCGCAGGTTGATCTCGGTGGGGGCGAGCCGGCGCTGCCGGTCGGTGACGAAGTCGACGTCGTACCAGCCTCGGTAGCCCTCGGCGGCCAGCCGCTCCCCCACCGCCAGGGCGAACCGGCGGGCCGTCCCGGCGGCGTCGCGCGGCACCGTGCCGGGGCCGACGGTCACGCCCTGATACTGGGTGCCGGCCACGTCCATGACGCCCGTGCCGACCGGGTGGACGGTGCCGTCCGGGCCGACCAGCGCGTCGTAGGTGAGGTCGCGCAGCCGGGCGGCCGGGCCCGGATCCACGTACTCCTCCAGCAGCAACTCGCCCTCGGGCGGCAGGATCTCGGCCCGGACCAGCCGCCGCAGCAGCGCCCCGCCGCCGCCCGCGGCGAACAGGTCGGCGGGCTCGACCACGACGGTGCCGTAGCCGCCGACGCCGTACGGGCTCTTCAGGACGGTGGTCAGACCCCGGACGGCGCGGACGGTCAGCCGCCGGGCGGCCCGGCGCCGGCCCGCCGAGCGCTCCTGGTCCGGCAGGCGGATCCCGGGGTGCCCGGGGGCGAGGGCGGCGAACAGGTCGTGCGCGGCGGCCTTGGACTCGTAGCGTCGGACGGCGGCCAGCTCGGGCCCTTCGCCCTGCGCGGCGGTCCGGCCCCAACGCACCACCGGGCGGCCGGAGTCGGCGATCCGCGCGGCCAGGGCGGGGCGGGCGGCGAGCGCCTCGGCGACCGTGCGGTCCGGCGCGACGCCACTGTGCACCTCGACCGGGCCCCAGGCCAACTCCCGGGCCAGCCAGTCGGTCCACTCCGGGGCGACCTCGGCGGGCAGTACCAGCAGCGCCGGTTCGGGGCTGTAGCAGACGGCCAGGCAGGCGTAGTGGTGCGCCTGCCGCAGCCGGCGCAGGCGCTGCGCCGCGTCCATGCCGGGGGCGAAGAACTGCGCGTTGAAGTCCGCGACGTCGCCCACGTGGACCGCCGCCCGCCCACCGGTCCAGGCCCCCACCCATCCGTCCATGGACGCAGAGCCTAGGGCTTTCACGGGCCGCGCCACAGGTAGTCGATCGTCACGACCGCACCATGGAGGACTTGTTAATTCCTGATCACTTTTGACTGTCCAAGGACACAACTTGGCAAAGTTATGACCTTTCCCCTAGCTGGACCTGACTGATCGCCGTCAATCTCTGACCCAGCTCCTTTCCCTGCAGCTAACCCCCACTGGAGTCAGAGTGACCCCCACGTCCTCCTTCCGCCGTGCCCGCGTGGCCGGAGCCGTCGCGATCGTCGCCGCCCTCGCCGGCGCGACCATCCCCGCCGCCACGGCCTCCGCCGCGCCCAACCCGCGCGAGGCCGCGATATCCCAGGCCCGCGTCAACGTGGCCCACAACGCCTCGGTGTTCGGCTTCGGCGCCGACCAGGACCTCGTGCTCAAGGACGTCGTGCTCGACGCCGACGGCACCTCGCACGTCCGCTTCGACCGCACCTACCAGGGCCTGCCCGTGGTCGGCGGCGACCTGGTCGTCCACCAGGACGCCAAGGGCAAGCTCAAGGACACCTCCCGCGCGGCCGCCCACGACGCCGCCGTGAAGTCGACCGTCCCCAAGGTGCCCGCCCAGTCCGGCGCCGCCGACGCGCTCTCCGCCGCCCCCGGCGTCCAGGACGCCGTCAGCACCCCCGAGCTGGTCGTCTGGGCCGCCGACGGCACGCCCCGCCTCGCCTGGCGCACCACCGTCGAGGGCACCGGCGAGCACGGCCAGCCGGCCGGCCGGGTCGTCGTCACCGACGCCACCACCGGCGAGCAGATCGAGGCCTACGACGCCGAGCACCAGGCCTCCGGCACCGGCAACTCCGAGTACACCGGCACGGTCACCATCGACACCACCCCGGTCAGCGGGGGCTACACCCTGACCGACCCGGTCCGCGGCACCGTCACCAAGGACGCCCACAACCTCGCCGCGAGCTCGATCAAGGCCTCCTCGGGCACCGCGTTCACCAGCGCCACCAACATCTGGGGCGACGGGAAGAAGTTCTCCACCGACCGCTCCACCGCGGCCGTCGACGCCCACGCCAACACCGCCTGGACGTACGACTACTACAAGAACACCTTCGGCCGGAACGGCATCAAGAACGACGGCAAGGGCGCCACCGTCTTCGTCCACGTCGGCACCAACTGGGACAACGCCCAGTGGTCCGACACCTGCTTCTGCATGATGACCGGCGACGGCGACGGCAGCCACGACCCCGAGCAGGTCGACCTCGACACCATGGGCCACGAGATGACCCACGGCGTCACCAGCGCCACCGCCAACCTGCGCTACAGCGGCGAGTCCGGCGGCCTCAACGAGTCCACCAGCGACATCTTCGGCACGATGGTGGAGTGGTACGCCAACAACAAGGTCGACACCCCCGACTACCTGTTCAGCGACCAGTCCACCCCGCCGTGGCTGCGCCGCTTCGACAAGCCCTCGCTGGACGGCCGCTCGGCCGACTGCTGGAGCAGCTCGGTCGGCAAGCTCGACGTGCACAACTCCTCGGGCGTCGGCAACCACTGGTTCTACCTGGCCAGCGAGGGCAGCGGCAGCAAGACCATCAACGGCTACACCTACAACAGCCCCACCTGCAACGGCTCCACGGTGACCGGCATCGGCAACCAGAAGGTCGCCAAGATCTGGTACCGCGCACTGACCGTCTACATGACCTCCACCACCAACTACAAGGGCGCCCGCGCCGCCTCGCTCAGCGCGGCCAAGGACCTCTACGGCGCGACCAGCACCGAGTACAAGGCCGTCGCGGCGGCGTGGAGCGGCGTCAACGTCAACTAGCTTGTCAGGCCTAGTGGTTGAACCCCACGTGGCAGTGGTCGTGGTGGGTGTCGTCGGTGAAGAACCGATTGCCGGCACCCGGGATCGCCACCGGGCCGCCCACGTTGTACGAACCGGCGGCGGCCGCGTCCCGCATGAAGGACTCGATCAGCTGCCGGGGCGTGGCCGGGTCCACCACGGCCATGCCGTCGATCCGCCAGACGTCGAAGGCCCGGCCCAGCGGATGGTCGCTGGGCCGGGTCGTCCCGAAGACGTCCGACGGATGGCCGGTCCGCACCACGCTCACCGACAGCGTGTACGGGCCGGCCATCCGCAGCATCACCTCCATCACGCTGTCGTGGACGGTGCCGCTGCGCAGGTCCGCCGCCGCCTCCGGCGGCAGCTCGATCCTCGGCTCGGCCAGCACCCGGGCCATCGCCGACGGCAATGCGTCGGCCGCCGGGCCCGCCACCCCCGGATGCAGCTCGGTCACCGTCCAGCGCGGCGCGGCCCGGCTCAGCCGCACGTCCACCGTCGTGCCGCCCCCGACCACCGAACCGTCCGGGCCCCGGGTCCACTGACGGCACACCACCAGCACACTCGCCGAATCGGCGAGGATCCCGCCGTACTGGGCGACGATCACCTCCAGGCTCGCCTCCGACGCCGCCGGCGCCAGCGGCCCCGCCTGGTCGGCCAGCGCGGGCGGCAAACCCAGCGCCGCCACCCTGGCCCGGGCCGCCTCCACCCCCTGCCCGCCGGGCGGCCAGGCACCGAGCGCCGCCACCAGCTCGACGGCCCGGCGCTTCACGTCCGGCTGGATCTCGGACGGGCCGGGCTGCCAGAGCGGCGGCTGGGGCAGCTGCGTGGGCGTCGGGGTGGGCGTGGGTGTCACGGTCGGTGTTCCCGGCGTCATCGTGCTCGAACTCGGCCCCGCCGACTGCGGCTTGCCCCCGCTCGTACACCCCGCCACACCCAGCACCGCCGCCGCCGCGCCCGCCCGCAGCACTCCGCGCCGGCCCGTGCCCCGGCCGGCGTCTCCGCCCGTCATACGGTCAGTCATGCCGTCAGTATGCGACCCGGGGCGCCGCGACCGGCGGAGGCGTCAGCCCAGCCGGCCCCGGCCCCGGCCTCGGCCTCGGCCTCGGGAACGGCTGTCACACGGCGGCGGGCTGCGGGAGTCGGGTCCTCGCGCCGACAGCGAGGACCAGGCCGAGCAGACAGCCCGCCACCAGGCCGGCGCCGTGGTTGTTCCGCATCGCGCACAGGAACAGTCCCGCCGCGGGGATGAGCAGCACCGGCCAGTTGGCCTTGAGCCCGGGGCCCCGGAGGTCCCCGCGCAGCAGGCAGGTGACGGCGAGGGCCCCCAGCAGGCCGCAGACGGCCACCGAGTCGCCGCCGCCGCGCGGCGACCAGCCGGACAGGCTCACCACGTGGGCGAGGACGCCGCTGACGAGGAAGACCGCCGCCGTCCGCCACCAGCCGAGCACCGACTCGGCGACGGCGCCGATCACGAGCAGGGCCGGCAGGTTGATCGCGATCTGCATCAGGCCGGAGGACTGCACCAGCAGCGCGGTGCCGGCCCGCCACCACTGCCCGTCGGACAGCGCATCCGGCTGCCGCATCAGATCGTCGATCACGGACGGCACCGCGTACTGGACCACGGCCATCACCGCCATGACGGCGAACAGCGCGGCGGTGACCCAGGGACGACGTGCGAGGGCGGCGCGGACGACGGCGAGCACGTCGCCCGGGCCGCCGGCCTGCGCCGTGGTCGCGTCGGTGGGCGCACCCGTGGATGCGCCCGTGGATGCGCCCGTCAAGCCCGCTGGGGATCCCGCCAGCACCAACGTCCGCAGCCCCGCGCCGATCACCACGGCAGCGCTCGCGTACAACCCGATCTCGTGCGGCGTCATCGCCGAACCCCCGTTGTCGAACAAGACCCGGGCGGTTCTGCCCGGTCACCCGGCCATCATCTCGACCGGGCCGGGTCCGGCGCCAGCTCGGACGATCATGGATCGGGCATGACAGCTGTCACAGCCGGAACCGGCAGCCGTCCGCGACCTGACCTACGGACGCGCCGGGGGCCGCAGGGCGTAGCCGTCCGCGGTCCGCTCGATCCAGGACGGCTCGCCGAGCTTCGCCCTCAGGACGGCCATCGGGTACCTCAGCTCCTGGGGGTGGAACGGTGCGTTGTAGACCTCCCACATGATCACGCGCGACTCGTGCACGCCCTCGCCCAGCGCGATCAGGCCGCGCAGCAGCTTGGTGTCGGCACGGGTGAGCTGCGCCGCGCGGCCGTCCACGGTGGCGATCCGGGTGTCCAGGTCGAGGACGAGGCGGCCGTCGAAGGCGGTCAGCGAGCCCTGCGGTTGCGGCGCCGGGTTCTGCCGGTCGCGGAGCAGGTCCGACAGGCTCCCGCCGTCGGCCGGGGCGCTGCTCTCCGGGCGGGCGCTGCTGTCCGGGCGGGCACTGCCCTCCGCGTTCTCGCCGTCCACGCCCGGCAGCCTAACCGGCGGCGCCCGAGGCCGACCAGGCCGCGTTCCAACCGGCCAGTTCGGCCGGGCGGTTGGTGATGATGCCGTCCACCCCGGCGTCCGCGAGGGCCTTCCAGCGGGCGGGCCGGTCGACGGTCCAGACGTTGACGGCGACCCCGGCGGCGTGCAGGTCCGTGACCACGCCGGGGCGGGCGGAGAGCGCGTCGTCCGAGGGGTTGTAGGCGGCCAGGCGGAGGTCGTGCGCGGTGGCGACCGGGTCGGCGTCCAGGGTGGCGCGGAGCAGGCCGAGCGGCAGTTCGGGGGCCAGCTCGCGGGTGTAGCGGAGGGCGTCCACCTCGAAGCTCTGGACGAGGACGCGGTCGGTCATGCCGTGGTCGCGCACCTCCTGCACGATCCGGGCGACTTCGTCGCGGGTGTGCGGCCCCTTGATCTCCAGCAGCAGCCGGCCGCCCCGGGTGTGCAGGTCCTCCAGCTGGGCGGCGAGGGTCGGCAGGCGGGTGCCCGCGTACGCCGGGGCGAACCAGGAGCCGGCGTCCAGCGTGTCGAGCTGGGCGGCGGTCAGGTCGCGGACGCGGCCGGTGCCGTCGGTGGTGCGGTCCACGGTGTCGTCGTGCAGCACGTACGGGACGCCGTCCTTGCTGGGCTGGACGTCGTCCTCGATCCACTCGGCGCCGGCCCGGCGGGCGACCTCGTCGGACACCAGGGTGTTCTCGGGCGCGGCGGAGGAGGCGCCGCGGTGGGCGTACACGGTCGGCGGCGCACCGGCCGGGCGCAGCCGGGCGTCGGACGCCGGGGCGGCCGACCGCGGTGCGGACTGCGGGGCAGGTGCCCCGGTGAGCGCGACGGCGCCGCAGGCGGCCCCGAGCAGCGTGGTGACGAGGACGGTCCGACGGCGGTGGCGGTGCCGGGGGTGCCGAATGGGTGTCATGCTCCCGCACGCTACGGGCGTCCGGCGGATCCGGCCCGGCGACACCGGAATCCGGGGTGACATTACGGTAGGCGGAGGAACGGATGATCACCCCTGCGCCAGTGGCGCGAGCAGCGCCTCCGCCGAGGCCGTCCGCGCGTACAGCACCGACCGTCCGGCCCGGTGGGCGCTGACCAGGCGGGCGTCCCGCAGGGCCGTCAGGTACTGGGACACGGCCGACGGCGACAGCCCGGTGCGCCGGGCGAGTTCGGTCGTGGACGCCGGGGCCGCCAGCTCCGTCAGCAGCCGGGTGCGGGAGCGGCCGAGGACGGCGGCCAGCGCCTCGGTGCCGGCCGCCGGGGCGGACGCCCACAGGGCGCCGATCCCGCGCGCCGGGTAGGCGAGTTGCAGCGGGTCCGGCGGGGCGAGCCGGGTGTAGAGCGCCGGGCCGGTGAACGCGGACGGGACCAGCAGCAGCCCGGCCCCGGCCGTCCGGCCCGACAGTGGGCGGGAGCGGTGGCGCAGCCGCAGGGTGTCCTCCGTCCAGCGGAGTTCGGTGTGCAGGTCGTTCAGGACCCGGGCCGCGCCGTGCTCGGCGGCCTGCCGGGCCCGATGCAGCACGTCGGCGTCCAGGACGGCCCGGATCCGCGCCCAGTACGGGGCGAGCGCGAGCTCCCAGTACGCCTCGACCGCCTCGGTGAGCCGGCCCAGCCCGCCCGCCGGGTCGCCGTACAGGGCGCGCAGCCGGGGGCCGAGCCGGCCCCGGCCGTCCCGCAGCCGGTCGAGGTCGCGGCGCAGCCGCTCGGCCGGGGTGGCCCGGATCGCGGCCAGTTCCTCCGCCAGGGTGGGGGCGGGCCCGGCGGGGGCCGGGTTGATGAAGTCCGGCACGTACCCGGCGGGCGGGACGAGTTCGGCGAGCAGCGCGTACGCCGGGCCGAGCGCCGCCAGCCGGGGGCGCACCTGCTCCACCCAGGGCCGGTGGACCGGGTGGGCGAGCCCCGAGCGCAGCAGCCGCAGGCTCGGGCCGACCTCCCACATCGGGGAGACCGCGAAGCGCATCCGTGCCAGGTCGCCCGCCGTGAACAGCAGCTCGGCCGCCAAGCGCCCACCCCCGTGGATTCAGACATGTTCGAATCTTTGGCGGTCAGGCTAGTGCATTGGCGATCATGACAGGCATGACCTCGGAGACCACCGTGAACACCACCGTGAACACCGCCCTGAACACCCCCGTGTCCGCCGCCGCCTCCGGCACCTGGACCCTCGGCGACCGCGCCGTCCACCGCATCGGCTTCGGCACGATGCGCCTGCCGCAGACCGGCCCCGCACTGGTGCCGCACGCCGTGCCGCGCGACCGCGAGCAGGCCCTGCGGGTGCTGCGCCGCGCGGTCGAACTCGGCGTCAACCACATCGACACCGCCGCCTTCTACTTCTCCTCGCTGCGCTCCGCCAACGAGCTGATCAACCGGGCGCTCGCGCCGTACGGCGACGACCTGGTGATCGCCAGCAAGGTCGGCCCGGCCCGCGGCCTCGACGGCCAGTGGGCGGAGCACGCCCGCACCCCCGAGCGGCTGCGCGCCCAGGTCGAACAGAACCTGCGCGAACTCGGCCGCGACCACCTCGACCTGGTCAACCTGCGGATCCTCGGCACCGACTCCGTCGCCGAACGCTTCGGCGCGCTGGCCGAGTTGCGCCAGGCCGGGCTGATCCGCCACCTCGGCCTGTCCAACGTCCACCCGCACCAGCTCGCCGAGGCGCAGACCATCGCGCCCGTGTCCTGCGTGCAGAACCCGTACGGCATCGGCGCCTCGCCCGCGCAGGACGAACTGCTGCGGCTCTGCGGCGAGCAGGGCATCGCCTTCGTCCCCTTCTACGCCATCGCCGGCGCGGGCCGGGAGGGCGGCGCGGGGCCGGCCGAGCCCGCCCAGGTACGGGCGGTGGCCGAGGCGCGCGGGGTGAGCACGGCGCAGGTGCGCCTGGCCTGGACGCTGCACCGCGGCCCGCACGTCCTGGCCATCCCGGGCACCGGCGACGAGGCGCACCTGGAGGACAACATCGCCGCCGGGGCGCTGCGACTGTCGGCGGAGGATCTCGCCCTGCTGGACGAGGCCCACACGGACGCCCACACCGGCTGAGCCGGAACCGGGCGGGGCCCGGTTCGCGTCGCTCCGGGACGACCCGACGTTGATCCCTGTCGACTTGACGCTCAGCCCTGTCGACCGAACGTCGATCCCTGTTGAGGAGTCCCGGAGCATGACCGACGCCACCGCCACCCGCTACCTCTACCTGGCCCGTCACGGCGAGGCCACGCCCGACGAGAGCGGGCTCACCGATGCCGGGCGCCGGCAGGCCGTCATGCTGGGCCGGCGGCTGGCGGGCCGGCCGATCTCGGCGGTGCACCACGGCCCGCTGCCCCGGGCCGCGCAGACCGCGCGGCTGGTCGCGGAGCAGCTGGACGGCGTGACGCCGGTGGTGTGCGAGGAGGCCGGCGACTTCGTCCCGTACGTTCCGGAGCGGGCGGAACTGCCCGAGGACAGCGCCGATTTCCTGCTGGAGTTCCTCTCGCACGCCACCCCTGAGGAGTGCGAGCGCGGTGCGGCGCTGGCGCCACGGGCGGTCGAGCGGTTCACCGGGCCGGCGGCGGGCGGCGAGGAGCGGCACGAGCTGGTCGTCACCCACGCCTTCCTGGTCGGCTGGCTGGTCCGGCACGCCCTGGACGCCCCGGCCTGGCGCTGGCTCGGCCTCAACGCCGCCAACGCGGCGCTGACCGTACTGCGGTTCACCCCCGGCCGCCCGTCCGCCGTCCTGCTGCTGAACGACCAGGGCCACCTGCCCGAGGAGCTGCGCTGGACCGGCTTCCCGCCCGCACTGCGCTGCTGACAGCGCCCCTGAGGTCTCGTCAACCCGCCGTCGACAGAATATGCAGACCGGTCTACTATCGCCGCATGGGAGTCAAGGGCGAGGAGACCCGGGCCCGGCTGATCGCCGGCACCAGGGACCTGATCGAGGCACAGGGCTACTTCGGCACCGGCCTCAACCGGATCGTGGCCGCCACCGGCGCGCCGCGCGGCTCCCTCTACTTCCACTTCCCCGGCGGCAAGGACCAGTTGGTGGCGGCCGCGCTCACCGAGGCCGGCCAGGAGGTCGAGGCGCTGCTCACCGCACTCGCCGCCGAGGGCGCCGACACCGCCGCCCTCGCCGAACGGCTCGTCGAGGCCTTCGCCGAACGCCTCGCACAGTCCGACTACACCAGCGGCTGCCCGATCGCGACCGTCGCCCTGGAGACGGCGGGCACCAACGAGCCGCTGCGGACCGTCTGCGCCGAGGTGTACGCGCGGTGGCAGCAGGTCCTGACCGGCCGACTGGAGGCCGAAGGCTACGGCCCGACCGAGGCCGAGACCGCCGCCGGCCAGACGCTCGCCCTCCTGGAGGGAGCGGTCCTGCTCGCCTCCGTCCGGCGCAGCCGCGAACCGCTGGACCACGCCCGGCGCGCCGTCCGGCAGCTGCTCGGCAACCGCGACACGTAGGCGAGGGCGCGCCGCCGTTCGTGCGGCGCCTCCGCACGCCGTCGCATCCTCGCGCGTCCTCGCACGCCCAAAAAATATGCAGACCGGTCTACTGAATACCTGAACCCTGGAGCGCCCCCTGACGTCCGTCCCGCCGCCCCGCACGCTCGTCCTCGGCGCCACCGGCTTCCTCGGCCGCTGGCTGGTCCTCGAACTCCTCGCCCGCGGCGAACCCGTGGCCGCCACCGTCCGCGACACCGGCCGCGCCGCCGACCTCCGCCGCTGGCTGCGCGCACACCGGGCCGACGACTCGGCGCACACCACCGTCACCGCCGACCTCACCCGCCCCGGGCTCGGCCTCTCCCCCGAGGACGACGCCCGGCTCGCCGACATCCGCGACGTCCACAACCTCGCCGCCCGCTACGACTTCGGCCTCACCCGCGCCCAGGCCGAACCCGCCAACGTCCACGGCGCCCTGCACGCGCTGCGGTGGTCCGCCACCCGTCCCCGGCTGCGCCGTCTGGTCCACCTCTCCGGCTACCGCGTCGGCCGCGACCCCGACCCCCGGTACCCGCTCCCGGAGCGCGCCACCGCCGCGCTCTACACCCGCCTCGGCGCGTACGAGGCCTCCAAGCAGCTCGGCGACGCCGCCGTCCGCGTCACCGCGCCCCACCTCGGCGTACCGCTCACCACCGTCAACCCGAGCAGCGTCATCGGCCACTCCCGGACCGGCGAAGCCGGCCAGTACCTCGGCCTGGCCCAGCTGGTCCGCCAACTCCACCGCGGCCGCCTCCCCCTGCTGCCCGGCACCCGACGCACCTTCCTGCCCGTCGTCACCGTGGACCACCTGGCGCGCTTCCTGGTCGCCGTCCCCGACCACGACCGCGTCCCCGTCCAGGCCCACACCGTCCTCGACGCCACAACCCCTTTCCTCCCCGACCTGATCACCCTGCTCGCCACCCACCTCGGCGTCCGCCCACCCCGCGCCCTGATCCCCGTCCCCCTCGTCCGCCGCCTCCCCCGCACCCTCACCGGCGCCGACCCGGAAACCCTCACCTTCCTCTCCGAGGACCGGTACGACACCACCTCCGCCGACCGCCTCACCACCGCAGCGGGCCTCGCCCACCCACCCCTCGCCCCCGCCCTGACCACCTGGGCGACCCGCCTCGTCGAGGAGGACTTCGGCGCACGGTAAAGCGGCACGGGAAGTCGGACAGGCCGACTTCCCGCGCAGGCCGCCACCGCAGGTCCCGGCCGGTCGTAGGTCCGTCAGTCGAAACGGGGACCGTACGCCTGACGGACGATCGGTCGGATCTCGCCCTCGGCCAGGTCCAGGGGGCCGAATCCCCGCATCTTCACCTCGCGGCCCGTCACCATCCTGGTGAGGTACCCGTGCGAGAGGGGGGCAGGCTCAGGGGGGCCGTCCTCGGCCACGATCCGACCGAGCCAGTCGACCACGGCATCGACCTTCTCCGGCGGTACACCGAGGGCTGCCGCACAGCGCCGCAGGTCCGGCAGGGCGACCTGGTCCGCCCCTTCGGCCCGCTTCGGGTCCGAAGCCGGGGTCTCCGTGTGGACCGTGTTGTTCGCGATCTGCGTCTGGACGGCGAGTTGCTCGGCCGCTTCCCCGTACCCCGCCGTACCGGCCAGGTCGTCGTTCACTGCGCCTCCCGGACGATCACGGCGCCTTCCGGACAAGCACCGCGTCTCCGGCGGCGGCCGCGCCGGCGAAGAAGTCGCGCAGTTCGCGCAGGTCGTGGACGACCCTGGCGGCCACGGATTCGGACCAGGGGGTCGGGTAGCCGAGGTGCGCGGCCGTGCGGGCGAGCACGGTGCCCTGTTGGCGGACGAGTTCGCCGAGGGCGAGTCCGGCGGCGGCCAGCCGGTCGTACCGGACGTCGCGGTCCTGGGGTGCGAGGTCGCCGAGTTCTTCCGGGGAACAGGTGTCCACGGCCTGGCCGGGCAGGCGGCGCCAGAAGTGATCCACACTCACCCGCTCAGCCTAACGAAGTCCCGACGACCGGGTGGGGACGGTTCAGGCCTCGCCGGGGTGCCAGGCGGGCCATTCCCAGGGACGGTCGGCCCAGTGGACGCGTTGGGGGTCGCGCGCGTCGAGGTCCGGGAAGAGCTGGTGGATGCGCGGTTCGAACTCCTCCGGCGCGAGCGGTTCCCAGCCGTGGCCCTCGAAGTGGACGAGCCGGTAGCGGCTGTCGGTCCGGAACTCGGCCACCTCGACCAGGGGTGCGGTCGTGCTGTTGGTCTCCATGACCCCAAGCATGTGGCGCGGTGGCAATCAACGCCCGTTCAGACCCCTCTTCCGGGTCATGTCCCGGCGTCGGCGCGCTCGTTGAGCACGGGAAGGTACGACGGGGGCCGACGGGGGGCCGCTGGAAGGACGAACACATGACTGGGCAGCCCACCGGAGGGCAGTGGCAGTGGCCGCAGAACGCGTGGCAGCCCCCTCCCGTCCCCACGCTTCCCCCGCCGCCGGTGCCCGCTCCCGCCCCGCCGAGGCGCCGCTCGCGCAAGGCGTGGGCGGCCGCGGCGGTCGGGACGGGTGCGGTGCTGGCCTCGGTCCTGGTGATGTGCGGGCCGGGATCGGGCGACGACGTGCGGATGGTGGCGTTGCCGTCGGCCTCGCCCTCCGCCACGGCCCCGGGCTCGCACCTGCCCCCGGTGTCCCCGCCGCCTGCCACGCCCGCGCCTTCTCCGCTGCCGGCCCCGGTCCCGGGGGGCGGTGCGACGGGCATGATGGGCACAACGGGCACGGCGACGGCGGCGACGGCGACGGCGACGGCGGCCGATCCGGGGGCGGCGGACGCCCAGCACGGGTCGGCGAGCCCGCACCCGAAGACCGGCCGCAGCCCGCACGCCACCGCCCCGGCCCGGGGTACGTCGGGCGCGCCCGCCCCGACGGTTCCGGGGTCGGGCGCGTCGGTGCCGGGCGTCGGACCGGGCACCATCTGTGACCAGGCCGAACGCGTCGGCCGCTGGCCGGCCGGCTCGGAGCAGGCCCGCCTCTGCCGAGGGGTCTACGGCTGAGCGGCCGGAACACCGGGAACCGCTGCCGCACCAGGCACCCCCGATACACCTGAAACCCCCAGCAGCCCCTTGTCCAGCCGCGGCGCCAGTACCCGCGCCAGCGTGTCGGTGATGTGCCCGGTGTCCCGGTACAGCACCACGCCCTCCAGGACCGCCGGGCAGGAGGTCCCGGAGCCGGGGCAGAGCAGTGGGCCGAGGTCGAGGGTCCGGACGCCGTACCGGGCGGCGAGCCCGCCGTCGAGCAGCGGGTCGGGTTCGAAGGCGGTGTCGCGCGGGAACGAGCAGGCGTCCGAGCGCCCGTCGGAGGCGGCGAGGCAGGTCGGGATGTCCTTGCCGGGCATCGGGGTGTCGCCGAGGTAGGCGAGCGGGGCGCCGAGCGCGGTGAGGCGGTCGAGGGTACGGGTCCAGCCTTCGGTGCGTTCCTCCTGGTTGCCGTAGCGGTTGAGGCCGGCCATCAGGACGAGGCGCGGCTTGGGTCCGGAGGTGAGCCGGGTGAGGGTGTTCTCGCGCCAGCGGTCGCATTCGTCGAAGGTGCGACCGAGCACGTTGTTGCGCACGGTGAGGGTGGCCAGTGGGCAGCCGGGTTTGACGAGGACTTCCAGCGCCCAGTGCCGCTGATCGGCCAGGGCGAGGGCGGCGGAGATCCACTGGCCGGCGTGTGAGTCGCCGAGCAGCACGATCCGGTCGGGGCTGTTGTCGGCGCCGAAGAGGCAGCGCGGGCTGGTGTCGGCGTTGAGCGGGATCTCGCAGCCCTTGCCGGGTGGGAAGTCCTCCCGGGCGCGGGCCAGCGAGGGGGTCAGGGTGAGGACCCGGGTGCCGGGGGCGAGCAGGCCGGGCCCGTCGGCGGCTCCGGCGGGGGCGGCGGTGGGCCCGGTGGTGGCGGCTCCGAGGGCGCGGACGGTGCCGCCGCCGAGGGTGAGCGCGGCGATCAGGGGGATGACGAGGGCGCTCGCGCCGACCGCGAGTCCGCGTCGGGGTGCCGGGCTGCTGCCGTAGCGCAGTGGCTGTTCGACCAGGCGCAGGGTGAGCCAGGCGGGGAGCGCACTGGCGGCGGTGAGCGCGGCCAGGGTGGTCCAGGGCAGCGCGCCGTACCGGGCCTGGGCGATGGTCAGCACCGGCCAGTGCCAGAGGTACCAGGCGTAGGAGAGGCGTCCGGCGGCGCGCAGCGGGCGGGTGGCGAGCAGCCGTCCGGCGTCGACGGCGCGGGGCGAGCCGTGTCCGGCGAGCAGGACGGCGGCGGTACCGAGGACGGGCAGGAGTGCGGCGGAGCCGGGGAACGGCGTACTGCGGTCGTACAGGAGGACCGGCGCGACGACGGCCGCCAGGCCGGCCCAGCCGAGCAGTCGGAGCGACCACCGCACCGGGCGCCGCGCGGTGCGGGAGGCGAGCGCCCCGCCGGCGAGGGCCGCGCAGGCGCCCGCCGCGAACTCCCAGAGCCGGCTGCCGGTGGAGAAGTAGGCGAGCGGCGCCGAGGTCTGTGTCCAGCGCAGGCACAGCACCAGCGAGGTGCCGCCGACGGCGACGGTGGCGAGGGTGATGGCGACGGTGCGGCGCCGCCCGTGCAGGTAGCGGGCGAGGCCGAGCAGCAGGACGCCCCAGAGCAGGTAGAACTGGTTCTCCACACCGAGGGACCAGAAGTGCTGCAGCGGGCTGGGGTCGCGTTCGGCGGCCAGGTAGTCGGTCTGCCGGCCGACGAAGCGCCAGTTGGCGAACTGGCCGGCGGCGGCGATCAGGTCGCGGGCGAGGTCGGTGCCGCGCAGCGGGTCGAGCAGGGCGCCGCCGGCGGCGGCGGTGGCGACCAGGACGGTGGCGGCGGCGGGCAGGATGCGCCGGGCGCGGCGGGCGGCGAAGTCCCACAGGCCGAGCGGGCGGCTGGTCAGCAGGCCGGTGATGAGGAAGCCGGAGATGACGAAGAAGATGTCGACGCCGACGTAGCCGCCGGTCAGGCCGGGGACGGCGGCGTGGAAGCCGAGGACGGAGAGCACGGCGATGCCGCGCAGCCCCTCGATGTCAGGGCGGAAGGCGGTGCGCCGGCGGGATTGCCCGCTCTCGGCGACGGTGGCGCCCTTCGGGACGGCGACCTCCCGGTCCACCCGGACGAGGTCGGGCAGCAGGTCGGAGGAGCCGACGGCGGATGATGACGAGGCGGACGGTGGGACGGCCGTGGACACGGCGGCGCTCCTTGCAGGGGCTGGCAGCGGTGGTCGGGGCCGCCGGGCCGTTGGGGCGGCCGGGCGGAGTCCGCGCCGGTGGGGCGACGCGCAAGGAAACTCAGGGGGTGGAGCAGGGAATTGACGGAGTCTCAGAAGATCAGAAGATCAGCGGATCGGCCCAGCCCGACGCCAGCAGCCCACAGAGCAGCAGCACGGCGGTGACGGCGACGGCCTCGGCGCGTCCGAACCCGAGCTCGGAGCGGCTGCGTGCGGGGGCGACGACCTCGCCGACGGTGACACCCTTGCCACCGTTCGCTCCGCCCGCCACCTTCGCACCGTTCAGGAGCGGCCACAGGGACCGGATCAGCGGGATCATGGTGTACGCGGTGAGCGCGAGCAGGGCGGTGAGCGCCCAGTACGGCCGCCAGCCGTGCAGCAGCGCGGCCCGGACCAGTCCGGCGGCGCCGGCAAGGACGACGAACCCGAGCCAGCCGACCCCGATCCGGGCGACCGCGCGGGCGAGTGAACTGCCGCCCGACACGGCGCCGGTGGGCACCCAGTCGGCGGAGCGGCGGCGCAGCGCGTGGGCGATGGCGACCACGTGGCAGAGCCCGCCGAGGAGTTGGACCCGGGTGACCTCGAAGCGCCAGCGGGTGCGGGACATCGCGGGCAGCAGCACGAGGGCGACCCAGATCGGCGGCAGGAAGGGGAGCACCTGCCAGGGTTCGATCTCCTCGGGCCGGAAGAACAGCATGATCAGGGCGGGCAACGGCACAGCGAAGACGTTCACCGCGCTGGTGAGGTAGCCGAGGATGCCGTTCCAGAAGCAGAGCCGGGCGGAGCGGGAGAGCGGTCCGCGGCGGAAGTCCGGGTCGCGGACGAGGGCCAGGGAGCCGAGGCACCAGCGGTACTGCTGGCTGATGAAGGCGGGCAGGCCGGTGGGCGACATGCCCTTGGCGACCAGCGCGGGCACGTAGCGGGTGGCCCAGCCGGCGCGGGCGAGGGCGAGGCCGGTGTAGAGGTCCTCGCTGTGGTCGATCTCGGCGAAGCCGCCGATCCGCTGCAGGGCGGCGCGGCGGTAGAGGGCGTTGGTGCCGCAGCAGACGGTGCCGTCCTGCGCGTCCCGGGAGGGCTGGATCCAGCGGTAGAAGATCTCCTGGGTGGCTCCCGCGGCGCGTTCGAGCCAGGACATGTTCGCGTCCGTGTCGAAGCACTGCGGGCTCTGCACGATGCCGACCCCGGGGTTGTCGAGGTAGGGCACCAGGTGGTGCAGGAAGTCGGGGCGGGGGCAGAAGTCGGCGTCCAGGACGGCGATGATCTCGCCGGTGCCCTCGGCCAGGCCGTGGTTGAGGTTGCCGGCCTTCTTGAAGCGGCCGCGGTCGGGGCGGGCGCGGTACTGGAAGCCGTAGGACTCGGCGAGTTCGCGCACCTCGGGGCGGTCCGCGTCGTCGAGGACCAGGACGGTCAGCTCGCCGGGCCACCGGACGGCGGCGGTGTGCCGGTAGGCGTTGTCGAGGACGGCCGACGGTTCGCCGGCGGTGGGCAGCAGCAGGTCCACGCTCGGGTGGCGGGCGGGCTGCCAGGCGCGCAGCAGCAGGTCGTGCGAGTCGCGGGTGAAGCGGCGGGCTCGCTGGCCGTCGGTGAGCGAGAGCAGCCAGGTGACCGCGTTGAGCACGGTGAGCAGCAGGAACGGCCAGAGCAGCGGCTTGCTGAGGGCGAACAGGCCGAGCGTGGCGGTGGCTCCCGCGTAGGAGAGGGTGGCGCAGAGCAGCACCCAGCGGCGCTGCGGGCCGAAGTACCAGTAGAGCTCCTCGTCGTCGGGCGGGTCGGGCAGGCGCGGGTCGGGGTCCGCGGGTGTCCGGCGCGGACCGGCGTCGGGTGCGGGCATGGCGGTGCCATGGAGTACGGGCATGCGGAAATGGCCCCCCTGGGCATCGGACGGAACGTGGCCGTTCGACCTCAGCCTCTCACATTGGCCTAGACCAATCATGAACGAGGTATGACATCTCCGCATCGCCCCTGCTCAGTGACTTGACGCCGCATCACCTGCGGAATCCGGTCGACGCGCCTGAACCGAACCCCGAGGACGGCCCGTTGACCAGGCCGCGAGCGCGGCCCCGCGTCAGGCAGTCTTCAGCTCCTTGACCAGGTGCTCGAACCGCAGGTCCGGCCGCAGCGGGATGCCGAAGCGCTCGTCGCCGTACGGGAACGGGCTGAACTCCCCGGTCCGGCGGAAGCCGCGCCGCTCGTACCAGGCGATCAGCTCGGCGCGCTGCTCGATCACCGTCATCTCCATCGCGCCGACGCCCCACTCCTCGCCGGCCAGCCGCTCGGCCTCGGCCAGCACGGCCCGGCCGACCCCGCCGCCCTGCAGGCCTGGGCGCACCGAGAACATCCCGAAGTACGCCCGGTCGCCGCGCCGCTCCAGCTGGCAGCAGGCGAGCAGCTCGCCGTCACGCTCGGCCAGCAGCACCAGCCCCTCGGGGTGGCCGACGGCCTCGGCGACGGCCTCGGGGTTGGTCCGCCGCCCGGCCAGCAGATCGGCCTCGGTGGTCCACCCGGCCCGGCTGGAGTCGCCCCGGTAGGCGGATTCGACCAGCTCCACGAGGGCCGGGACGTCGGCGGGCGTGGCGGCCCTGAAAGCGGGCTCCCCGACGGGCCGGGCGGTGTCGGTGGCGGTCTCGGTCATGGCTGGTCCTTCCTCCGTACTGGGGTGCCGCCCGTGCCGGCCGGCCCGCGGGCATCGTGTCACAGCGTGCGGGCCGTCCCCGGGCCCGGGATCGGCAGAACCGGCAACGTGCGTTGCCGGTGGTGGCGATCCGGCACCTGTGACGCCGGTTCAGAAATGTGTTCCAAGATGCCTGGCGGCACTGGCGGGGACATGGCTACTCTGCGGTACGGCCGCGCCAACACCCGGCCGCACCGGGCCATTTGGGCCATCCCGCACCGGATCAGAGGAGTGCTCATGCCTCGCTCTTCCCGCTCCGCCCGCACCACTGGCACCGCCCACACTGCCCGCACCACCGGCACCACCGGCACCACCCCCCGCCGCCGGCTGCCCGCGGTGGCCGCGCTCGCCGCCGCCACCGCCCTGGTCGCGGGCGTGGCCGCCCCGGCGTACGCGGCCGAGCCCGCCCCGGTCGCCCCCGTCGTCGAGGGCCACCCCGCCTTCCACCCGGACCGCGACTTCGCCGGCTCCACCGTCGCCGCCCACGAGGGCCGCGGCGCCACCGCGCCGCTCGCCTCCCTCGCCGTCACGCAGACCCCCGGGCTGGACGTCGCCAGCTACCAGGGCAACGTCAACTGGTCCTCGGTCGCCGCCAACGGCGCCAAGTTCGCCTACGTCAAGGCCACCGAGGGCACCGGCTACACCAACCCGTATTTCGCCCAGCAGTACAACGGCTCCTACAACGCCGGCCTGATCCGCGGCGCCTACCACTTCGCGCTGCCGAACTCCTCCTCCGGCGCCACCCAGGCCGCCTACTTCGTGAACCACGGCGGCGGCTGGTCCGCCGACGGCAGGACCCTGCCGCCCGCCCTGGACATCGAGTACAACCCCTACGGCGCCACCTGCTACGGCCTCGGCCAGAGCGCCATGGTCAGCTGGATCCGCGACTTCAGCAACACCGTGCACTCCCGCACCGGCCGCTACCCCACCATCTACACCACCACCAACTGGTGGACCCAGTGCACCGGCAACTACGGCGGCTTCGGCGCCACCAACCCGCTCTGGATAGCCCGCTACGCCTCCACCGTCGGCACCCTGCCGAACGGCTGGGGCTACCAGACCTTCTGGCAGTTCGCGGACTCCGGCACCTTCCCCGGTGACCAGAACTACTTCAACGGCGCGGCCGACCGCCTCCGGGCCCTCGCCCTGGGCTGAGGCACCCGTGCCGGTGCGGGGCGCCGCAGCGCGCCCCGCACCGGCCGGAGTCGAGCCGAAGAGCCACCGGGCCCAAGCGGCCACCGAGGAGGTCGCCGGACCGAGGAGGTCACAGGGCCTTGAGGCCGTCCAGGAGCTGCCGGCCGCCGGGGCTGCCGAGGCCGGTGCACGGGTCCCAGCCGGGCCCGGAGGCGTACGCGCCGTTGCTGCCCCGGGTGACGTCCCGCAGGACCTTCGTCGCGAACTTCCCGTACAGCAGCGGGTTGAGGAAGCCGACCTGCGCGGAACCGGGCAGGGCCTGGTTGACCCGGGCGAGCAGGGCGGACCACATCGGGGCGGCGGCGCTGGTGCCGCCGGTCTGGTGGAAGTTCACACCGTCCACGCTCGGGACGACCACACCGGTCTCCGGGTCGGCGAGGGCGGCCACGTCCGGGACCCCGCGTCCCCGCCGGTGCAGCGGGTTGACCGAGGGCGGCACGTTGACGTGGTCCTGGTACGGCGGCACCGGGAAGATCGCGCTGACGCCGCCGCCGGTACGCCGGCCCGGACCGTCGTCCCAGACGGTCTCGCCGACGACCTGCCCCTGGCGCACCACCAGCCGGGTGCCGCCGACGGCGAGGACGTGCGGGTCGGAGGAGGGGTAGTCGGCGTGGGCGCGCTCGTCGTCGGCCTGGTCGCGGGAGCCGTCGTCGCCCGAGGCGCAGCAGATGCTGATGTTCCTCTCCGCCGCGCTCGCGAAGGCCCGGTCGATCCGGTCGACCGCGCCGGCGGTGAACAGGCTTGCGGCGACCAGCTCGGGGTTGCCGTAGCTGCAGGAGATCACCGTGGGCCGGTTGTCGGTGTCGTTGACGATCCGGGTGATCACGTCGACCCAGCCGCGCTCGGTGAACTTGGTGAAGTACACGACGATCTTCGCCTTGGGGGCGAGAGCGCCCACCACCGCGAGGTCGAGCATGATCTCGCCGGTGGTGTCCGGAGTGTCGAAGTCGGCGTCCTGGCCCGGATCGTTGCCGGGGCTTCCGACGTTCGGGATCACCACGTCGGTGATGTCCGGCATCGGCTGGTGCAGGACGTCGACGAAGTAGTTCCGCAGGGCGTCGAGCGAGTAGCCCCCGGAGGGGACGCCCGGCGCGGTGTCCCCGTTGAAGGCGAGTACGGCGATGCACTGCCCGGTCCCGTCGGTGCCCTCGGGGTAGGCGTACGGGGCCTGCAGAGCCGGCGGGAGGAAGGCGCCCGGCCGGACCACCGGGGCGGCGTGGGCCACCGGGGTCGCCTCGGCGGTCCGGCGGATCAGCAGGCGGGAGCCGATCGGCCGGTCGTCCAGGCCGAACACTCCGGTGACGATGCCCTGCAGCTGGGCGGGCACGTAGACCTGGCCCTCCCGGCCGCGGTAGACCCGGGGCTTGCCCTGGGCGTCCTGGAAGCGGTAGCGGGCGAGGGTGACCCGGAAGGCGTCGGCGATGTCCTCGGTGGTGCCGGTCAGGTCGACGCTGCGGGCCAGCGGGTCCTCGTCGGAGAGGGCGAGGCGGTGCTCGGCGGCGAACGCCTCGAGCGTCTTGCGGTCGGTGTCGCTCCACCGGTGGGTGGCGGCGTACTCGTCGTCGGTGGGCACCGTGCGACGGGTCGGCGGTTGGAGCGCCAGCTCGTACACGTCCGGGCGCGGGGGCGCGCCGGGGTCGCGTCGCAGGTAGACGGTGACGGTGAGGGGGGTTCGTGGGTCGGCCGGTCCGATGACCCGCGCTCCGCCGAGCGGAACGCGGGAGCTGTCCGGCAGCGCCACGTAGTGGGTGCTCGACATGATCGCTCCAGCGGTCGGGGTCAGCGCCGGGAGCTCGCGACGGTGGGTCGTGCGCTTTCGACTGTCCGTATACGGCACACGTTTATGTCGTACACGTACAGCGTCCCGCCGGTCCCGCGCGGCGTCAACCCGCGTGGCGTCGAGCGCACCGCCCCCGGCCGGGACCGGGGGCGGTGCGGGCGATCGGCGGATGGGCGCTGCCGCTCAGCCGTCGATGCGGTGCTGGCTCCAGAAGGAGGTCAGGTCCACGGTGGTGGCGGCCTGCGCCGCGGCCTTGAACTCCGCGGTGGTGGACACGCCGTACCAGTGCGACTGCGCGTAGTTGCGCAGCAGCGTGGTCATCGCGGTGTCGCCGATCGTCCGGCGCAGGTCGTGCAGGGCGCACTTGCCGTAGTCGTAGACGACCGTGGCATAGCGGGAGGAGTTGGCGTCCCAGTAGGCCATCGAGTTGGTGATCTTCTCCGCCGACGAGGCCCAGGAGACGCTGTTCCAGCAGCCGTTGCCGGTCTTTCCGAGGGCGAGGTCGGTGGCGTAGTCGGTGAAGGCCTCGTCCAGCCAGGGCCCGTTGTACTCGTCGTCGCCGACGATGCCGTACCACCACTGGTGGCCGATCTCGTGGGTGAGCGCCGTGGTGCTGACCAGGTCGAGGACGAAGCCCGGGTACTCCATGCCGCCGAACCAGAAGCTGTTGTCGATCACCGCGTCCAGTTCGCCGTACGGGTAGGCGCCGAAGCGCTGGGCGTGGGCGTCGACGGCCGAGGTCGCGGTGGAGAGCATCGACTTGGCGTCCGCGCTGCTGATCCCCGCCACCGAGTAGACGTTGACCTTGATCCCGGCCGCCGAGGTGCCGGAGATCCTGGTGAACGGCCCGGCGCCCCAGGCGAAGTCGCGCACCTTGCTCGCGGTCGCCTTGGTGACGGTCCGGCCGGCCGCGCCGGGGGTGTCCACCGAGGTGCCGGTCGCGGGCACCAGCAGGCTCGTCGGGTGGTCCAGGGTGACGGTGAAGTCGGAGGCCACCGAGTAGAAGGACTCACCGTTGTTGGTGTACGGGTCGAGGTGCCAGCCGGCCGCGTCCCGGATCGCCAGCACGGGCAGGGCGTTGCCGAGGAAGTTGTACGCGCCGTCGTGGCCGAAGCGGTCCGCGCCGCTCGGCACGGTGATGCCGAGGTCGAAGCCGACGGTGCCGCTCTGGCCCTGCGCGAGCGGCGCCGGCAGGGTGATCTTGAGCGCCGTGCAGTTCACCGTGAGCGGGGAGGGCGTGCCGCCGGTCACGTTGGTCACCGTGATCGGGGTGCTGGGGCAGCTGCCGTGGGCGTTGTCCCAGAGCCGCAGGTACACCTCGGTCAGCGGGGTGGGCGAGGCGTTGGTGAAGCTCACGCTCTCGTGCCCGGTCCAACTGCCGCCGGAGGCGTCACTGGTGAGGCTGACGGTGTAGCCGGGCGCGGCCGGGGTGCGGGTCGGGTCGCCGGGCTGGGGTGGGGTGGTACCGCCGGAGGCGTCCAGGGTGACGTCGTCCAGCACGAAGCTGGTCTGCAGGCTGGAGTCCTCGACCCCGGTGAAGGAGAGCGTCCCGGTCTGGCCCGCGAGGGTGGAGACGTCGACGGTCTTGTGCACGTACCCGCTCTGGGCGTCCAGGTTGGAGTAGGTGGCCAGGGTGGTGGAGCCCAGCTTGACGGTCAGTTTGTCGTAGGCGGTGCTGGTGGTCGTCTCGGCGGTGTCGATGTGCAGCCAGAACCCGAGCGTCGCGGTGCCGCACCCGGCGGGGAGGGTGACGGACTGCGAGAGCGTGTCGGTGTGGGTGGAGCCGTAGCCGTCGAGCCAGGCGTAGGAGCCGCCGGAGTGCGCGCTCTGGCCGCTGTCGGCGGTGATCGCGCCGCTCGGTGCCGTCCAGGGCGAACTGCCGGACTCGAAACCGCCGTTGGCCACCACCTGGGCGGGTGTGCAGTCGGCGGCGCTCGCCACATTGGGGGTGGCGAGCGCCGTGAGGCCGGCCGCCGCGAACAGGGCGGCGCCGGTCAGGGCATGCAGGAGTCTTCTCATCGGAACCTCTCATGGGGGAGCGGGCCGGGAGGAGCAGCGTGACAGCAAACGCGTGCCGTTGAAAGGCTCATGACACCAGGTGAGACGGGAACGGGCCCCGACCAGGCCCGGAGCGAGACCGGTGCCGAACCCCGAGCGGGACCCCGAGCGGGACCGCCGCGGGCTCGGCACCAGCCCAGCACCGGCTCAGCACGGACTCAGCACCGGCTCAGCACCGACTCAGCACCGGCTCAGCGCGGGTCGACCAGCTCCGGGGCGAAGACCGTGCCGAGCGGCTCCGGACCGATGTACTGCTGGCAGTTGCAGGGCCGCGCCTCGTACTGCAGCGGGCGGCGATCCGCGTCCCAGGCGGTCGGGGCCTCGACGACCTCGTGGCAGCGGCCCTGCTTGTCGTGCTTGGCCAGGTGGTGGGTGCAGCCGCAGACCGGCTCCGGCGGCCGGTTCCCCGCCTCGAGGGCCGCGTGCTGCCGCTCGGTGGCGGCGAGCAGCTCCATCTTGCGCTCGTGCCGCACCTTCAGTGCCTTCCGGGCGTCCTTGACGATCCATCCGCTGCCGTACAGGACGGCGGGCAGCACCCACCACAAGTTGAAGACCTGGTCCATTGACTCTCCCCCCGATCGGGCCGGTTCCGGCCGCTGATCATACTGCTGACCAGGGCTTACCGCCCCCGCCGGAAGGGCCGCCTCAGCGGATGACCGGCAGCACCGGCTGCACGCTGCGCCCGGTCGCCGCCTCGATGAAGGCCACCGGGTCGGCGACCTCCGCCAGCAGGGCACGGGTCGCGCGCAGGGCCGCGTCGGCGGGCGGCGGGCCGCCGACGGCCGCGATCAGGTCGAGCAGGTGAACGGTCGCCTCCATCAACGCCACCTCGCCGAGCGCGCCGACCGTCACGCTGCCGAGCAGCGGGTGCGCCACCGTCGCGCTCGGCGGCAGGTCGTCGAGCGCGGCCAGGGCGGCCGGGCCCTCGACCCCGAACCGGGCGAGCAGCAGCGCGGGTTCGGTCCGCCCGGCGGCCTGCTTCGCCGCGTCCGCGATCTGCCCGGCGGCGGTGTGCGCGAGGCCACCGGGCCGGTTGTAGGCGCGCAGGATCCCGGCGCCGGTGGTGATCTCGGCCGGCCCGTCGAGGACGGCCGTGCGCAGCCCGGTGAACATCTCCGGCACCGGCGCCGTGTGTGTGTACAGCTCCCGGACGGTCCACTCGGGCAGCCGGGTCGGCCGGTCCCAGTCCTCGGCGCTCAGGGCCGCGCCGCGCTCCGCCCAGGAGGCCCAGGCCTCCGCCAACATCGCGCGCACCGGGTCGTTCTGACTGATCATCGGTTCTCCTCGGGGCAGTGGCTGCGAAACAGGGGCTGGGGACGGCCCCACGCTACCCGGCACCCCCGAAAACCACTTGCCGCCCCCGGGCCCCGGCCACCACGATCGGCGCATGACCGACTCCGCCGCCCGCCCGCTGTCCGTGACCGCCGCCGCCCGCCCGGCCGTGGTCCGACAGCAGCCCGGCCGCCCCCGGAGGCCCGACGCCGCACGCGCGTGAGGGCCGCGCTGGTCGCGGGCCTGCTCGCCGGGTACGGCGTCGCCGTCCCGGTGGGGGCTGTCGGGGCCTACCTGGTCGCGCTCACCGCACGGACCTCGCTGCGCACCGGCGCCTGCGCCGCCCTCGGCGTGGCCGCCGCGGACGGGCTGTACGCGCTCCTCGCGGCGGCCGGGGGCGGCGGTCTCGCACCGCTGCTGGAACCGGTCGCCCGGCCGCTGCGGATCGGCTCCGCCCTGGTCCTGCTGGCCCTGGCCGCCCGGACGACCCACACCGCGCTCCGTCACCGTACCGGGGCAGCCGCGACGCCCGAGCCGGCGCCGCCCGCCCCCGCCCGGGCCTTCCTCACCCTGCTCGGGATCACCCTGCTGAACCCGCTGACCGTGCTCTACTTCGCCGCCCTGGTCCTCGGCGGCGGGGGCCGGGACGACGCGACCTCCGGCACCCTCGCCCGGGCGGTGTTCGTGGCCGCCGCGTTCGCCGCCTCGGCGAGCTGGCAGCTGCTGCTCGCCTCGGGCGGCGCACTGCTGGGCCGTGCGCTGACCGGTCCGCGCGGCCGACTACTCACCGCACTCGGCTCCTCCGCCCTGGTGGCCTGGCTCGCGGTCCGGCTGCTGGTCGGCTGACCAGCGGAATCGCCGGAGCGGCGGAGCGGCGGAGCAGCACCCGTTACGCCCGATTCATACCTTGTATCCTGGTTCTGTATCCGCTGAGTGACATCCGCTGCAGAGGGATCCGCTGAGCGACATCCGCTGATTGACATCCGCCGCGGAGAGATCCGCCGCAGAGCCCCCGCCGGTCCGCCCGACCGGCTCGGGCACGGCCGACGACGTTGGCACCGACCCCGAGGAGCGCGGACATGGTTGAGCGGAACGACACCGAGAAGCGGGGGCGGCTGAGCCGCCCGCTGGTGCTCGACGCCGCCGTGGCCCTGGTCGACCGCGAGGGCCTGGCCGCGCTGACCATGCGCCGGCTGGCCACCGAACTGGGCGTCGAGTCGATGGCCCTGTACCGCTACACGCCGGGCAAGGAGGCCCTGCTCGACGGCCTGATCGAGGCCTACTTCACCGAGGTCAACGCCCGGCTGCGGACCAGCGCCGCGAGCGGCCCGCGCGAGCCCGAGCGGCACCGGCCCGAGCGGCGTCGGCCCGAGCAGCGCCTGGCCGTGTGGCGGCTGGAACTGCGCCGGATCGCCCGGTCCTTCGCCGCCGCGGCGCACGCCCACCCCGAGATCCTGCCGCTGGTCGCGACCCGCCCGCTGGCCGTCCCGATGGCGCGGCGGCCCGCGCCGGTGCTCGAACTCACCGAGCACATCCTCGCCGTGCTCGGGCGGGCCGGCTTCGACGACGCGACCGCGCTGACCGTCTACCGCGCCTTCGTGGCCTGGAACCTCGGCTGCCTGCTGGTGGACAAGCGCCAGGTGGTCGACAACCCGGAGGAGCCGGACCCTGCCCTGCGGCTCGGCCTGCACCGGCTGCCCGCCGCCGAGTACCCGCGGCTGCGCGCCCTGGTGCCCCGCTTCGCCGACTTCGACGACGAGGGCGAGATGCTCAGCGGCCTGGACAGCCTGCTGGACGGGATGCCGCAGCCACCCCTTGACGCGTTCTACGGCGGCGACGCATCCTGAGGATACGAGGTACACGTCGGACATATCCGCTCATATCGGCGCCGTCGGGCGGGCCGCCAGAGACCGCTCCGGCCACGCTTCGACGGCGCCCGGAAGAAGTCCCCCATGTCCGCCGTTCCGAACGAACCACTCCACGATGACATCCTGCGCCTGCGCGTCACCGCCAGGGACCCGGAGACCCTGCGCGCGCTGCTCCGCGACACCCGACCCGACACCGGTGGACGCCCGCACGTCGAGGCGGACGGCCGCGTCGGCATCGACGTCTACGCCACGGCCGACCAGGTCCCGGCCCTCGAACGCGAGGGCATCACGGTCACCCGGACCGGCAACGCCAGCGAGGCCGGGCGCGCCGCCCAGGCCGAGGTCGGCAGCGGCGACCGGTTCGCCCCCGCCGACGCCGTCCCGCGCGGCCTGGCCGCCAAGCTCGCCGGCTGACCCGGGAGGCCCGCCATGCCGTACCTGAACGTCACCGAGGTCGAATCCGCCGTGACCAGCCTGGCCACCGCCTACCCCGGGCTCACCCAGCTCATCACCCTGCCCGACCAAACCTACGAGAACCGCACCGCCCACGCCCTGAAGATCGGCGGCCCCGCCCCCTTCCCCAAGCCGTGCCTGATGATGATCGGCGGTGTCCACGCCCGCGAATGGGGCAGCTGCGAGATCCTCATCCACCTCGCCGCCGACCTGCTGGAGGCCCAGCGGGACGGCACCGGCCTCGGCTACGGCGACACCGCCTTCACCGCCGACCAGGTGCAGGCCCTGCTCCGGCGCCTCGACCTGGTGCTCTTCCCGCTGGTCAACCCCGACGGCCGGCACTACAGCCAGACCGTCAAGTCGATGTGGCGCAAGAACCGCAACCCGGCCAACGCCGGCATCAACCCGCGCCCGGCCTGCATCGGCGTCGACATCAACCGCAACTACGACTTCCTCTTCGACTTCGCCACCGCCTTCGACCCGAACGCCAACCCCCAGGTGTCGGCCGACCCCTGCGACCCGATGGTCTACGCCGGCCCGACCGCGTTCTCCGAGCCGGAGACCCGCAACGTCCGCTGGCTGCTCGAGCAGTTCCCGCGGACCAGGTGGTTCGTCGACGTGCACAGCTACTCGCAGGACATGCTCTACAACTGGGGCGACGACGACAACCAGTCGATCGACCCCGACATGAACTTCCGCAACTCCCAGTACGACCACAAGCGCGGACTGCCCGACGACGACGCGTACGCGGAGTACATCCCCAAGACCGACCTCGACAGCGCCGTGCTGCTCGCCGACGCGTTCTGCCATGGCGTCCAGGGCGTGCGCGGCCTGACGTACAAGGCGATCACCGGCTTCCACCTGTACCCGACCAGCGGCACCAGTGACGACTACGTCTACTCCCGCCACTTCGTCGAACCCGACCGGGGCAAGGTGCTCGGCTTCACCGTCGAGTGGGGCACCGAGTTCCACCCGCCGTGGGCGGAGATGGAAAAGATCGTCCTCGACGTGGACGCCGGGCTGCTGCAGTTCTGCCTGGCCGCGACCTGAACGACCCCGAGCCGGACGACCCCCAACGACCCCAAGCCACAGTGCCCGACAGCAGGGCGCCCGCCACGACCGACCGTGGCGGGCGCCTTGGGTGTGCGTGCTCAGGCGGCCCGGTGGAAGAAGAACGGGTCGATGGACGGCGGGACGCGGGACACGCCGTCGAGGTTGAGCAGTTGGTGGGTGGTGAAGTTGGCGTTGCGCAGGTACGTCACGCCGACCGGGAAGTTGGCGAGGTCCGGCGTGTTGTTGCCGGCGAAGATTCCGTAGAAGTCCTTTCCGACCGTGACCATCCGGATGTAGTCACCGAGGTACGGCAGCTGAGCGCCCGCTGACGGGACGTCGCCGGGAGCCTGGTGCAGCACGTGGCTGTCCACGGTCTTGAAGCCGTCGTCGGTCAACTCCAGCACCGTCGACCACTGGTTGTGGGCCAGTTCCTGGTGGACCAGCCCGACCAGGCCGTCGGAGTTCACCGCCAACGACGGGTTCTTGCCGTTGATGATGTCCTTGCGCGGCGCGGTCCAGGTCTGTCCCCGGTCCGCCGAGTGGCGGACGTGCAGGACGTAGTCGGTGGGGGCGTTTCCGCCGACGTTGTCGCAGAAGGCGACCCACACGCTGTTGGAGTCCGTGGGATCGACCGCGATGGACAGGTCCGCGCCGGTGCGCTCCTGGCCCAGCGTCCGCAGTTGCGAGTTGAACCGGACCTTCCGGCTGGTGACCACCCGCTGGCCCATCTCGCCGTCGACCGAGTCCAGCAGGTCCTCGAACGGGTTCGGTCCGATGCCACCCTTGTCGTCGCGGGTCACCACGACGTCGAAGGTGAAGATGTCCCCCGGGCTGGTGCCGGTCACGCTCTGGAACGCGATGTACACCGTGCCGTCCGGGTGCGTGGCGATCCGGACCGGCGGCCCGTCGAAGAGCGTACCGGGGCGCCGGTCGAGCCGGACCGGCGCGAACCCGGCCGGGCGCGGCCCGGTACCCGCGTCGCTGGACACGTCCACCGTGGCGGACCCGGCCGGCTGGGAGGCGTCGTTGTTGCCGACGTACACCCGGTCGGTGCTGTGGTTGTTCACCGCGACGGTGGTGGCGACCACCCAGGGCTGGTCCTCGTCGGTCCGGTCGACGAGCACGGACATCGGGGTGGCCGCGGTGATTCTCGGCGCGCGCAGGATCTGCATGTCGCCGGTCACGCCGTTGAGGATGCCCGTGTAGAGCTTGCCGCCCTGGGAGCCGAAGCCGACGCTGATGTCCCCGGTGCCGAGGTCCCCGTTGCCCGGGACGACGCTGTTCAGCACCCAGGTGTTCCCACCGTCGGCCGAGACGTAGACCGGGGCGAGCGGACCGCCCATCGGGTCGGGGGTGAAGGCGGTCGCGACCATCTCGTTCGGGTTCTCCGGGTTGACCGCGAGGCTGGGTTCACTGTCCAGGAGCCGGTCGCCGCTCAGCGCCTTGGGGGTGATGTTGACGACCTTGATGGTGGGCATGTCGGCTCACCTTCCTTCCCGCAGTACGGCGAGCTTCTGCGCCGGCTGGCGGTCGTCGCGGTCGAGCAGCCGGAACGGCGCCTCCGCGGCCAGTTCGCTGCCCTTCTCCGTCGCGTGCAGGAGCCACAGGGCCTCCTGCCCGGCTTCCGGCTTGGGCACATCGCGCCAGCGGACGTCCACACTGCTCGGGTAGAGGACGGTGGTCCGCCCGGGGGAGAGCTCGCCGCGATGGACGATCGAGACGTCGAGGGCGGCACGCCACCAGTGCGGCGCATGCTCGGAGTAGGCCTCCTTTCCGAGGTCCTCCAGCCCGACCACCCTGGCGACCACCACGGCGTCGGCCACGGCGGCGTGCGCGACGATGTCCTCGTTCCGGATCCTGCGCTGCACCGACGAGAACGGCATCTCGTCGGCGGTGGTCGCGGCGAGCGCGATGTGGGACTGGACGGCCGCTGCGGGCAGCCGGCCGATCTCGGTGACACCCAGGCCTTCGCCGTAGACCAGGCCCTGGGTGAAGAACGCGGCCGTGTCACCGACCTTGAGCAGATCGGCGTCGGGCGCCAGTTGGACGGTGACCTCGCTGCCCGCGAGCTGCCGGAAGGCGTCGGGCGCGTGCAGCACCTCGTCCACCTTCACCACCGCCGTCCGTTCGTTGCGGTCCTCGACCGGAACGGCCGCCAGGGACGTACCGCCGACCCTGGTCACGGTGCCGCGGAAACTGAGCGGGGCCTGCCGGACGAGTGCGGTCAGCTGGTCGTGCTCGGCAGTCGATGTTGCGTCAGTCATGACGATCTCCCTCCCCCCTCATCGCGCGGCGCGGACCGAGGAAGGGTGCGCCCGGCGCCACTCGATCCGCGCGCCGAGCAGGCAGGCGGCGGTGACGGCGGCCGCGAGCGCGACCACGAGCCACTCCGCCGCGCCGCTGCCGGCGTCCGGGTCGATGCCGAGGAGCGTCTCGATCCACTGCGGCCACACCAGGGTGAGCAGGAACAACAGTCCGGACAGCCCGCCGAGGGCCGTCTCCAGCCAGAAGCGGGGCCGGACCGGATTCGATTGTCGGAAGGGCATCACTGCGCCTCCCCTTCTCCAACCGCCCGGGCCGCGCCGCGACGCAGTGCGCGCCGTTCCCGTGCCGCCGCACCGTGGCGGCGGCACGGGCCGGCCGGGCCGGCCCGGGTCGGGGGTCGCTCCCCTCGGCGCCGCCGGTCGGGGGCGCGGTCGCCGTGGGAGATGGGTTGCTTCGATCCGCAGTGTCGGGCTGCGGTGGGAGTGCGTCGGGGAGGGCTCGCGGTGTGACGCTGCGTGCCGCTCCCAGCGCTGTACGCCTACGAGGCACACGTACTTCGTATACGAGTCTGCGCGCCGCGCCCGGCCAGGTCAAGGGCGGGGCGGGGCGGGGCGGGGCGGGGCGGGGCGGGGTCGGGCAGTCGGCGGACGGGGCTCGGGTCAGATCCGGGCGCCGAGCATCCGCAGCACCAACTCACCGTAGCGGCGGCCGAGTTCCTCGGGCGTCTCGGTCGAGCGGTCGGTGTACCAGCGGGAGACGTCGATGCCCAGCGAGGTGACCGCGCGGGCCGCCGTCCGCACCTCCGAGACCTGGAACTCGCCGGCCGCCGCGCCCGCCTCGATCAGTGCGCTGACCTCGCGCTCGATGTCCAGCCGCAGTGCGGCGACCACCGCGTAGGCGTCCTCGGGCAGCGCGTGCAGCTCGTAGTTGACCACGCGGCCGACCGTCCGGGCCCGGGCGTGCCAGGCGGTGAACTGCTCGACCAGTCGCCGCATCCGCACCGCCGGGCCGCCCTCGCCGACCACCGCGTCCCGCACCAGGGCCAGCGTGGCGGCGTGCCCGGCCTGGCTGATCTCGGCCAGCAGCGCGGCCTTCGACTGGTAGTGGATGTACAGCGCGGCCGGGCTCATCCCGGCGGCGGTGGCGATGTCCCGGGTGGTGGTGGCGTGGAAGCCGCGCTCCGCGAACGACTCGACGGCCGCCTGGAGCAGCCGGTACGCCGCTTCGGGGCGGGTATCGGCGCCGGGCAGGGTCGGCCAGAGGTCGGCCATCGGGGTGCTCGTCATGGCGTCATCCTCCCAGAGAACCCACACGGGGACTCGCACAAACTTTCCCACCGGCCGGGTCGGCGGGCTGTTGACAGGCTCCCGCACCGACACCATGCTGAGCAAGCGCTTAGTCAGCGATGGTAAGCCGGATCCTCGCACGAAAGGCAGGACGCTCCGTGGTGCACTCCTTCAAGGGCCGGGTGGCCGTCGTCACCGGATCGAGCCGGGGCATCGGCCTCGGCATCGCGCGCGAACTGGTCGACCGCGGCGCCAAGGTCTGCCTCACCGCCCGCAACCCCGAACCGCTGGCCGAGGCCGTCCAGGACCTGGGCGGCCCGGAGAACGCCATCGCCGTCGCGGGCAAGGCCGACGACCCGGCCCACCAGGAGGAGGCGATCGCCCGCACCCTGGAGGCCTTCGGCCGACTCGACCACCTGGTCAACAACACCGGCATCAACCCGGTCTACGGGCCGGTCCTGGACACCGACGAGGACGCCGCCGCCAAGATCATCGCCGTCAACGTGCTCGGCCCGCTGGCCTGGACGCGCCGCGCACACGCCGCGTGGATGGGCGAGCACGGCGGCTCGATCGTCAACGTCGCCTCGATCGCCGGCATCCGCGCCTCCGCCGGGATCGGCATGTACGGCGTCAGCAAGGCCGCGCTGATCCGGCTCACCGTCGAACTCGGCGCCGAGCTGGGCCCGCAGGGCATCCGGGTCAACGCCGTCGCACCCGCCGTGGTCAAGACCAGGTTCGCCGAGGCGCTGTACGAGGGCCGCGAGGAGCAGGTCGCCGCCGCCTACCCGCTCGGCCGGCTCGGCGTCCCCGAGGACGTCGCGGGCGCGGTCGCCTTCCTGCTCTCCCCGGACGCCGGCTGGATCACCGGCCAGACCCTGGTCGTCGACGGCGGGGTCACGCTCGGCGGCGGGCTGTGACGGCCGGGGCGTTCCACGACCAGGGCGTCGTGGTCACCGGCGCCGGGCGGGGCATCGGCGCCGCGCTGGCCCGGGCCTTCGCCGCAGCCGGGGCCCGGGTGGTGGTCAACGACCTCGACGCCGAGGCCGCCCATGCCGTCGCCGAGGACTGCGGCGGCACCGCCCTGCCCGGGGACGCCGCCTCCGCCACCGGCCTCGCCACGCTCGTGGACCGGGCCCGCGCGGCCCTCGGCGAGATCGACGTGTGGTGCGCCAACGCGGGCGTCGCCCCCGTCGGCGGGGCCGACGCGCCGGCCGCCGCCTGGGCCAGCGCCTGGGAGGTCAACGTGCTCGCCCACGTCCGGGCCGCCGAACTGCTGCTCCCCCGCTGGCTGGAACGCGGCGAGGGCCGCTTCCTGTCCACCGTCTCCGCCGCCGGGCTGCTCACCATGCTCGGCTCGGCCCCGTACGCCGTCAGCAAGCACGGCGCGCTCGCCTTCGCCGAGTGGCTCTCCGCGACCTACCGCCACCGGGGCGTACGGGTGCACGCGCTCTGCCCGCAGGGCGTGCGCACCGACATGCTCGCCTCCACCGGGGCGGTCGGCGAGGCCCTGCTCGCGCCGACCGCGCTGGACCCCGAGGACGTCGCCGAGGCGGCCCTGGCCGGGCTGCTCGAGGACCGCTTCCTGATCCTGCCGCACCCCGACGTCGCCGAGTACTACCGGGTCCGGGCCACCGAACCGGACCGCTGGATCGCCGGGATGAACCGGCTCCAGCAGGGACTGGAGAGGAGTGAGGCACTGTGAGGGCCTGGCAGGTGGGAGAGCTCGGTGAGCCGGCCGCGGTGCTGCGGCTCGTCGAGGACGTGCCGCGACCGGTGCCGGGCCCGGGGCAGCTGCTGGTCCGGGTGCGGGCCGCCGCCGTCAACTTCCCGGACGCGCTGATGGTGCGCGGGCAGTACCAGGTGCGCCCGCCGCTGCCGTTCACGCCCGGAGTGGAGCTGTGCGGCGAGGTCGCGGACGGGCCGAGGCAGGGCGAACGGCTGATCGGCAACCCGGTGCTGCCGCACGGCGCCTTCGCCGAGTACGCGCTGCTGGACGCCGCGGCCGCCTTCCCGGCACCCGAGGCGCTGGACGACGCCGAAGCCTCGGCACTGCACATCGGCTACCAGACCGCGTGGTTCGCCCTGCACCGCCGGGCCCGGCTGCGCTCCGGCGAGACGCTGCTGGTGCACGCGGCGGCCGGCGGCGTCGGCAGCGCGGCCGTCCAACTCGGCCGGGCCGCCGGGGCCAGGGTGATCGCGGTGGTCGGCGGGCCGTCGAAAGCGGAGGCCGCGCGGGCGCTCGGCGCCGACCTGGTCGTGGACCGGAAGGCCGAGGACTTCGTCACCGCCGTCAAGGAGGCCACCGGCGGGCGCGGCGCCGACGTGGTCTTCGACCCGGTCGGCGGCGACGCCTACACCGGCTCCACCCGGTGCGTCGCCTTCGAGGGCCGGATCGTGGTGGTCGGCTTCGCCGCCGGGCAGATCCCGGCGCCGGGGCTCAACCACGCGCTGGTGAAGAACTACGCGATCCTCGGCCTGCACTGGGGCCTCTACAACACCCACGACCCGCGCGCCGTCCGCGCCGCGCACGACGAGCTCACCAAGCTCGCCGAGCAGGGCACGGTCCGCCCCCTGGTGAGCGCCCGGGTGCCGCTGGCCGGGGCCGCGGACGCCGTCCAGCGGGTCGCCGACGGGCTGAGCACGGGCCGGATCGCCGTCCTGGGCGACTGACCCCGGCCCGCGCGGGCGGAACCGGCTGCCCGGCCGGTAATCCGGCTGCGCGGGCACCACGGCCCTGCCAGGATGCCGGGATGACATCCTTTTCCGCCGCTCGCGACTCATTGGAGGGCCTGGCCCTCGGGGACGGATTCGGGGAGCGCTGGTTCCCCCTCTTCCGGTCGCCCCAGGAGGCGTTCGAGCAGATCCGGGCCCGGCGCACGCCGGAGGAAGGGCCCTGGCACTGGACCGACGACACCGCGATGGCGCTGTCGGTGTACGGGATCCTGACCGCCTTCGACGCGGTCCACCAGGAGCGGCTCGCCCGGGCCTTCGGGGCCTCCTACCGGGCGGACTCGGGCCGCGGCTACGGGCACGGCATGCACCTGCTGCTGCCCAAGCTGGCCGAGGCGCCCGGGAGTTGGCGCACCGAGGCGCGGGAGCTGTTCGACGGCCAGGGCAGCCTCGGCAACGGCGCGGCGATGCGGGTGGCCCCGCTGGGCGCCTGGTTCCACGACGACCTGGACGAGGCGGCGGAGCAGGCGGCGCTGTCCGCCGAGGTCACCCACGCGCACCCGGAGGGCGTCGCCGGGGCGGTGGCCGTCGCCCTGGCGGCAGCCCTCGCCGCGCGCGGCCGCTCCGGGCCCGCACCCGCTCCCGCTCTCGCCCTCACCGGCGCCGAACTGCTCACCGAGGTCGCCGAGCGCACACCGGCCGGCGAGGTCCGCGACGGGCTGCACCGGGCCGCCGGGCTGTCCGCCGGCACCGAGCCGTGGCGGGCGGCCGACCTGCTGGGCAACGGGCAGCAGATCCGGGCGGGCGACACCGTCCCCTTCGCGCTGTGGTCCGCCGCGCACCACCTGGACAGCCTGACCGACGCCCTGTGGACCACCGCCGAGGGCCTGGGCGACGTGGACACCACCTGCGCCATCACCGGCGGTGTGGTCGCCGCCCGCACCGGCCTCGCCGACGTACCGCAGGAGTGGCTGGCCTGCCGCGAACCGCTTCCCGACTGGGTCGCCAAGGCCGAGGCGGAGGCCACTGTCTGACGCTCCATCGGGTCGGAGTCCGGTCCTGGGCCCAGTCGGCCGGGACCGGGCTCCGGGCTGATGCCGCACACCTCGCGCCTCGCGCCTCGCGCCTCGCGCCTCGCTTCTCGCTTCTCGCTTCTCGACGGCGATCCGGAACCGACGGCGATCCGGGACCGGCGGTGTGACGACAGACCGTGACCGCCCGAGCGGCCTCATCGCCCGGCGGCGATGACCTCCAGGGCCGGGCGGGGCGGGCGGCCGAGCAGGGTCGCGAGGTCGCCCGGCTTGCCCGGCCCGGCCAGGAAGCCGTGGGCGATCGCCGAGTAGGTGGCCACCACCATCGGCACCTGGAAGTCCAGCGCGTCCGAGGCCGCCACCGCCGTACGGGCTTCGGCCAGTCGGCCCGGCCGGTACTCGGCGCCGAGCGCCTCGGCCACCTCCGCACCGCCCAACGCCCGCTCCCCCACCAGCTCGTACGTCCGGCCGGTGTGCTCCTCCGGCGCCAGAGCCACGTTCACCGCCGCTTCGGCGAGGTCGGCGCGGGCCACGGCCGCCAGCTTCCCGTCCCCGAGCGGCGCGGTGATCACCCCGTCCGGGTCCGGTGCGGCGACCGCGGCCAGCAACTCCGCGTACAGCCCGTTGCGCAGCACCGTCCAGCGCAGGGATGCCGACTCGCGCAGCCGCCGCTCGGTCCAGCGGTGGGCGAGGGCGAACGGCAGGTGGTCGCCGTCGCCCGACAGGCTGGTGTAGACCACCTGCCCGACGCCCGCCTGCTCCGCCGCCTCGATCGCCGCGCCGTGCCGGGCGATCACCACATCGTCCTCGGCGGCGCCGGCCGAGATCAGCAGCAGGGTCCGTACCCTGGCGAAGGCCTCGGCCAAGGTGTCCGGGCGATCGAAGTCCACCAGCCGGGCGGGTGTGCCGCCCGGCGCCTTCTCGGGAGTGCGGGAGCCGGCCACGACCCCTTCCCGTCCGGCGAGGCGCTCCAGCACGAGGGCGCCCAGACCTCCGTTGACACCGGTGACGAGCAGCATGGGTTCCTCCAGGGGTGATCGGCGGTCGGCGACGTGACCATCCTCGATAGCCTGGGCGTTCGGCATAAGGAGGCACTTTCATGTCAGCAGGGCACAGCGCGGTAACCACCCCCCGCCCGGTGGTCTGGTGCGAGGACGGCGTGGACTGCGGGATCCGCGACCTTCTGGACCGTCTGGGCGACAAGTGGTCGGTCCTCACCGTCGTCGAACTCGCCCAGGGCGTACGGCGGTTCCGTGAGCTGCAGCGCGCGCTGCCGGGGATCTCGCAGCGCATGCTGACCCTGACGGTGCGCCGCCTGGAGCGGGACGGCCTGGTGTCACGGACCGTCCACCCGACCGTCCCGCCGCAGGTGGAGTACGAGCTGACGCCGCTCGGCCACAGCCTGACCCACCTGGTCCGGGCGATGGCGGACTGGTCCTACGGCCACCACGACGCGATCGTCGCCTCCCGTCGCGACTGGGACGAGGCCAATCCGGGCTCGGAGATCCGGTAGGACCTGCGCCGGGGCTCGCCCCTCGCGCGCCACGGTGCCGCTCGGCGGGGCCGCTCGGCGGGGCCGCTCAGCAGTGCCAATCAGCGGGCCAGGGCCCGGGCGCCGTGCCGTTCCCGTCAGCTGTGGCGGCCTGGTCGGCCGGGTCCGTCGTGTCATCCTCACGGCTGCTGAACGCGATGGGCGACGCACCGGGTTGCCTGCTGAGCGAAAGAATTTTACGGCGGGGCGGAACGAGCAGGAACCCGGTGGCATCCGGGGTGGAAATCGGGAAGGCTCACCCGCATGGTCTCAGTACTGCAGAACGTGGCGATCGACTGTGCGGATGCCTACGAGCTGGCCCGGTTCTGGAGCAGGGTGACCGGCCGGCCGCTGCATCCGGAGGACGAACCGGGTGTTCCGGAGGCTCAGGTGATGCTGGCGGACGGCCCGGTCCTGTACTTCAACCAGGTGCCCGAGGCCAAGACGGTCAAGAACCGGATCCATCTGTGCCTGCGCCCGGAGACCTCGCGTGAGCAGGAGGTGGAGCGGCTGCTGGGCCTCGGCGCCACCTTCGTCAGCGATCACCGGAATCCCGATGGCTCCGGTTGGGCGATCCTCGCCGATCCCGAGGGCAACGAATTCTGCGTTCTGCGCAGCGCGTCCGACCGGGCCGCCACGACGTCCTGACCTTGCTGGGGCCGTGCTGACGTTGCCGGGCCGTCCTGACGTTTCCCCGACCGTCCTGGCCGGCCCGGCTGTCCCGGCTGTCCCGGCCGGCCTGACGGGCGGGTCCCCCGCGGACCTCAGCCGGTGACCTCGACCGTGACGTCGTAGGCGCGCTGCTCGGGCGGGCAGTTGAGGGCCTCGCCGCAGCTGGTGCGGGTGGCGGTGAGGTGGGCGCTGCCGGGGGCGTGGGCGGCGAAGGAGGCCGTGACGGTGCCGCAGCCGCCGCCGGGGCGGCAGGAGGGGGACGGGGCGGTGGTCGGGGTGCCGTTCGGGGTGACGACGTCGGGGGCGGAGCTGGCGGCGGCGGACCAGTAGGTGTTGTGGAGCGCGAGCGTGATGGTCGTGCCGACGGCGACCTTCACGGTGGTGTGGTCGGCGTGCTCGTCCACCGTGACGGTCGCCGGGCTCGGGGTGGTCGCGGCGGGGGCGGTCGCCGAGGGGCTCGTCCCGGTGGAGGCGCAGCCGGCCAGGGTGAGCAGGGCGGCGGCCAGGGCCAGGGTGGCGGGTCTTCTCAGGTTCACGGTGGTTCCTTCTGCCGGTGTGCGAGCGGTACCGGTGGGTGAGCGGTGCTGACGGTGTCGATTCGACGCACCGGGGGCCTGATCGGATCCACGATTCCCGATCCCGGTTCCCGATTCCGGATCCCGACCCCGGATCCCGGTTCCCTCCGAACAGACGGACGGACAGACAGGCGGACAGACGGACGGACGGACAGACGGAAAACGGCACCGGGGCGGGCGCTGGGCCCACCCCGGTGCGTTCGGCGCGGTGATCGTCAGGAGACGGTCACGTCGTCGTAGTAGGTGTAGGTCGGGTCACCCGGGTAGTTGTCGTCGTGGTTGCTCAGGGTGAGCGTGTAGGAGTGGCCCGGGGTGACGGTGGCCGTCTTGTTGGTCCAGCTGCCGGTGGTGGTGCAGGTCTTGGCGAGGACCGTGGTGGTCGTGCCGGTGGTGTTGTCCTTCAGGGTGGCGGTGGCCCAGTCGTAGGTGACCGTGTCGTTGCAGGTGTTGCTGTACCAGAAGGACAGCTTGCTGGAGCCGGTCGGCGCGGTGAAGGTCTGGGCGAGCGAGGAGTCACCGGTCGGGTTGGCGGAGCCGACCATGGCGCCGTAGCTGCCGCTGTGGGCGGCGCCGGTGGTGGCGGAGGTGGTGCCGGCGGCGGTCCAGCCGGTCAGGTTGCCGGTCTCGAAGGTGCCGTTGGCGACGGGGTTGCCGCCGCCACCGCTGGTGGACTCGGTCCAGCCGAAGCTGGTGCTGCCGGTGGCGCCGGTGGTGTCGGTGGCGGTGACCGTGACGCTGGAGGTGCCGGCGGCGGTCGGGGTGCCGGAGATCAGGCCGGTCGAGGAGTTGATCGACAGGCCGGCCGGCAGGCCGGTGGCCGAGTAGGTCAGGGTCTGGCCGGAGGCCGAGTCACTGGCGTTGATCTGCAGGCTGGCCGCGGTGCCGACGGTGCCGGTCTGGCTGCCCGGGTTGGTGACGGTGACCGTGTTGCCGTGCGTCAGGATGGCGTGCGAGATCGCGCAGGAGTTGGTGTCGTTGGACCAGCTGGCCTGCTCGGCGTAGCTGCCGAAGGAGCCGAAGGAGATGTTGGCGGCGCCGCCGGTGCTGCCGGGCCGGATCCAGGCGCACTCGTCGGAGTTCTCCTGGCCGTTGTAGCTGCTGCCGGAGACGTGGTTGGTCCAGCCGCCGGCCGGGTTCTGGTCGGACATCATCTCGTGCCACTCGTGGCCGAGGGTCATCGTCCAGCCGTCCAGCGTACCGGGCGAGTTGACGAAGCCGACGCCGCAGTTGGCGCCCGCGTCGATGTTGTACGGCTGGTTGGAGAACGCGATGTCGCCGTAGGGCGAGTTCGCCGCACCGCCGGTGAGGGTGGTGTCGCCGTTCCAGTCGTGCCAGGCGCAGTACCCGGTGCTGGGGTTCTGGTAGTCGTCCGGGTTGGTGCCGTGCGGCGACAGGACGATGTAGTAGGCGTCCCGGTTGGCCGCGGCGGTGGTGTTGCCGAAGTGGCCGGCGGCCTTGACCGCTTCCTGGGCGAGCTGGTTGCCGGTGGCCTGGCTCGGCGAGGCGGCCGCGTTGTCGTACCAGACGCCGGACAGCACGCCGCCGCTCTGGTACGGGATGAAGTTGGCGTTGGACGGGCAGCTGACGGCGCCGGTGGCGACGTTGGGGCCGTCGCACCACTGGGTCAGGTCGGCCGACCAGGTCTCGCCGTTGGTGCCGATGCCCTTGAACATCTGCTGGGTGGCACCGGCCGCGCCGGCCGAGTCGTTGGTGAACTTCGCGTTGCCGTTGGCGTCGGTGCTCTGGGTGCCCCACTGGGTGCCGTAGAAGATCAGGTAGACCTTCGAGTGCCCGCTCTGCACGCCGATGCCGTCGACGCCGCCGCCGTAGGACAGCGTCTGCTGACCGGTGGCCGCGGCCTGGTTGTGGGCGTCCAGCCACTTCTTGTAGTTCTCGTGCTGGGACATGCCCGGCACCGCACCGTGCCGGTACGGGTGGCCGTTCTGCGGGCTCCAGGGGTTGAACTCGTTGCCGGTGCTGCCCTGCGAGCTGGAGATGTCCTGCGCGGAGGCCGGGCCGGCCGCGCCGGCCAGGCCGGCGGCGGCGAGCGCGAGCGACGCTATTCCGGTGAGCGCCGCGTACTTCGCGCGTCCGATTCTGGGGGAGTGACCCATGGGTGAGGGTGCCTCTCTTCTGCCGATCGCCCTGCGGCTAGGGGGAGGCCGCGAACGATCCCTTGTGGGGAAGGGAGCAACGGCGAATTCCGCCGGGAGTCGACTCCGTTCGGGGTCTTTCACCCACTCGGAATTGACTGTCCGTCGACTCGGCGCCGTCTGCTGGGCAGAAGGAAAGCAGTACTGATGAACACTGGTCAACGGCGAAGAGTAAGGACTGATTAAGAAACGCGTCCATGCAGGTAAAGGCGCAGATGGCCGGGGTGGGATGAACGCGGATCAACGCGCGTAGCTCATTCACTGAATGTGGATCGGAATACTGTTCCGCATTCGGCGGATCACCACTTTCCGGCGACTCCGACGATCGGTGAATCAGCGTCAGAAAATCCCGCCGCCGGCCGGTGCACTAACCCTCGTACGCCATCTCCGGGAAGCGCGGCGAAGGGCCCTCCAGCAGGTGGTCGTCGTGGTCGCGCAGCCAGCGGTCGAAGAAGGAGGCGACGTACGAGCGGGTGGCGAGTTCGGCGCGGCCCGGGCGGATGTCGCCGACGTCCGAGCGCAGCTGCTCCTTGGTCAGCGCGCCCTGCCGGGCGAGCTGCGGCAGCAGGGACTGGGCATCGGTGTACGAGCCGTGGCGGGAGCCGGTGAGGGTGAGGTCGGCGTGCCAGCCGGTGCTGTGCTGCCACAGGGCGTTCCAGCCGGGCTGCTTGCGGTAGTCCCCGGAGTCGTCACTGCCGGTGCCCATCAGCAGGAAGGGCCGGTCCAGGCCGTCCTCGGCGACGCTGGGCAGGAACACGCCGGTGTGGCCGTCCGGGCCGGGGAAGTGCAGTTGGCCGTCGAGGTTGATCCCGGCGGCGATCCGCGGGTCGTCGTGCATGGCCTGGAGGGCGGTGAAGCCGCCCGCCGAGTGGCCGACCATGCCGATCCGGTCGAGGTCGAGCGACCCGGCCAGACCGGCCGGCAGGCCCTTCCGGGCGCCCAGCCCGGCCAGCTCGTCCAGGACGAAGCGGGTGTCGTCCACTCGGGTGGCGAGGGCCTTGCGCAGCACGGCGCCGATGTCCAGATCCGGCCGGCCGAGCATGCCGGGCAGCACAGAGGAGGCCAACTCCCCGCCGGGGAAGGCGACTTCGGAGGCCTCGTAGGTGTGGTCGACGGTGACCACGACGTAGCCGCGCGAGGCGAGGTCCTCGACGAGCGCGGTCCCCCAGGTGCGCGGGTCACCGAGGCCCGGCGAGTACAGCACCACCGGGCGACGGCCGCCGGGCAGCGCCGGGGCGTCCTCGCGGGCGTGGGTGCGGATGCCCGACCAGTCGGTGCGGTCCGGCTCGGTGCCGTAGTTGACCCGGGCGAGGCCCTCGGCGCCGCCGAAGTGCGCCCCGGCGGCGGGCTCCATGTACGGGGCGCGGTCGGCGGGGCCGGCCGGGCGGGACGTCGGGTACCAGAGGCTGATCATCAGCTCGCGTCGGTGCCCGGGCTGCCAGGGGTCCTCGCGGCCGGCGTCGGTCAGGTGCAGCGAGGTCGTCCCGATCGGGTACGGCCCGGTGGGCTCCGGCAGCCATGCCCGCGCCTGCTGCCCGGCGCTCCCGCCCTCCCCCGCCGCCACCGCCGCGGGCGCGCCGACCGTGCCCAGCACCGCCGTCGCCGCCAGCAGAACCGCCGCCAAGGCCCGTCCCCCACTGCCCATGATGTGTCTCCTCGTGCCGATCGATCGAACACGCAGGACACTACGGGCGGAGACGGGCCTCCGCCGTCATACCAGGGAGCCAACCAGCCCCTGAATACCCGGGTATGACACCCCTAAGGGCTACCTCCGGTGCCGCGTCGGCTCCCCGGACGGCAGGTCAGTCCAGCCCGAGCGCCTCGGCGAAGTCGACCGCCTCCCGGAGGATCGGCTTCATGCGGGGGTGACCCGTGCCCGGGGCTGCCGGGCCGCCCCCTCCCCCGCCTAGCGGTACTTCTTCAGCTCCCGGCGGGCCAGCGAGCGCTTGTGCACCTCGTCCGGGCCGTCGGCGAGGCGCAGGGTGCGGTTGCCGGCCCAGAGCTGGGCGAGCGGGGTGTCCTGGCTGACGCCGGCGGCGCCGTGGGCCTGGACGGCCTTGTCCAGGATCCACTCGACGGTGCGCGGCGTGGCGATCTTGATCGCCTGGATCTCGGTGTGCGCGCCCCGGTTGCCGACGGTGTCCATCAGCCAGGCGGTCTTGAGGACGAGGAGCCGCAACTGCTCGATGCGCACGCGTGATTCGGCGATCCAGTCCTGGACCACGCCCTGCTCGGCGAGCGGCTTGCCGAAGGCCACCCGCTCGCTCGCCCGGCGGCACATCAGCTCCAGCGCCCGCTCGGCGATGCCGATGCCGCGCATGCAGTGGTGGATCCGACCCGGGCCGAGCCGGGCCTGGGCGATGGCGAAGCCCGAACCCTCCTCGCCGATCAGGTGGTCGGCCGGGACGCGGACATCCTCGAACAACACCTCGGCGTGGCCGCCGTGGTCGGCGTCGTCGTAGCCGAAGACCGTCATGCCGCGCTTCACCGTCACGCCCGGGGTGTCGCGCGGGACGAGCACCATGCTCTGCTGGCGGTGCGGCTCGGCGGACGGGTCGGTCTTGCCCATCACGATGAACAGCTTGCAGTCCGGGTTCATCGCGCCCGTGATGTACCACTTGCGGCCGTTGATCACGTACTCGTCGCCGTCCCGCTCGATCCGGGTGGCGATGTTGGTGGCGTCCGAGGAGGCCACCTCGGGCTCGGTCATCGCGAAGGCGGAGCGGATCTCGGCGTCCAGCAGCGGCCGCAGCCACCGCTCGCGCTGCGCGGCGCTGCCGAACTGGGCGAGCAGCTCCATGTTGCCGGTGTCGGGGGCCGCGCAGTTGAGCGCGGGCGGCGCCAACTGCGGGCTGCGGCCGGTGATCTCGGCGAGCGGGGCGTACTGCAGGTTGGTGAGGCCGGCACCACGCTCACCCGGCACGCCCTGCTGGTCCACGAAGAAGAGGTTCCACAGGCCCTGCTTGCGGGCCTCGGCCTGCAGCTCGGCCACGACCGGAGGGATCGTCCAGGGGGCGCGGGCCGGGTCGGCGAGCTGGGCGGCGAGGACGGCCTCGGCGGGGTAGACGTGCTCGTCCATGAAGGCGAGCAGCTGGGCCCGGAGTTCGTCGGTCCGGGCGTCGTAGGCGAAGTCCATCGGTCAGTTCTCCTTGAGGGTGCTCAGGCCGTGCCGGGCGAGGATCGGGGCCATCTCGCCCGCGCGCTCGAAACCCGCGCCGAGGGTGCGGCCCTGCTGGAAGCGGAAGTGGATGCCCTCGGCGACGGCGGCGAGCTTGAACGAGGCGAAGGCCACGTACCAGTCCAGGTCGGCGGCCTCGCGGCCGGTCGCCTCGGCGTACCGGGAGACGATCTCGTCGGGCTTCGGGAAGCCGGGGGCGGTCATCGCGGAGGGGATGATGCCGCCGCCGACGCCGGCCAGCTCGGTGTACATCACCAGGAGGCCGATGTCGGTGAGCGGGTCGCCGAGGGTGGACATCTCCCAGTCCAGGACCGCGGCGATGGTGTCATCCTCATCGACCAGCACGTTGTCGAGCCGGTAGTCGCCGTGCACGAGGGCGGGCGCGGGCGAGACGGGCAGCCGCTCGGCGAGCAGGGCGTGCAGCCGGTCCATCTCGGGCAGCTCGCGGCTGCGGGAGGCGGCGAGCTGCTTGGACCAGCGGCGCAGCTGGCGCTCCAGGTAGCCGTCCGGGTGGCCGAAGTCCTCCAGCCCCACCTGAGCCGGATCGATCCGGTGCAGGGCGGCCAGGGTGTCGACCAGCCTCTGCCCCAGCGCATGCACCCGCTGCTCCCCGAGAGCGGCCAACGGGGCGGCGTCCCGGTGCGCGGTGCCGGTGACGTGCTCCATGAGGTACCAGGACGCGCCGAGGACGTCCTCGGTGTGGTCGATCAACAGCATGCGCGGGACGGGCACCCCGGTGCCCCGCAGGGCCGACATCACCCGGTACTCGCGGCCCATGTCGTGCGCGGTGGCCAGCACGTGCCCGAGCGGCGGCCGCCGCAGTACCCAGCGGGAGGCCCCGTCGGAGAGGACGTACGTGAGGTTGGACCGGCCCCCCTCGATCAGGTCGGCCCGCAGCGGCCCCTGGACAGTCCCGGGCAGCTCACGGTCCAGGTGGACACGGAGACGCGCCAGGTCCAGGCCGGGCGGGTCGACGGGAGTCTCGGGCATCGGGCGGCTCCTCGGATCGGCAGGGATTGACTAAGCGCTTGCTTAGCATTCAACCGAGAGCTGCCCCTGTCAATGCCACAACCCCCCGGGCCACCCGGCCCAGGGGGTCGTCCGCACGGGCGCGACGCGAATCAGAGGCCGCTTTCCGCAGCGTCCAGGGCGTCCAGGGTGGCGGGGTCGAGGGCGATGGCGGGCTCTGCGGAGAGGTGCTCACGCCAGGGCTTGATCTGCACTCGGCGGATACCGAAGTTGAAGGCCCAGCTCTCGTCGGGGACGAGTTCTCCGCCCCGCTCGTACATGACGATGAGAGGCTCGAACGGATCCGGCAGGTCCGGTAGTTGCACTCCCGGAGTGTCCCGCAGGGTTGCCCACCGCACGGCCGCACGGCAGGCGTTCTCGGTCGAGATGCCGCCGACATGCGCCACGAGGAACTCCTCAAGCCGCTCGGCCACCTCGGGGTCCACCTGGATCTCCGGGGCGAGCGCTCCGGCGATGTCGAAGATGGGCCACTTCGGCGGACCGCCCAGCACCTCGGCCCAGAGCGAAGCCCGACGGAGATATTCGACCATCAGCCGGGACATCGAGATCGAATGCGCGTTGTGACCCTCCATGTTGGTCCACGCGATGGCGGTCAGACGGTCCACTAACGCATCAGCGGGATTTGTACTCATTCACACGCCCCCTCCCGCGAAGAGTCGTTCACTCTGCAACGGTCGGGTTCTGGGGGCGGAGGCGGGCCCAGCCCTGGCGTTTCCCTCCACGCACCCGTCGACCTCGATCACTCCCGTGACAAGGTCGACGAACGACGCGACAAGGTTTCAGCCTGATCGCGGGATACCGGTCACGTTCGTGACGAAGCGTTCGACGGCGGTCAGTTGCCGCCGAACTCGCCTGCGGCAGCGGCGGCGACGAAGGACCGCCATACACCGATCGGGAAGACGAGCGCGGGCCCTTCCGGGTCCTTGGAGTCGCGGACAGGAACGACGCCGGGGAAGTCGGGCGAGACCTCGACGCAGGAACCGCCGTTGCCGGAGTGCGACGACTTGAACCAGGAAGCGCGGGACAGGTCTGGCCGGATCATGGGTCAAAGTTCCTCTCGGGCCTTGCGGATCAGGTCAAGGGAAGCAGCTCTGGTCAGCGCTTCCACCTGCAACCGATGGTAGGCCGTTTCCCACTCCCTGACAGTCCTGTCCTCCCGCACGACAAAGCCGTGGTCCGCAGATTCCGTGTAGCCGACCACCGAACGGTCGGCAAACGTCAGCAAGGTGACGAACGCGCGGAACGGGGCATGCTCGGCCATGGCGAACGGAGCCACCTGAAAGATCACATGGGGCTTCATCACCATCTCGACCAGGTGATCGAGCTGGGAACGCATGGTCCCAGCGCCGCCCACCGGGCGCCGGATGCAACTCTCGTCTATCACTGCATGGATGACCGGCGGCTTGGCACGCTTGAGAAGCCCCTGCCGCTTCATGAGGAACTTCACTCGCTCCTCGGCCTGGTCAGGCGTACTACTCCCCCGCTGCACTGCCGCCGCCTCGATCGCGGATGCGTAGGCCTTGGTCTGGAAGAGCCCGGGGACGAGGTTCGGTTCGTAAATCCTGATCTCGGACGCCCGGGCTTCCTGCGCGGCATGCTCGGGGAAGCCCTCCAAGAACCCCTTGCGCCTCATCCCGAGCCACATCAGCTCCAGCGTCTGGCCCGTCCCGAGCGCCTTGTCGGCCGCCCTGACGAAGGCTCGGCTGGTGGATTTGCGGCCTGTTTCCACCGCCGAGATGTAGCTGTCCGAGTAGCCCATGGCTGCGGCCAGGTCTTGCTGGGTCCAGCCCAGTGCCTCGCGCGAGCTGCGAAGCAGGGCGCCGAAGGACTCTCGCGGGGATGACGTTGGATCAAGCTCTCTGCGGTTCAAAGCTCACACCCGATTCCACTTGAGACGCAGGCAAGTTGAACGATTGCCAAGCTTAGCCGACAGTGGGCACACCTGGTAGTCGAGTTACTACGGAGAGGAGTGGACGATGGCCAGTCCCACGTCCTGCGACAACCCCACCCCGCCCTTCCGGGTCGTGATGTACCTGGCGCGGAGCGGTTCCGGCTTCCCCGAGCGCGAGTTGAGCGTGTGTGAGGCCTATGCCGGGGCCTTCGACTGGGGCATCGACCTGATCGTGGTGGACGACGAGGTGAACCGGAAGGGGCCGGAGCACCGGCCCATGCTCCGGGCCGCCTTGCAGCGGGTCCTCGACAGGCAGGCCGGCGCGATCCTCGTCCCCCACAAGGCCGCGATCTCGCCGATCGAGGGCGAGTTCGACGACTTATCCAAGCGTGTGGAGAAGGCCTCCGGGTTCATCCAGGTGGCGACGCGGCGATGACCGACGGCCCCACCACCCCCACGGAGCTCGAGATCCGCGTGATCGACTCCCGGAGCCCGCACTTCTTCACCCTGGAGTGCTGGGCCCTCTGGGACCAGGTTCGCAACGACTACGTCCGCGTTCCCGGTTCCTCGGACCGGATCCGGCGCTTCTACACTCTCGCGGCTGCCGAGGCGTTCCAGCGGAGTCTCGGACACCGTTCAACGTAGGCCCGCCGCTTGGTGGTTCACCTCGGCAGGCGCAACCTTTCCCGCCCTCTCACACGTCGATCAAGGTGTTCTAATGATCGAACTTCAGGGCGATTTTCGGAGGTACGGTGCGGCTTGCTCGTGGCGCGACCGGTCTGCTGGCGGTGGGGGTCGTCTCGGCTCTCGTCCTGACCACGGGATGCTCCGACACCAGGAGCAGACCCACCGCCACCGGCACCACCCCCTCGAGCCCCGCACCCACCACCCCGAGTGGGGCCCCCTCCGACACCCCCGCCCCCACCCCGACCCCGGTGCCGACCTGGGACGGCCAGGTCAAGGTGCTGGGTGACGGCTCCACCTCCGACACCGGGCCGCAGCCCAAGCAGCCCGTGCCCGAGAAGCTGAAGCCCGGTGAGAAGCCGCCGCAGTTCGTCGTCTTCTCCTGGGACGGGGCTCTGGAGGGCGACGACCACCAGTTCTCCCACTTCCGCAAGCTGGGCCTGGAGAACAACGCCCAGATGACGTTCTTCCTGAGCGGCATCTACACCCTGCCCAAGTCGAAGCGCACGCTCTACCACCCGCCGCAGCACGACGTCGGCGCCACCGCCATCGACTTCGCCACCGACGGCCATCTCAAGGACACGCTGGAGCAGCTGCGCCTGGCCTGGCAGGACGGCAACGAGATCGGCACCCACTTCAACGGGCACTTCTGCGGCCCCAAGAGCGGTGGCGGCGGGGACTGGTCCACCGACGAGTGGAGGAGCGAGCTCGACCAGGCGGTCTCCTTCGTCACCAACTGGAAGACCAACACCGGCTACAAGGACCTCCCGCCGCTTCCCTTCGACTACACCAAGGAGCTGGTCGGCGGACGTGCCCCCTGCCTGGAGGGCCAGAAGAACCTGCTCCCGGCGGAGAAGGCGGCGGGCTTCCGCTACGACGCCAGCTCGCCCGGCGAGTTCCAGGTCTGGCCCGTCAAGAAGGAGGGCATCTGGAACTTCCCCCTCCAGATGCTGCCCTACCCGGGCACGTCGGCCCAGGTCCTCTCGATGGACTTCAACTTCCTCGCCAACCAGTCCGGGAACACCACCAAGGGCGACCCGAAGAAGTATGACGAGTGGGAGAAGAACACCCGGGACGGCTACCTGGCCGGCTTCGAGCGGGTCTACAACGGCAGCCGGGCGCCGCTCTTCATCGGCAACCACTTCGAGGACTGGAACGGCAGCATCTACATGCAGGCCATCGAGGACGTGATGAAGGGCGTCTGCAAGCGCGAGGAGGTGCGCTGCGTCTCCTTCCGCCAGGTCGCCGACTGGCTGGACGCCCAGGACCCCAAGGTGCTCGACAAACTGCGCCAACTCGACCCCGGGCAGCCGGCCGACTGGTCCCGCCTGGTGAAGTGACCGGCCCCGGGCGGCTGCGGGCTCCGCAGCCGCCCGGCCCGGCCTACCGCCCGCCCGCCGGCCCGCCCGCCGCCTTCATGTACGAGGTCCAGATCCGCGCGGGCAGCGCCGAGTCGGGGGTTTCCGGCGCCGCCCCGCCCAGTCCCTCCAGCGAGAGCAGCTTCATGTCCCGCAGGTCCGCCCGGAACACGGTGACCGCCGTCGACAGCTGCCCGTTGTAGCCGACGATCCACCCCGCCGTCCGGTCCGCCGTCGTGCCGGGCTTCGCGGCCAGGTCCGGGCCGGCCTCCGCCGCCGGCGTGGCGCTCCCGCCGCGGACGGCACCCTTGAGCGCGGCGTCCACCTCGCCCGCCACCGCCGCCGGCAGTGCCCGCGCGGCGGCCGGCAGGCGCAGCGCGAGCGGCGCGCCGTTGCGGGTGATCCGGAGCACCGAGTACGGGTCCGTCCGGTTCCCGCCGGCGGCGAAGGCGGTGTACGCGTCCGCCGTCCTGATGGCGCTGGGGGTGGAGTTGCCGGCCGCGAAGGCCGGTACCAGTTCGCCCATGCTGCCGGGGAGCAGGCCGAGGTCGGCGGCGGTCTTCTGGACCCGGTCCAGGCCGATGTCCATGCCGAGTTGCATCATCGGCCCGTTGACGGACTGCTCCACGGCACTTCTCAGACTCACCGGGCCCCAGTCGCGCTTGCCGTCGTTGGCGGTCTTCACGATCTTGCCGTCACGTCCCCAGTACGGCCCCTCCGGGGTCATCACGTTCACCCCGTTGTCCCCGTTGTAGGTGGTGGTGGGCGTGATCGGGGTGCGGTTGCCGCCGCGTCCGCGCTGGACGCCCTGGCTGAGCCCGGTGGCGTACACGACCGGGGTGAAGGCCGAACCGATCGGCACCGTCGAGGTGTTGGCGTTGTTGAAGCCCTGTTTCAGGTAGTTCGGGCCGCCGTAGAGCGCGACGATCCTCCCGTCGAGGCCGACCGAGGCGGCACCGACCTTCAGGGCTTTGTCGGCCTCGCGATTGTCGGGGTCGATCCCCTTGGTCGCTTCCTGCACCGCGACGGCCAGCGCGTCGACCCTGGGCTTCTCGAAGGTGGTGAAGATCTGGTGGCCGCCGAGGTCCAGCTGGGCCGGCGTGATGTCGCTGTGGCTCTCCACGTAGGACCGGGCCGTGTCGACGAGGTACCCGACCTGGCCGCCCAGGCCCGCCGACTTCGGCTGGGCCTTGGGCTCGGGGAACACCGTGTACCGGGCGCGTTCGGCGCGGGACAGCTTTCCGACCTCGACCTCCCGGTCCAGGATCCAGGACCACCGTTCCTCGGCCCTCTTCCGGTTCTCCGCGCCGAGCGCCGGGTCGTACTGCCCCGCGCCCTTCAACAGGGCGGCCAGGAAGGCGCCTTCGCTGGGGTCGAGCTGCGAGACGTCCTTGCCGTAGTACGCCGCGGCGGCGCGTTCGATGCCGTAGCTGCCGCGGCCGAACCAGCTGCTGTTCAGGTAGCCGGCCAGGATGTCGTTCTTGCTCATCCGGTCGTCCAGCTTGATCGCGATGACAGCCTCTCTGAGCTTGCGCGCGTAGTCCTGGTGCTGGTTCAGGTAGATGTTCTTGACGTACTGCTGGGTGATGGTCGAGCCGCCCTGGGTGTCGCCGCCCGAGAGCATCGACCAGAACGCGCGGCCGATGCCCTTGACCGAGATCCCGGGATCCGAGTAGAAGGTCTCGTTCTCGGCGGCCAGCACCGCCCACCGCACCGACTCCGGCACCTGTTCCAACGGCACCTCCTGCCGGTTGGTCTCGCCGATGCGGGCCATCTCGGTGCCGTCCGCCCAGAAGTAGACGTTGTTCTGCTGGGTGGCGAAGGAGTTCAGGTCGTCCGGCACCTTCGTGGTCGCGAAGAACCAGGCCAGCCACCCCGTCAGCGGCAAGGCCCCCACCCCGGCCACCAGGAGCAGCTGCCGCCAGGACGGGAGCCAGCGGCGGACCCCGCGCCGCCGCTGGCGCGGATAGTCGAGCCACCGCAACGGCCGCCGTCGCCGGCGTCGCCGCCGTCCGGGCTTCTCCTCCTCGGCCCCGCCACCTCGCTGTGGACGCACAGTCCGCTCTCCGCTTCGCTCATCCGACGGCCCTCTCGAACAGATAGACGAGATGAGGGCGGCATTCCGACGGCGGGGAAAGGATGTGATCGTCGTCATACTGCGCGCGACGGCGCGTCGGAACCGGACCGGGCCTCCGCCGCAACCGCTCCGGCCGACCGTCAGAATGGCGCCATGAGGTTGATCCACACCGTGATCGGTGCGCTGCTGCTCCTGCTCGTCGTCGGCAGCATCCTGCGCACGCTGGTCGTCCCGCGCGGGCTCTACTCGTCCCTGGTGAACCGGCTCTGGGCGGTGCTGCGGGGCGTGCTGCGGCTCTCCGCCACGCCGTTCGGCGGTTACCGCGCACAGGACCGGGCGCTCACCTGGCTCGCGCCGCTGGTCCTGCTGGGGATGCTCGGGCTGTGGCTCAGCGGGATGCTGGTCGCCTACACGCTGCTGCTGCACGGCACGTCCGACCTCAACTGGTCGACCTCGATCCGCGAGGGGGGCTCCAGCCTCTTCACCCTCGGCTACGCCAGCGGCGAGCGGCTGCAGCTGTCCGCGATCGACTTCATGGCCGCCGCCAGCGGCCCGCTGGTGGTCGCCCTGCAGATCGCCTACCTGCCGACCCTCTACGCCGCCTACCAGCGGCGCGAGACCGAGGTGACCCTGCTGCAGTCCCGGGCCGGCGAACCCGCCTGGGGCCCCGAGCTGCTGGCCCGCCAGTCCCTCGTCGACACCGAGAACGCGCTCCCCCAGCTCTACCGGGACTGGGAGCGCCTCGCCGCCGACATCGGCGAGAGCCACTCCAACTACCCGGTGCTGCTCTCCTTCCGCTCCCCGCAACCGAACCGCAGCTGGGTGGTCGGCCTGATCGCCGTGATGGACGCCGCCGCGCTGCACCTCGCCCTGTGCCCGCGCACGGCCCCCGCCGAGGCCCGGCTGGTGATCCGCGCCGGGTTCACCGCAATGCGCGACATCGCCCGCGCGCTGCGGATCCCCTTCGACCCGGACCCGGACCCGGAGGTCCCGATCCGGCTGACCTACGCCGAGTACCTGGGCGCCGTCGCGATGATCATGGCGGCCGGCTTCCGCCGCGAACGCCCGGTCGAGGACGCCTGGGCGCACTTCCACGGCTGGCGCGTCAACTACGAGGCCGTCGCGTACGAACTGGCCCGCCGCAGCGACGCCGTCCCCGCGCTCTGGACCGGCCCGCGCGACTTCCGCGCGGCCGTCATCCCCCCGGCCCGGCCCACCGACCGCCGCCCGGCCGGGTCCCCGCCGGCCCTGCCTCCGGCCTGACCGGCCCGACCGGCCCGACCGGGCTGACACGCCCGACACGCCTGGCGCGCCTGACCGGCCCGACACGCCCGGCGCACGAACGACACACGAACGAAGGACGCACGAACGCACGACGCCGGGTGGGGCACCGAAGCGCCCCGCCCGGCGTCACCGAGTCCGCGAGGCCTCAGACCTGCACCGGTCCGCCGACGGCCAGCGAGCGCTCGGCCGCGGCGAGGATCTCCACCACCCGCAGCCCGAAGTCCGCCCCGCACGGATGCGGCTCGCCGGAGGCCGCCGCGGACTGCAGGGCGTCCAGCGCCCGGTGCAGCGCGGCGAGCGGACCCTCACCGCGCTCCGGCAGGTGTGCCACGCCGTGCTCGCCGCGCAGCTCCAGGCCCGTCCCGCCCGCCGCGACCGGCGCCGTCAGACTGAGCGCGAGCGTGCTGGACGCGCCGCCGGCGTGCCGCAGCACCAGGTGCACGGTGTCCAGCGGGCCCGCCACCGCCGTCACCTGCGTCGCGTCGCCGAGCACCGGCAGCAGTACGGACAGCGCGTGCGGGCCGACGTCCCACAGCGAGCCCTTCTCCTTGCGCCACGGCGAGGCCGCGTACGGGCTGGAGCTGCCCGGCGCGAACACCGAGCCGAGCCAGTCCGAGCGGCCGGTGTACCAGCCGCCCAACGCCGCCTGCTCCTCGAGCCACGGGATCTGCGGGCCGCCGAAGCGCACCGTGAAGAACACCACCGAGGCGACCTTGTGCGCGCGGACCGCCTCGGCCACGGCCTCGGCGTCCGGCACGGTCAACGCGACCGGCTTGTCCAGCAGCAGGTGGCAGCCGGCCTCGGCGGCCCGCACCGCGAGGCCCGCCTGCACCGACGGGGGCAGCGCGATGGAGACCGCGTCCACGTCGGCCAGCAGCCGGTCGAGGTCGGCGTACCCGGGCACGCCGTGCGCCGCGCCCAGGGTCTCGGCCGCCTCCGGGCGGCGGCCCCAGACACCGGCGAACTCCAGCCCGGGATGCTCCGCCAGCACGGGCGCGTGCACCCGCTCCGCCCAGGGGCCGGTGCCCAGCAGTCCGATCCGCACGATGTCTCCGTTCCTCGGTGGTGCTGAAAAACTCAGCCCTGCACGCGGGCGAGCGTGAAGCCGTCGTAGCCCTTGCTGCCGACCGTCTGCACCGAGGTCGCGGTGACCCTCGGCTCGGCCGCGATCAGCTCGTGCAGGGCCCGGGTGCCGAGCACCGCCGGGTCGGTGCTGTCCGCGTCGGCGACGGCGCCGCCGCGCACCACGTTGTCGACGATGATCAGCGAGCCGGGCCGGGTCAGCTGGAGCGCCCGGCGGAAGTACTCGGGGTTGCTCGGTTTGTCCGCGTCGATGAAGACCAGGTCGAAGGGCTCCACGCCCTGCTCCACCAGCGCCGCGAGCGAGTCGGCGCCCCGGCCCAGCCGTACCTCGGCGACCTTCTCCAGTCCGGCGGCGGCCAGGTTCCCCCGGGCGACCTCGGCGTGCTTCAGGTCGATCTCCAGGGTGATCAGGGTGCCGTCCGCGGGGAGCGCCCGGGCCAGCCAGATCGCGCTGTAGCCGCCGAGCGTGCCGACCTCCAGAATCCGCTTCGCGCCCTGGGTCAGCGCCAGCAGGTGCAGCAGCTTGCCCTGGTTGGGGGCCACCGCGATGTTCGGCAGCCCGGCCGCGTCGGCGGCGGCCGCGGCCGCCTCCAGCGCCGGATCGTGTCCGACCAGCTGCTCGGAGAAGTACGCGTCCACCGCGTCCCAGGTCGGCTGCAACGTCATCGGGCCCTCCGGAGTGCAAGATCGGCAGGTACTCCGCCGATGCTACTCCGAGGGCCCGATGGCTCCGGGACGGCCGTCAGTCACGTCCCGTGGCGTTCTGCTGGGTTCCGTTCCGTTACTCCGGGACGGCGGTCCTGGCGGCGGCCGCGGCCGCGGCCGCCTCCTCCGCCTCGATCTTGGCGTGCGTCTTCGCGGCCCGACGCTTCATGATCCAGGCCGACAGGCCGCCGATCACGACGGCTGCCGCCAGACCGGCCCAGGAGAAGCGGGACAGCCACGGCTCGATGCTCTTGCCCACCTTGTACACCAGCAGCGTCGTGCCGCCGGCCCAGACGACGCCGCCCAGCACGTTGGCGATCAGGAACTTCCAGTACGGCATCTTCAGCGCGCCTGCCAGCGGACCGGCGAAGATGCGCAGCAGGGCGATGAACCGGCCGAAGAAGACCGCCCACATGCCCCACTTCTGGAACGAGCGCTCCGCGGTGGCCAGGTGCGAGGGCCCGAAGTGCTTGGGGAACTTGCGTCCCAGCTTCTCGAAGAGCGGCTTGCCCCCCTTACGCCCGATCGAGTAGCCGATCGAGTCGCCGATGATCGCACCCGCGATCGCGCAGCCCGCGACGCCCCACGGGCTCACCACGCCCTTGACCGCCATCAGGGACGCCGTGACCAGGGCGATCTCGCCGGGCAGCGGGATGCCCAGCGATTCGATCCCGATGATCAGGCCGACCACGGCGTACACCGCCGTCGGTGGAATGCCCTCGATCCAGGCGTCGATGTGCAAGGCCAGTACCTCCGTGGCAGGACGGGACCGGCCGCGCTCCCCGTGGAGCCGCGGGCCGGTCCCGGCAGTGGTCCGATGGCGGCAACGCCGCCGCTCCCCCTCAGGGCAGCGTAACGTGCCGGGCGGCCTGTCCCCCCGGCCGATAACCCGTGGTTTTCGACGTGCGGCCGCACGCCATGGTTCCAGTCCGACCGGCATTTCTTCAAGATTCGGCAAAGTACCTCTGCCCTCGAGAGCCCTCCGCTGCCTTCGGCTGACGCCGGCCTCGGCCCGCCTCGGTCGGATCATGCGCGGCACCGCGTCGAGCACCAACGCCCGGACCTCCGCCGGACGCAGGTCCTGAGGACTCGGAGTGAAGGCTGGGAGGAACAAGCGGAACAATTTGATTCCGCAAATCGCGGCGCTCATCAAATCGACTCGCGCCCGACGCTCCGGCAAGGCCGCCCCATCGGACCAGTCGACCTCGCCGCTGGTTGATACATCGTCGACCATTGGCCCTGTATCAACCGCAGCGCCTATTCGGAGCCCACCGGAGGAAGCATGACCACGACCCAGCACGGCCCGACCGATGATCAAGTCGTTGCAGCGCCGACTTATCTGGCGGACATTCGTTTCTTCTTCCGGCCTCAGGACCTGGACCACATGGCCACCATCGGAATCGATCTCGGCACCTATGAGGGAGTGAAGAGAAACGCGCTGGCGATTTACGCACAGACCTCTCCGCCGAACTCGCACATGCCCCCGGACGCGGAGGGGAAATGGAGTGCCGAACGCTCGCAGACATTCCGGAACTGGATCCTCAACGGATTCCCCCTCGGTACGGCGACCCCGGTCGAGCCACCACCGCCCGTGACGCCCCCGACCCGGCTCCGCAAGAACATCACGACGTTGAGCGACGCCGAGTTCGAGCTGCTGAAGACGGCGTTCACCGCGGTGATGGCCCGCCCTCCCGAGGCTCCGGACGGCTACTTCGCCATGGCCGGGCAGCACGGCCTCCCGGAGAAATGGTGTTTGCACCACGAAAACCGCTTCAACCCCTGGCACCGCGTTTACCTGCGGGTGTTCGAGGACGCGTTGCGTTCCGTCCCGGGTTGCGCGGAGGTGACACTCCCCTACTGGGACATCGCGACCGACCTGCCGGACCGGCTGCAGCATCCGCCGTTCGACCAGTACGTTCTTCCCGCCGATCCCGGCGCCACCGCCCTGCCGCCCAAGACCGGATTCTTCCCGTACACCACGCAACGCTTCTCGCCCGCCGACATCGCACAGAACGTGAAGGATTTGAGTGTCCTGGATGAAATCGCCACCTCGCTGAAGCAGTCGGTGTGGGGGGCGTCCGATCTGAACGGCTACCAGGACTTCTCGATCCAGGCCCACGACGGTGGCCACGGGTCGATCGGGCCGACGATGGGCAACCAGTGGGTAGCTTCCTTCGACCCGGTGTTCTGGTTCTTCCACTGCAACATCGACCGCCTCTGGCTGAGCTGGCAGACCCGCGTCGGCGCGACCACGCTGGCCGGATTCCGAACCACGCTGGGGCAGGACCCCAACTGGCCCACGGATCCGCTCGGCGGCGCGCTGCCACCGTTCACCGCGACCGCCGGCCAGACGATCGAAACCGAGGTCTCGTACGATCGGCTGGAACTCGCCGACCCCGCGGAGGGCGTGTTGGAGAATCTGTCCGGAAACATCGAGGCCGCCCGCACCTTCGCGTTCCGGAGCGCCAACCCTGTTTCGGTGCGGGTCAAGGGGATCGACCGGCTGAACATCCCGGGTTCGTTCATCGTGAGTTTGCTCGCGGACGGTGAGCCGATCGCGAAGCGCTTCTTCTTCCAACCGGACAATCCGCGGAACTGCGAGAATTGCGCGCAGCACGGCCTCGTCAACATCGACTTCCGGATGACACAGGAACAGCTTCTCGACCGGACGCTGTCCGTCCGCATCGACGTTCCCGGGCAACCCGAGGAAATCGGTACCGCCTTCCCGCTCTCCCAGGCAGGAAATCCCACCATCAATGCGCGGCTGCTGGTGCAGGAAGCGTAGCCGCCGGGCCCACCGGTACCCGGGCTCGGTGCCGCACGGCGGACGGTGACGGCCGTCGGCATGTTCTACATGCTGGTCGGCATGAGCTGACCGCAGCGCCCTGGGCACCCGGTCCACCGGCATTGATCAGGTGTTCGACGACTGCATGCTGTCCTACGACGGCTTGCAGTCCTAGGACTGCTCGGGCCGCTCGGCGAAGTCCAGGACGGTGACGGACGGACGGCGGGTGGCCAGTGGCGGGATGGTCAGCGCGAGTGGCAGCAGGGCGCCGACCAGACCGCGTCCGCCGGTCGGCCGGACGTCCCGCACCGCCGCCACCGCCGGACTGGCGGTGCGGAGCTTGTCCCGCTCACCCGCGTCCATCGCCCACGGCATCGGCGGCGGCTGGTAGCCGCGGGCATGCATCTTCCCGTTCAGGGTGAGTCGGCTGAACCAGCGCGGCACGGCGTCCAGCACGAGAGAGCCGCCCGGGAACCGCTCCGCGCAGCCCGCGATCAGGGATCTCACCCGGGCCGGCGGAAGGTACATCAACAAGCCTTGTGCAGTGACCAGTACCTCACGGTTGCGGTCCACCTCGTCGGCCCACCCCAGTTCGGCGGCGTCGGCGGCCAGGTAGCGCTGGCGCGCGCCGGGCGGCAACAGCTCCGAGCGCAGCGCCACCGCCTCCGGCAGGTCCACGCTCAGCCAGCGGGCCCGCCCGTTGTCGACCCGCCAGTACTGGGTCTCCAGGCCCTCCCCCAGGCAGACCACGGTGCCGCGCGGCTCCCGGGCCAGGAAGTCCGCCACCTCACGGTCGAAGCAGGCCGCGCGCAGCGCTTGCAGCTGGCTCACCATCGCGTTCCGGCCGAACCGCTCCGCGAACGGGAAGTCGATCCGGCCGACCAGCTCGACCGCCTTCGGGTCCGGCAGCACGGTGTCCGGCCGCCGCGCCTCCACCGCCCGGTGCCACAGCGTCCACAGCGCCGTCTCCGGCACCGCCTCCAGCTCGGGCCGCTCCGCGCCGCCAGTCATCGCTCGCTCCTTCGACGTGCTCCCCGGATGCCCGCGCGTGTGCCACGCGTACCCCGCGGGTGCCGAACGGGTGCCGCGCGGGTGTCTCGCGCTCGGGCATGAACCCGCCGATTCTGACACCCGGTCCGGACCGCCCCACCCGCCGACGCGCCGCTCGACCGGCGGCAGGAGAAGTCGACGTGGCCGACTTCTCGCGCACCACACCCGGCTCGGCTCAGCCGACGCTGAAGGCACCGTCCGGCGGAGGCGGGGAATCGGTGGCGTCCGCATCCGTGACCGGGGCCGTGCGGCCGACCAGAGCCGCCAGGTCGTCCCCCTCCACCAACCGGGCCGGGAAGATGTCACCCGCGAACAACCGGGCCAGCTCCGCCTCCGGCAGCGGCGCCGTCGACCCGGCCAGCAGCACATTGCCGTACCGCCGCCCGCGCAGCACCGACGCCTCCGCCACCAGGCAGACGTACGGGAACACCGCCCCTACCGTCGCCGCCTGTGCCTTGGCGAACGCCAGCGGCGGGCCGTCCGCCAGGTTGGCCGCGTAGCAGCCGCCCTCGCGCAAGGTGTCCGCCGCCAACCGCAGGAACTCCATCGACGTGAGGTGCGCCGGGGTGCGGGAGCCACGGAAGACGTCGGCGATCACCAGGTCCTGCGAGGCCGCCGGGACGTCGGCGAGGGCCGCCCGGGCATCGCCGACGGTCGCGGTGACGTCCGCGCCGGGCCCCTGCCAGGGCAGCCGTTCGGCGACCAGCTCCAGCAGCGGCCCGTCCACCTCCACCACCCGCTGCCGCGAACCCGGCCGGGTGGCCGCCAGGTAGCGGGGCAGGGTGAGCGCGCCGCCGCCGAGGTGCAGCACGTCCAGCGGCTGCCCGGCGGGGGCCAGCGCGTCCGCGAGGTGGCCGAGGCGCCGGGTGTACTCGAACTCCAGGTGCGTCGGATCGGCGAGATCGACGTACGACTGCGGGGTGCCGTCCAGGGTCAGCAGCCAGCCGCCGTCGCGGTCGATGTCCGGCATGAGCTTGGCGAAGCCGAGGTCGGTCCGCCGCCCCACCGGCACCGGCTCGTCGCGCTCGAAGGTCATGCGCTTTCCCCGGCCGGCCGCACGTCCCCCGGCCGCACGTCCACCGACTGCACGTCCGCCGGCTGCACGTCCGCCGCGTTCACGTCCACCGGCTGCACGTCCAGGTACGCCGCGAGCCAGTGATCCAGCTCGGCGAACACCTGGGTGCGAGCCTTCTCCCCGGAGAGCACCAGGTCGTGCATACCGCCCTCGATCCGGACGATCGTCACGTGCCGGCCGAGCCTCGGCCCCTGTGCGGCGATGTCGTCGGCGCGCAGCACCGCGTCCGCGTGGTGCAGCGCGTTGTGCCACTTCGTGGTGGCGATGGACTTGGTCGAGGCCATCAACAGCACCGGCACGTCGATGCCCAGCCCGTGCCGCAGCCGCCGGTGCCCCTGGTGGATCGCCGACAGCCAGCCCGCGAACAGCGGGAAGCCCTCGGCGGGCTTGAGCGTGAGGTCGAAGTCCCACTCGCCCCTGTGGTCCTTGTGCAGGCTGTGCGTGTAGTGCGGGTTCAACGTCGACGGCAGCACCCGGGTCGGCGCCAGCCGCCCGATCGCCGTCACCGCCGGCCCGCCGACGCTCCGTACGACCGGTGACGTCGGCATCGACAGGAACGGCGAGTTGAGGAACAGCCCGTCCACCAGGCCCCGCCGGGCCCGACGCCCCGCCCACAGCGCACCGACCAGCCCACCCGTCGAGTGCCCGTTCACCAGCAGCTGCCGGTGCCCGTCCACCTCCCGGATGATCCGCACCGCCTCGTCGATCTCCTCGTCGTACTCCACGAGGTCACGGACGAAGTTCGGCGACTGGTGCGGGCGCAGCGAACGGCCGTACTTGCGCAGGTCGAGCGCGTAGAACGAGAACCCGAGCGCGGTGTAGTGGTCGGCCAGGTTGGTCTGGAAGAAGTAGTCGTTGTACCCGTGGATGTAGAGCACGGCCCGCTGCGCGCCGGGGACCAGCCGACGCACCAGCGTCGCGCACACCGCCCCTTCGGCATCCGGCCGCAGCTCCAGCTCCGCCGCCTCGTAAGGGGCACCCAGGACGTCTTCCCGAAACTCCATCTGCGCCGCACCGATCCTCTGCTCCGCCCGCCGATGTGGCAGGTGACCACCCGTTCCGAGCCAGACGATACCGGCCGGTAGGTGCCCGGCGCTCGGCGGTGGCCGGTCAGTCGGCGGGGGTGTCCGAGGGAGGAGCCGCCGGCGCACAGCAGCGCGTGGCCGACGGCGATGGCCTGGATCGCCCTGCCGATGCCGCCGAGGCCGGTGACGGTGACCGCCGGCGGGCGAGCCTCGATCGTCACCTTCGCGGTATCCGCCTGGACGACCGGGCTGTGGAAGTCGCCTCCCCCGGTCATGCTGTCGTGCACCGGCTCACGGTGCGCTCCGCGCCTCCGTCCCACTCCTCGTACGCCTGCTGTGCGCCGGTGGTCGTGTGGAACGCTTCCCGGACAGGGCAGGCGAGTTGGGGAGTGCACATGGATCCGTCGCTGTACCGGTCGGCCACCGAGGCGATGGCCGCGCCGCCGGAGAAGCTCGCGTACGTCGCCGGGTTCGACCGGTGGGCTCAGCGGCCGGACGCGCTGCTCACGGTGGACACGGATCCGGCATCAGCCGACTACGGGACGGTGCTGAACTTCGCCGAACTCCCCACCCTGGGCGACGAGTTGCACCATTTCGGCTGGAACGCCTGTTCCAGCGCCCTGGCCCATGCCTGCCACGAGAATCCGGAGCGGCGGTTCCTGCTGCTCCCCGGGCTGCGCTCCTCGCGCCTGCACGTCATGGACACCCGGCCCGACCCCGTCCGGCCGCGCCTGGTGAAGACCGTCGAGGCCGCCGAACTCGCCGCCAAGGCGGGCTACTCGCGCCCGCACACCCTGCACTGCGGCCCGGAGGGGGTGTTCCTGTCGTGCCTGGGCGCCGGTGAGGGCACGGACGGACCGGGCGGGGTGGCGATCCTCGACCACTCCACCTTCGATGTGCTGCGCGCCTGGGAGACGGAGCGCGGGCCGCAGCACTTCGCGTACGACGTCTGGTGGCACCTCGGCACCAATGTGGGGGTGACCAGTGAGTGGGGCAGCCCGTGGATGGTCGAGGACGGGGTGGTGCCGGAGCTGCTGCTGGGCCGCAAGTACGGGCACGCACTGCACTTCTGGGAGCTGGACTCGGGGCGGCACCTGCAGCGGATCGACTTCGGCGACCAGTACCAGATGGTGTTGGAGCTGCGTCCGGCGCACGATCCGCAGGCGGAGTGGGGGTTCGCCGGGGTGGTGGTGAACGTCGAGGACCTCTCCTCCTCGGTCTGGCTCTGGTACCGGAACGGGCCGGCGTTCACCGCGCGCAAGGTGATCGACATCCCCGCCGAACCGGCGAAGGCCGAGGACCTGCCGCGCGCACTGCAGCCGTTCGGCGCGGTGCCGCCGCTGGTCACCGACATCAATCTGTCGGTGGACGACCGCTGGTTGTACGTGTCGGCCTGGGGCACCGGCGAGCTGTTCCAGTTCGACGTCTCGGATCCCTTCCACCCCCGGCTCGCCTCCTCCGTCCGGCTGGGTGGGGTCGTCGCCCGCACCCCGCACCCGGCCGAGCCGGGACGGCCGTTGAGCGGGGCGCCGCAGATGGTGGAGATCAGCCGGGACGGCCGGCGGCTGTATCTCACCAACTCCCTCTACGGCGCCTGGGACGACCAGTTCTACCCGGACGGCATCGAGCCGTGGATGGTCAAGCTGGACGCCGACCCCGAGGCGGGCGGGCTGAGCGTCGACGAGCGTTTCTTCCCGCACGGCGCGGATTTCCGGGGCCTGCGCGTTCACCAGACCCATCTCGCGGGCGGCGACGCGTCCTCGGACTCCTACTGCTTCCGCTGAGCGCTCAGCGCTGCAGCGCCTGGTCGTACCGGGCCTTGCCAGGAGCCCTTGCCAAGACCCCTGCCGACTACCGGGACTGCTCGGCGGGCGAACCGGCGGGCGAACCGGCGGGTGAGCCGGTCGTCCGCTCGGGCGGGTCGGTCTGGAACTCGGTGGCCACCCAACTGGCCAGCAGGCGCAGCGATTCGGCCGAGGACGAGCCCGGTTCGGCGTGGTAGGTGACCAGTACCTGGTCCGAGTCCCCGGCCGGACGCAGGGTCTCGTACTGCAGGCTGAGCCCGCCGACCACCGCGTGGTGCAGCCGCTTGGTGCCGTGGCCCTTGTCCTGGATGTTGTGGGTGGCCCAGAGGCGGCGGAAGTCCTCGCTCTTGACGGAGAGTTCGCCGATGAGCGAGGCCAGCCGGGGGTCGTCCGGGTCGCGCCCGGCGTCCAGGCGCAGGATGCCGACGACGTCGCTGGCCTTGCCTTCCCAGTCCTGGTAGAGCTCGCGCGCGGCCGGGTCGAGGAAGACGTTCCAGGCCATGTTGCGCTGCTCGGGCGGCATCGCGGCGAAGTCGCCGAGGAGAGCGGTGCCGAGGCGGTTCCAGGCGATGATGTCGAGGCGCCGGCCGAGCACGTACGCGGGAACGCCGTCCATCGCGTCCAGGAGCTGTTGCAGCGCGGGCCGCACCAGCTGCGCCCGGGCGGCGGCCCGGCCGGAGCGGCGGCGGGCGGGCTTGGTGAGCCGGCCGAGGTGGTCGCGCTCGGCGGGGCTGAGCCGCAGCACCCGGGCGATGGCGTCCAGCACGGCGGTGGAGACGTTCTCGCCGTGGCCCTGTTCGAGCCGGGTGTAGTAGGCGGTGCTGACTCCGGCGAGCTGGGCCAGTTCCTCGCGGCGCAGCCCGGGGACCCGACGCCGGGTGGTGGTGTCCCGCAGGCCCACGTCCTCGGGCCGCAGCCGGGCACGGCGGGATCGGAGGAACTCGCTGAGTTCGGTGCGCTGGTCCATGTCTGCAGTATGCGGGCGATCCGGTGCGCCGGGGGGCGGGTGAGGGTGATACTGCCGTGCGTACCTTCCGCGGGCGTACGTCCGGCCCGCCTACGTTCCGCCCGCCTACGTTCCGCTCCCCTACGTCCCGGGTTCGTACGAAGACCTCTGGTCTGGTTGGCCCGATCGCGCCGCAGCAGTCTTGAGGGCATGACGAACGAGACGACGAACACGACGAGCACGACGAGCACGACGAGCACCACGAGCACGACGAGCACGACGAACACCCGCACCGTCGCCGCCTACGCGGCGCAGCGGCCCGACGCCCCGCTGGCGAAGACCACCGTCACCCGCCGGGCCGTGGGCGAGCACGACATCGTGATCGACATCAAGTACTCCGGCATCTGCCACTCCGACATCCACCAGGTCCGCGAGGACTGGGGCACCGGCATCTTCCCCATGGTGCCGGGCCACGAGATCGCGGGCGTGGTCAGCGAGGTCGGCCCCGGCGTGACCCGCTGGAAGGTCGGCGACCGGGTCGGCGTCGGCTGCTTCGTCGACTCCTGCCGCGAGTGCGACAACTGCCTCGCCGGCCTCCAGCAGTACTGCACCCGCGAGGGCGGCGTCACCTTCACCTACAACAGCACGGGCACGGACGGCCTGCCGACCTACGGCGGCTACTCCTCGGAGCTGGTGGTGGACGAGGCGTACGCGCTGAGCATCCCCGACAACCTGCCGCTGGACGCCGCCGCGCCGCTGCTGTGCGCGGGCGTCACGCTGTACTCGCCGCTCGCCCACTGGGGCGCGGGCCCGGGCAAGAAGGTCGCGATCGTGGGCCTCGGCGGCCTCGGCCACATGGGCGTCAAGCTCGCCCACGCGATGGGCGCGGAGGTCACCGTGCTCAGCCAGTCGCTGCGCAAGCGCGAGGACGGCCTCAAGCTCGGCGCCGACCACTACCGGGCCACCTCCGACCCGGCGACCTTCAGTGAGCTGGCGGGCAGCTTCGACCTGATCGTCAACACCGTCTCGGCCGACCTCGGCCTCAGCGCCTACCTGCTCCTGCTGCGCACCGACGGCACCATGGTGCAGGTCGGCGCGCCGGAGAAGCCGGTCTCGGTCAACGCCCACGCGCTGATCACCGGGCGCCGCTCGCTGGCCGGGTCGATGATCGGCGGGCTGCCGGGGACCCAGGAGATGCTGGACTTCTGCGGTGAGCACGGCATCACCGCCGAGATCGAGCTGATCCGGGCCGACCAGATCAACGAGGCCTACCAGCGGGTGCTGGACGGCGACGTCCGGTTCCGCTTCGTGATCGACGCCTCGACCATCTGATCGACGCCTCGCGACGATCCGACGGAGCTCGCACGAGCCCGTCAGCGGGTGCCCCGCGTCCTGGTGCTCTCCCTTCACCAGGCGCGGGGCACCCGCGTTTCAGACGGAGGCCGTCTTGGCCGCCTGCCGCTCCTCGCGGCGGTCCAGCCGCCGCTGCCGGCCACGGCGCAGCGGCTGGTCGGGCAGCCAGCCGAAGGTGAGGCAGGAGCCCACCACCCCGAGCAGCATCCCGATCAGGAAGCCGCCCAGGTTGGAGGTGACCCAGCTGGCCAGCGAGGCCAGCACGGCGAGGATGGAGTAGAACAGCCGCTGCGCCGGGTTGAACAGGATCAGCAGGCCGCACAGCACCATCACCGCCGGCACCAGGTACCCAGCCAGTCCCTGCATCCCGATGTGCAGGACGACGGGCAGCGGGGCCCGCAGGGTGAACAGGATCTCGGCGCCGCCGAGCAGCACCAGCAGCCCGCCCCAGAACGGTCGCCTGCCCCGCCAGTCGCGCCGCTTGACCGGGCGGGTGGCGGGCTCGCCGGCTGTGGGCTCGGCGTCCGCGGCTGTGGCGGCAGCGGGCTCGGCGGCGGCCGTGGCAGCGGTGCCGGGCGTGGCGGCCGTCCCCTCGGCCGCCACCCCCTCGGCCCGCGCCGCGGTGCCCTCGCCGGCGCCGGCCGGCTCCGGTGCGGACTCCGCCATGCTCAGCAGCCCTGGGAGCTGAAGCTCAGCCGCAGGTTGGGCAGTTTGAACCCGACGGCGGTGCTCGCGTAGTTGTGCTGCTTGAGGTGCGTCAGCAGGACGGTGTCGGCCTGCTGGCCGAAGACACCCGGGTTGCCCTTGCCGACCGGTCCGGCCTTGTCGAAGGTGCTGGCGTCGCCGCCGATCTCGATGTTGGTGAACTCCGCGTCGCCGGACAGCAGATCGGAGTCGGTGGTGAGGTTGGTGGCGGAGACGGGGGTGCCGCCGTCGCCCGCGTGGATCACCAGGTTGATGCCGCCGAGGTCGACGCTCTGGCACAGGTTGGTGATCTGGGCGCTCTTGATCGCCGACACGGCGACCAGGACCTGGCCGCCGGTGGAGCCCGCGTTGGGGCTGTCGGGGATCATCGAGTCCAGCGCGCCGAACTGTGCGAAGCCCTGGCCGTCCAGCTTGTCGGCGGTGATGGTGAACGGCATGCCGGAGATGGAGAACTGCGCGGCGAGTACGCCCTGGGCGGTGAGCGCCATCAGGACGCCCCCGGCGGCGATGGCCGGCACGGCCATCAGGACGGTGCGCTTGAGCCGTACCCGGCCTCTTCTCGGGCCGGCCGGCTGTGGGGTCTCGGCCGCCGCGGCGGCGTCCTCGGACATGGCCATGTGTGCTCCCTGTGGGTGGATTGGGTGTGCAGGCACTGGCATGTTGCCCTGGCGCGGACAGCGTTCCGCGGCCCGACCGGATCACCCGCCCCTCGGCAGCGGGGCGGGTCAGGTCGGAGCGCGGTAAGTAACTGGGAAGCTACTGCCGGGTATTGGCCGGGTCAATACGGGTGCACGAAGGATCTTCACCAATCCCGGGCCCGAGCCGCTCGGCGGCCCCCGCCGGGCCGGTCCGCTCGACCGTGCCCGCCACCCCGAGCCGCTCGGCAGCCTCCGCCGGACCGAGGAACGGAGCCAGGCAGAACATGCTCAATACCGGTAGCAGCTCCGGTAGTTGATCGGTCCGGCCGGAGTCGATCCGGCGGTAGAGCGCGCTGTAGACGCCGCCCACCACGGCGTCCACCATCTCGTTCACCGTTACGCCGCCCGGCAGTTGGGGCACCTCGGCGAAGAACGCCCGGAACCTGGTGAGGAGTTGATCCCTCTCGCGCCGCCCCTCCGGGCCGACCGCCTCGATCTCGATCACCGCCATGGTGGCGAACGAGGGTGTCCCGGCGAGCAGTTGGAGCATCGCGCCGAGCGCCTGCCGGATCCCCCGGCACCAGTCGGATTCGGCCGCGAAGGCCGCCGCCATCCGCCGGAGCACCACCCCGGTGCCGTACCGGTGCGCGGCCAGGAAGGCGTCCTCCTTGCCGCTGAACAGCTCGTAGAAGACCGGCCTGGTCACACCCGCCGCGCGGCAGATGTCGCTCACCGTCGCGTGCCGGTAGCCGCGTTCGGCGACGGTCCGGACCAGCCCGTCCAGCAGCCGCTCGCGCTGGGTCGCGGCGACCACGCCCGCGGGCTGCCGGCGCGGGCCGGGCTTGATCGAGCGGGCGGGGTCGCGGCCGGTCCGCGCGCCCGGCAGCAGGACCACGTCGGCACTCCGGAGGTAGTTCCGATCCATCACCAACTCCTGTGTCCTGTATTGACATTGACGCAACACCGGGTTTACAACACTGACAGGTTTCCAACCGGTGGGCGAGCAGGCCCCCACCGGCCGACCTCCAGGGGCTCCCGTGGTCCGGGCGAACCGCCCGGACCACCGGACCACGGCGGGCGCGGGCCCGCGGCGGTGGCAGCCGCCGACGTGCACCCCCACAGCACCGCACGTCCGCACCGACTCTGCGCAGTGCCGCTGTGTCCCGCACCACCGGACGTCCACATCCGTACATCCACATCCGTACGTCCGTGCAGCGCCGTACACCGATACACCCGTACACCCGTACACCCGTACCACCCGTACACGGCTGTACGTCCGCACACCGCCGTACCGCACGAGCGGGCCCGTGGCGCCGGGCCCGCCCGCACCGCGGCCCCGCCGGAGCCCCCGGTACGCCATGCACCTCCCCCGTCGTGCACACCACCACACCCGCACGCCGGGATTCCCCCACCCGTCCCCCGGACGGAGAGAGGTACCCTCATGCGCATCCGTCGCACCCTCGCCACCGCCGCCCTCGCCGCACTCGCCCTCACCGGCGCGGCCGTGGCACCCGCCGAGGCCGCCACCGCCGTACTCACCACCGGCAGTTCGACCGGCCCGGCCGTCGCCGTCGGTGACGTCCTGTCCGCCAACCTGGCCTCCGGCAGCTACGCGACCTTCTACAACAGTGCCACCGGGACGAGCGGCATCAAGTGTGCCGCCTCCTCCTTCTCGGCGACCGTGACCGCCAACCCGGCCGCCCCGGGCAGCGCCGTCGAGCAGCTCAACACCCAGACCTTCGGCTCCTGCACCTCCAACGTCCTCGGTGTCACGGGCGTCAGGAGCATCACCGTCACCAACCTGCCGTTCACCAACACGGTCAGCGACGCCCCCGGCTACCCGGTCAAGCTCACCCCCGGCGCGGCCGGCGCGATGGGCACCACCGTGGTGCTCAGCACCATCCTGGGCAGCATCAGCTGCAACTACCAGAACGCCACCGGAATCAACGGCACCGCCTCGAACACCGGCAGCACCATCGGCTTCTCCGCCCAGCCGTTCACCCTGGTGTCCGGCCCGGGCCTGTGCTTCTCGACGGGCTACTTCAGCGCCACCTACGGCCCGGTCACCGACACCTCCGTCGCCGGCAGCCCGGTCCTCGTCGTCAACTGACGGTCCGCGTCAACTGACGGTCCGCGCCGACTGACGGTCCGCACCGCCGACTGACGGTCCGCGCCGTCGGCTGACGCGCAGCCCCACCCCGACCACGGCGGCGTACGGCACCGGCACCACGCCGTACGCCGCTGGGCCGTGCCCGGGCACACCGGGGCACCGGGGCACCGGGCGGGACACCGAGACAGCGAAGTGACCGGCCGGTAGGGTGGCGCCGCACACGGACGGCGAACCTTGAACAGGGCGGGCACATGGGCAGCGACGGAACGACGGCACGTGGCACGGGCTTCTTCACCTCGGTCGCGGACGCCGCCGAGCAACTCGCCGCCACCGGCTACCTCGCCTCCCCGGCCGTCGCCACCACCGTCTTCCTCGCCGACCGGCTCGGCAAGCCGCTGCTGGTCGAGGGACCGGCCGGGGTCGGCAAGACCGAGCTCGCCAAGGCGGTCGCCGCGATCGGCCGGGCCCGGCTCGTCCGGCTGCAGTGCTACGAGGGCATCGACGAGGCCCGCGCGCTCTACGAGTGGAACCACGCCAAGCAGCTGCTGCGGATCACCGCCGGCCGCGACGAGGGCTGGGAGGAGGCCCGCGGCGACATCTTCGGCGAGGAGTTCCTGCTCACCCGCCCGCTGCTCACCGCCATCCGCGGCGAGGAGCCGACGGTGCTGCTGATCGACGAGATGGACAAGGCCGACGTCGAGGTCGAGGCGCTGCTCCTGGAGGTGCTCAGCGACTTCCAGGTCACCGTCCCCGAGCTCGGCACGATCACCGCCACCCGCCGTCCCTTCGTCCTGCTCACCTCCAACGCCACCCGCGAGCTCTCCGAGGCGCTGCGCCGCCGCTGCCTCTTCCTCCACCTCGACTACCCGGGCGCCGAGTTGGAGCGCCGGATCGTCCGCCTCAAGGTGCCGGGACTGGACGACACCCTGGCCGAGTCGCTGGTACGGATCGTCGGCGCGCTGCGTGCGATGGAGCTGCGCAAGGCACCGTCCGTCGCCGAGACCATCGACTGGGCCCGCACCCTGCTCGCCCTGGGCGCGGACACCCTCGACGAGACGGCCGTCCGGGACACCCTCGGGGTGATCCTCAAGCACCAGGACGACATCCGGAAGGCCGCCCAGAAGCTCACCCTCGCGTGACCGCCGCACCCCAGGGCGCCGGCCCCACCGCGCCCCAGGCCACCGACACCGCCGGCCGCCTCACCGGCCTGGTCCGCGCCCTGCGCGGCCACGGCCTGCGGATCGGCCCGGCCGAGACGGTGGACGCCGCCGCCGTCCTCGACGTCCTCGGTTTCACCGACCGCGAGCAGATGCGGGCCGGCCTGGCCGCCGCCCTGCTGCGCTCCGACGGCCAACGGGTGGTCTTCGACGCCACCTTCGACCTGTTCTTCCCCCTCGGCGTCGGCACCCCCGAAGCCGTCCGCGCCGACCCGCCACCGGTCCCCGAGGACCCCGAGCCGCCACGCTTCGGCCGCCCCGACCCGCTCCGCGACGACCTGCGCGAACGCCTCGCCGCCGCCCTCGCCGCGGACGACCGCGCCGCCCAGGCCCGGCTCGCCGGCGAGGTCGTGGCAGCCTTCGGCCGGTACGGCGCCGGCGGCGCACCCGGCACGCCCGGCACGCCCGGCACGCCCGGCACCGACGGCTGGTCCGCCCAGCAGGCGCTCGGCCGGCTGTCCCCCGAGACGCTGCTGGCCCGGATCCTCGCCGCCCTGCGCGGCCGCCCCGGCCCGGCGGACGTCTCCGACCTGGTCCTCGCCGACGAGATCCGCCGCCGCATCCGGGACTTCCGCGCCCAGGTCGCCACCGAGGCCCGCCGTCGGGTCGCCGAACTGCGCGGCCCCGAACGGATCGCCGAGCGCGCCGTCGCCCCCACCGCCGACCGGATCGACTTCCTGTACGCCGGCCCCGACCAGCTCGCCGAACTGCGCCGCACTGTCCACCCGCTGGCCCGCAAGCTCGCCACCCGCCTGGCCGCCCGCCGCCGCCGCGCCGCCCGCGGCCGCATCGACCTGCGCCGCACCCTGCGCCGCTCGCTCACCACCGGCGGCGTACCGCTGCGCCCCGCCTACCGGCTGCGCCGCCCGGCCCGGCCGGAACTGGTGCTGCTCTGCGACGTCTCCGGCTCGGTGGCGGGTTTCGCCGACTTCACCATGCTGCTGGTCCAGGCGATGAGCGAACAGTTCAGCAAGGTCCGGGTGTTCGCCTTCGTCAACCGCACCGCGGAGGTCACCGACCTGCTCAGGAACGGCGACGACCCGGCCCGCCTGGCCGCCCGGATCCTCGCCGAGGCCAAGGTGATGGGCTACCACGGCAACAGCGACTACGGCTCCGCCCTCGGCGACTTCGCCGACCACCACCTGGACGCCGTCGGCCCGCGCACCTGCGTCCTGGTCCTCGGCGACGCCCGCAACAACCACCGCGACCCCAACCTCGACGCCCTCCGCCGGATCGCCGGTCGGGCCCGACGGGTCTTCTGGCTGAACCCCGAACAGCCGTCCCTCTGGCCGACCGGCGACTCCGCCGCCCACGCCTACGCCGGCGTCGTGGAGATGCACTCCTGCCGCAACGCCCGCCGCCTCGGCGAACTGATCGCCCGCCTCCTGCCGGTCTGACCCCCGCCCGGGCCCGGACGGGGGTGCCGCCGGAACGGGCGTCAGTCCAGCGACTTCAGGAAGTCCAGCAGCGCCTCGGTGACCTCGGCCGGGCGCTCCTGCTGCGTCCAGTGCCCGGTCTCCGGGAGCCGGACGTGCCGGTGCAGCCGAGGGGTCACGTGCTGCAGCAGGTACGCCACCACTTCACGCGGCACCATCGCGTTCACCAGGTCCTGCTCACCGGTCACGTACAGCGCGGGCGCCTCGATCCGCCGGCCGGTGAACGCCGCCATCAGCTCGTTGTTCCGGTCGATGTTGCGGTACCAGTTGAGTCCCCCGGTGAAGGCGCGCTCGCCGTGCAGGGCGTAGTCGGCCGCGAAGGCGTCGATGTCCGCCTCGGTGAGCCAGGAGGGCAGCCGCTCCGGCTCCGGAATGGTGTCCAGCAGGCTCCCGCCCTCGGGGGCGACCCACGGCTTCGGTTCCCCGTCCGGGTAGGTGCCGCCGAGGATGCGGCGGAACGAGGCCTTGGGGTCGGCCGCCAGCTCGGCGTCGGCACGGCCGGGTTCCTGGAAGTAGATCTGGTAGAAGCCGTCGCCGAACTTCTCCCGGGAGGCCGCCAGCGGCGTCGGTCCGGACGGCAGCGGCGGCACGCTCAGCCCGGCGACGCCCCGCACCAGGTCCGGGCGCAGCGCCGCGGTGGCCCAGGCGACGGGGGCGCCCCAGTCGTGCCCGACCACCACCGCCCGCTCCGCTCCGAGCGCGCCGATCAGCGCCGTCACGTCGCCGACCAGGTGCAGCAGGCTGTACGCGTCCACGTTCTCGGGCTGCTCGCTGCGGGCGTAGCCGCGCTGGTCGGGCGCCACCACCCGGTAGCCGGCCTCGGCGAGCGGCGCGAACTGGTGCCGCCAGGAGTACCAGCTCTCCGGGAAGCCGTGCAGCAGCAGGACCAGCGGCCCCTCCCCCTGCTCGGCGAGGTGCAGCCGCACCCCGTTCACCTCGACCTCGCTGTGCTTGATCGACTCGTACGACACGAAACTCACCATCCGCTAGGAAACGTCCGTCCGCTTCCGAACCTGCCCCGCCGACCGCCGTCGGAACCCCTCCTCGACCTCTCGTCCGCCCCGGGACACAAGCAGCCGAGGCCGCCCCGGAATCCGGGACGGCCTCGGCCTCATCGTGAAGCGGTGGAGTGGCTGAGCGTCAGTTCACCGTGTAGCTGTACGGGATCGCCGCGAGCACCGCACCGGTGGTGTTCAGGACGTTGTTGGCGGTGGCCACCCCGGTCGGGCCGGACACCAGGTACAGCACACCCTTGACCGTGCTGCCCTTCGGGCCGGTCGGGGTCAGGGTCACCTGCAGCGAGCCGGTGGCGCCGGGCGCGACGGTCACCGGGCTGGCGGCCTGGGCCGAGGCGTCCACCGAGGCGGCGTACGGGTCGCCGGTGCTGGAGGTCAGCGCCGGGTCGAAGGCCTGGGTGTGCGCGGTGGCCGTGATGGTGGAGGTGCCGGTCGGGGCGCCGCCGTTGCCGAACGGGCCGATCTGCTGCACGAAGGTGCTCCAGTTGCCCGGGACGACCGGCTGCTCGGCGGTGCCGTTGTCGGTCACGACCGAGATGGTCGAGCCGTTCTGGGCCTTCTTCAGGTCGCCGAACAGGTCCGGCGAGCCGGTGGTGGCGCTCAGCTCGATCTGCGCCGGCGTCGAGGACGCCGCCACGGCCTTGAGCTGGTCGGTGCCCGGCGGCACCAGGAAGGACGGCACCGTGGAGCTGAGGCTCAGCGGCAGGTTGACGCTCGCCGAGGCGCCCTGCGGCACCAGCGGGACGTCCACCCGGCGGTCCAGGCGGCCGTCGGCGGCGATCTTCTGGGCCGCGACGGTGTTGTTGGTGTAGTTCACCTGGACGGTGACCGGCTTGCCGGCCGCCAGCTTGGTGTGCGCGTCGTTCGGCAGACCGGCCGCGGTGGCCTGGTTCTGGTTGAACGCGACGGTGCCGGTGAAGTCCTGGGCGAGCTGCTGGCCGCTGACCGGGCCGAGCACGTTCAGGACGAACCGCCAGCGGCCGGCGGCCGGGTTGACGGTGGTGGCCGAGACGCCGGCCGAGGTGCCGGTCAGGTTGCCCTGGGCGTCGAACTGGCCGTTGCCCTCGATGTCGATCGGGGTGCCGTTCGGGCTGATCAGCGCGCCCTGCATGAGCAGGTTGGCGTCCTTGCCGACGGTGACGCCGACCCGCAGGTCCTTCTGGCCCTTCGGGACGTCGAAGCCGTAGGTGAAGCTCTGCGTCGGCGAGGCGCTGCGGCCGTTGCCACCGGTGATGGAGCCGGTGAAGGTGCCCTTGCCCTGGTTGACCGGGACGAGGCTGCGCAGCGTGACCGGGACGCTGGTGGTGCTGCCGTTGGAGCTGGAGACGGTGATCGCCTCGCTGGAGTCACCGCTGGTCGCCGGGGTGGTCAGCTGGACCTTGAGGGTCTTGGTCTGACCGGGCTGCAGCTCGGTGGTGCTCGGGCTCACGGCGCCGGCCGGCACCGCGCGCTGGGTGGCGGTGCCCAGCTGGACCGGGCCGGTGAAGCCGGCCTTGCCCGCCGGGGTGTAGAGGATCGCGGTCCACTCGCCGGCCACCGGGTGCGGGACGTCGACCAGGCCGAAGTTCGCCGGGGTGGCGCCGCCCTGCGGACGGGTGTTGGTCTCGAAGCGGCCCGACGGGTCGAGCAGCGTCATGCGGACGACCGGGCCGTTGGTGACCGGGTTGGGCGCACCGTGCCAGGCGATCGAGGCCGCGAGGCGGTCCGCGCCGGCCGGGACGGTGAACTTGACCTGCTTCTGCACCCAGTTCGTACCGTTGGTGGCGTACTTGAAGGTGTCCGTCGAGGACGAGTCCAGCTGGACGGTCTGCTGGTTGCTCGACTGCGGGGCGAAGCTGCGGGTCGCGGCGCTCACCGTCTGGGGCTCGTCACTGGTGTTGGTGACGGACACGTCGGTGCTGTGGGTCGAGCCGGGGGTGCCGGCGATGTCGACCTGGCCGGTGTTGACCACGACGGTGTTGGCGCCGTCGGTGCCGTCCCCGTCGTCGTAGCCGCGGGCGGCCTCGACGGCGGCGCGGACGTTCAGCAGGCCGGCGCCCTGCTCCTCGGCGGGGACGCCGAGGTCGCTGGCGGTGCCGGTGAGGAACTTCTTCACCAGCGCCGGGGTGGGCGAGTCACCGCCGTGGGTGTCGCGGTAGGCCTGGATGACCAGGGCCGCGGCACCGGTGACGAACGGGGCGGCCTGGCTGGTGCCACCGAAGGGCTGGATCGGCGAGGCCTTGCCGTTGAAGCCCGAGCAGTCGGTGTACTTGGTGAGGTCGGGGGTGCAGAGCGCCCAGTCCGACTCACCCGGCGCGACCAGGTCGACGGTGCGGCCGGCCTGGGTGAAGCCACCCGAGGACAGCGCGGAGATACGGCTGTTGTTCCAGGTCTTGTTGGAGAACTGGGAGGCCGCGTAACCGGTCTGCTGGTAGTTCTGGTTGTCGGTGGAGGCGCCGACCGAGATCACGTACGGATCGGTGGACGGCGTACCGACGGTGCCGCTGATGCCGGCGTCACCGGAGGAGACGGCGACGGTGACACCGGCCTTGACGGCCTGCTCGTTGAAGAGCGAGATGGTGTCGTGCGCGCCGCTGTCCGGGGTGACGTTGCCGCCGAAGGACTCGTTGAGCACGTCCACGTGGGCGACCCGCACCGCGTAGTCGATGGACTGCAGGATCGACGAGTTGGACATCAGCTCGCCGCCGGCCTTCAGGGCGACCAGGTCGGCGTCCGGGGCGAGGCCGCGGATGCGGATGTTGCAGCCGGCCGGCAGCGGGTGCGAGGCGTTGACGAACTGCGAGACGTCGTAGGTCTGGCGGCCCTGGGCGATGACCGCCGAGGCGTCACCGAAGGCCTCCGCCGCGCCGGTCGGCGCGTCCCAGCCGTCGCCCGCGAAGTCCTTGTAGTCGACCACGGCGTGCGAGCCGTCGGCCCGGATGAAGTCCGGGTTGTTCGGGTCGAGGCCGTCCGCGATGTAGGCGACCTTGACGCCCTTGCCGGTGGCGAGGTTCTCCACACCGGGCTTGCCGTTGCCGGTGTAGGCCCGGACCGAGTACAGACCCTCGGGCTCCAGCAGGGGCTTGCTGGGGTCGGAGGGGCAGACCGTGTTGGTCGCGTTCTCCTCGGCGCCCTGGCCGTTGCTGCCCGAAACGGCCTGCGGAGCGGCGGCGGCCTTGGGCGCCTTCGCGCCGTCGGCGGCCGCGGAGTCGGCGGCGTCCTTGGTCTGCTTCGCCTTGCCGGCGGCCGCCGGGGCGACCTGGACCTGGGTGTCCGCCACCACGGAGGAGACGGCCGGGTCCGCCTGCAGCTGAGCGCGCAGGGCGGGGCTGACCGTGGCCGAGAAGGCGTTGCCGACCACGAAGCTCTTGATGTTGGTACCGCCGGCCGCCTTGACCTTGTTCAGCAGCGGCGCCTGCGAGGAGGCGGTCTTCTGCTGACGGGCGCCCAGGTGACCGTGGTCGGCCGGGGCGTCCGCTATCTGGTCCTTCAGGATCACGATCACCGGCACCGGGGCCCCGTCCGCGGACGCCGCCTGGGCGTTCTGCGGGTCCGGGGTCGGAGCTGCGTTGGCGCCGGTCCCGAAGCTCAGGACCATGGACGCGGCGGTGACCGTGACGGCAGCTGCTAGCTGGGTTTTCCGCCAGCCGATCATGGACATCCTTTCGTCTGTTTTATGGCTGACGCAATCCAACGCACCTGAACGCGATCACGACAAGGGGGTAAATCCCCATCAGAAAGTAAAGTTGACCATCACTCGGTAAAACTCACGGGCGGAAATCGGGCCGAATCCACATCTTTCAGCCAATCGGCCTCGCCCGGCGCCGGACGCTCCCGCACCCGGGATTCCCGTGGCGAACTCCGGACACTGGCGAAACCTCGCCACCGGGCTGACCACATGTCGACACCGCGACATTCCCTTCCCCGCCGTCCGCTGCCGAAACCAGACCCGGCGCGGCGGGGAGGAGGAACTCGGCACCGGGAACGCCAGGCAGGCCCGGCGCCAGCCCATTCAATTGGTCACTTTTACTGTATAAACAGTTTTCTCCGGAGGCGATAATGTGCGCCGCCAGGAGATTCCGGATGACCGTCCGTCATGGCCGCGCTCGCGAGGCGCGCCGTGGGCGAACGACTCGGCCGCACCACGATGCCGCCCTACACGTACATGCCGGGAAAGGCCGGACGACTCGACCTGACGTACGACCGCGCACTGGCCCGACTCCCGGCCGATCCACCGCCCACGGACGACCGGCACGCGGCCGTCACCGCCGACGCCCGCGCCGCCGGCGGCACCCCGGACGGCCACCGGGAGGCCTTCGCCACCGGCCTCGGCATCCAGCTCGACGGCAGCGCGGCGGGCGTGGGCGGCTCGACGACCCTTCCGTGAAAAGTCGTCATGCGTAAAACCTTCCCCAACTCCTGGCCAATCTGGCATGTTTCCTTCAATTCCTGTGCGCTCCCCCTCGCGCACGGGCCGGATCGGAGGACACGTGTCACCCCTGATATCCCGGCGGCTCGGCCGCCCGGCCGCCGCCCTCGCCGTCGCCTCGGCCATGGCGCTCGCCACCCCCACGGCATTCGCGACCGCCGCCCACACGAGCACCACACCCGCCGTCCCCGGCAGCGCCACGGCCGCCGCCCCGACGGCCGCGCAGGCCCCCACGACCGCCACGGGCACCGCCACCAGCCCCGGCACCGCCGCCGGTTGGGCCGCCGGCACCCGCGCCTACCTGGTGATCAGCGCACCCGCCGACATCGCCGCCGCCAAGAGCGCCGTCGCCGCGAAGGGCGGAACGGTCTTCGCGAGCTACGACACGATCGGCGTCATCGTCGCCCACTCGACCGGCACCGGCTTCGCCGCCGCGCTGCGGACCGTCCCCGGCATCCAGCAGGTGGGCGCGACCCGCACCTCCGACGTGCCGGCCGACGCCTACAACCCGGCCCTGCCGGCCAACCCCGCCCAGTCGGCCACCACGCTCACCGAGTCCAACCGCTGGGACATGACCCAGATCAAGGCCGACCAGGCCTGGAACGTCACCACCGGCTCCCCCTCCGTCAAGGTCGGCGTGCTCGACACCGGCGTGGACGACCAGCACCAGGACCTCGCACCGAACTTCGACGCCGCCGACTCGGTCTCCTGCGCGTACGGCAAGCCCGACACCCGCACCGGCGCCTGGCGCGACGTGGACACCCACGGCACCCACGTCGCCGGCACCATCGCGGCCGCGAAGAACGGCAAGGGCGTCATCGGCGTCGCGCCGGGCGTGAGGATCGCCTCGGTCCGGATCGCCGAGCCGACCAGCACCCTGTTCTACGCCGAGAACACCGTCTGCGGCTTCATCTGGGCCGGCGACCACGGCTTCAAGGTGACCAACAACAGCTACTACACCGACCCGTGGCAGTTCAACTGCCCGAACGACCTCGACCAGGCGGCCGTCATCGAGGGCGTCAAGCGCGCCCAGGAGTACGCCGAGGGCAAGGGTTCGCTGCAGGTCGCGGCGGCCGGCAACGCCGACTACGACCTGGCCGCCAAGACCACCGACACCGCGAGCCCGAACGACTCCACTCCGGTCACCCGGACCATCAGCAACGCCTGCCTCGACATCCCCACCGAACTCCCCGGCGTGGTGACCGTCGCTGCCACGGGCAGCGGCAGCGGCAAGGCCTCCTACTCCAACTTCGGCCGGGGTGTCATCGACGTCGCGGCGCCCGGCGGCGACGGCGCGACCGCCGTCTACTCGACCCTGCCCGGCGGCAAGTACGGCACCAAGAGCGGCACATCGATGGCTTCCCCGCACGTCACCGGGGTGGCCGCGCTGATCGCGAGCACCGACCCGTCGCTCACCCCGGCCGACATCCGGGCCCGTCTGGCCACCCAGGCCGACGACCTGGCCTGCCCCGCCGGGGACAGCCGCTGCACCGGCACCACCGCGAACAACGCCTTCTTCGGCGAGGGCCAGGTCGACGCGCTGAAGGCGGTCGGCGGCACGACCCCGCCCACCGGGAAGTACTTCGAGAACCCTGCCGATGTGGCGATCGCCGACAACACCACGGTGGAGAGCCCGATCGCCGTCACCGGCGTCACCGGCAACGCGCCCGCGGCACTCAAGGTCGGCGTGGACATCAAGCACACCTACCGCGGTGACCTGGTCCTCTCCCTGGTCGCCCCCGACGGCACGGTCTACCTCCTGGAGGACTTCCCGGACAACGACAGCGCCGACAACGTCGCCAAGACCTACACCGTCAACGCCGCCGCGAGCGCGGCGAACGGCACCTGGAAACTCCGGGTGAAGGACGGCGCCTCCGGCGACACCGGCACGATCGACACCTGGAACCTCACCTTCTGACCCACCCTCGGTGCCTCGCCGCCCGCCGCCCGCCGCCCGGCTATCCGCGCCGGGCGGCGGGAATCGCCAGCAGGACGCCGAGCACCAGCAGGGTGGCGTACCCGACGGTCTCGTGGCCGTCGGGCACCAGGAAGCGGACGAAGCCGAACAGCCGGAAGCCCCCGATCCAACCGGACAGCAGGCCGGAGGCGCCGCCGAGGATCAGCACGAAACCGAGGTAGCCGAGCAGGGTCTTCATACCCCCGACCCTAGGAATCCGCCACCGCCCGGACATCCGACTTCCGGCGCGACCGGGCACCACCAAAGTCGTGGGCCGCGGCCACCCGGTCCGGAGCACCGTCCGGAGCTCGGCCCGAAGCACCGGACGGAGCACCGGACGGAGCAGCAGGCACGGCGGCCCGGCGGCGGCCCGGGTACGTTCGCCGTGTGCAGCCCACGCGCATATCGAAGAAGTCACCGTACGTCACCAGGGCCGCGGCCGGTGCCGCCGCCTCGGCCGCCCTGGTACTCGCCGTCGGCGCTCCGGCGGCCCTCGCGGCCTTCGGGCAGGACGCCGCCGGCGCCGCCGGTGTCGTCGGCGGGCAGCGGCTCGGCAGCCCGGACGTCCAGGTCGCGCCGCTCGCCGGGGCGCCCGCGCTGCCGTCCGCGCTGTCCGGCCGGTCCTGGCTGGTCGCGGACGCCGGGACCGGCGAGGTGCTCGCCGCCCGCAACGCCCATCTGCCGCTGCCCCCGGCCAGCACGCTCAAGATGCTGTTCGCGGACACCGTGATGCCCAAGTTCGACCGCTCGCTGGAGCACCTGGTCACCCCGGCCGAGCTGGCCAACCTCGGTGCCGGCAGCAGCCTGGTCGGTGTCAAGGAGAACCTGCCGTACCGGGTCGAGGACCTCTGGCGGGGCGTCTTCCTCAGCTCCGGCAACGACGCCGTCCACGTCCTCGCGCACATGAACGGCGGGCTCCAGCAGACCGTCGCCGAGATGCAGGCCCGCGCCGGGTCACTGCAGGCGAAGGACACCAAGGTGGTCTCCCCCGACGGCTACGACATGGACGGCCAGGTCACCTCCGCCTACGACCTCACCCTCTTCGCCCGCGCCGGGCTGCGCAACGCCGACTTCCGCTCCTACTGCGCCACCCGCACCGCGCACTTCCCCGGCGGGCTGGACAAGGTCACCGGCCAGCGCACCAGCTTCGACATCGCCAACACCGACCGGCTGCTCGGCAAGTACCCGGGCCTGATCGGCGTCAAGAACGGCTACACCACCAACGCGGGCGCCACCTTCACCGGCGCCGCCGAACGGGGCGGCCGGACCCTGCTGGTGACGGTGATGCACCCCGAGGCACAGGGCAAGGTCTACGACGAGGCCGCCAGCCTGCTCGACTGGGGCTTCGCGGCGGCCGGGAAGGTCCAGCCGGTCGGGCAGCTGGTCGAGGACACCGGCGCCCCGGCCTCCTCCCCCGCGTCCCCCGCCTCCCCCGGGGCCCCGGAGGCCGCGGCCGGCTCCCAGCTGCCGCCGTGGTCCCGGGCACCCGTCCTCAGCGGCGACGGCCCCGGCTTCGCCCCCGCCGTCTGGACGGCCGCCGTCCTCGGCACCACCCTCGCCGTCTGGGCCACCGCCCGTACCGCCGCCCGCCGCCGCACCGCGCCCGCCCACACCCCGGCCACCGCCCGCGCCTCCTCCGCTGCCGCCACCACCGCTGCCGCCGCTGTCCCGGTGCACCGCGGCGGCGCGACCGCCGTGGGCGGCGCCACCGGCATCGGAGGCCACGGCCGGCGCCGGCTGACCCGCCGCGCCCGCGCCATGCTGCGCACCGCCCGCACCGCCCGCACCCGCCGGACGCGCTGAGCCCGCCGACCTGCGGCCCGGTCCGCGGCCGGTCCCCTCTAGACTTCCGGCCATGACCACCCCCGACCCCTCCGCCGCGGACCGGCTCGCCCGGATCGTCCAGCTCTCCGCCGGGAGCTACCTGCTCGTCACCACGTACAAGAAGGACGGCACCACCGTGCCGACCCCGGTGTGGGTGGTCCGTGACGGGGAGGCGCTCGGCATCTGGACCGTCGCGGACTCCTGGAAGGTCAAGCGGATCCGCAACCGCGCCGACGTGCTGGTCGGCCCGTGCGACGTCAAGGGCCGGCCGACCGGTGCGCCGTACCCGGCGACCGCCGAGATCCTCGGCCCCGAGCGCACCGCCGCCTACCGCACGCTGCTGCGCCAGAAGTACGGCCTGCTCGGCGTGCTCACCCTGCTCGGCAGCCGGCTGCGGCGCGGCGAGCGCGGCACCGTCGGCATCCGGATCACGCTGGCGGACTGACGACGGGTACGGGTACGGGCCCGTCGGCGCGCCGCCGGGCCTGCCGGGGGTGTCGGGGGTGTCGCCGGTTCGGCCGGGGGCGGTCCGTGGTGGCAGGCTTGGCGGCCATGGGAGAGAACGAGGGCGCGCCGACGCTGCTGGTGGTGGACGGCGCGAACGTGGTCGGGTCGGTGCCCGACGGCTGGTGGCGGGACCGACGGGGTGCCGCCGAACGGCTGCGGGACACGCTGGTCGCCGTCGCCGGACGGGGGCTGCCGGACCGCCCGGGCCCGCTGGAGGTGGTCCTGGTCGTGGAGGGCGCGGCCCGGGGCGTCGCCGGGCTGCCGGAGGTTCGGGTGGTGGAGGCGAGCGGCAGCGGGGACGACCGGATCGTCGAGCTGGTCCGGGCGGCCCGCGCCGACCACCCCGAGCGGGACTGCCTGGTGGTCACCGCCGACCGCGAACTGCGCGCCCGTGTCGGCGCGTTGGGCGCCACGGTGACCGGGCCGCGCAGTGTGCGGCCCTGATGTTCGGCCCTGATGTGCGGCCCTGATCACTCCCAGGGCCAGGCGGCGGCTTGGCCGCGTTCGAGCAGCGGGATGAGTGTGAAGGACGCGTCGCTGAGGCCGCCGAAGGTGTAGCGCCGCGGGCCCGGGGCGGTGTGGCCGGTGGCGTAGCCGGCCAGGTTCCAGGTGTAGACCGGGACGTCCTCGGGGACGGGTTCGAAGACGTCGTACGGCGCCCAGTGGGTCTGCTCGTCGGTCACCACGACCACCCGGTCGTGGTCCCGGTAGTGCGTGCGGACCGCGGCGGCCGTGGAGGTACCGCCCAGGTTGCGGAAGCGCCGCAGGGTCCGCAGCACCGACGGCTCCGGTTCGACCACCCGGCTGCCGCTGCCGAACTGGACCAGGTCGGCCTGTTCGGCCCGCAGGGCGAGCGCGGTGCCGAAGATGGCGGCCGTGTCCGCCCGGTTGAGCTGGGTCCGCGCCGAGGGCAGGTCGAACATCGAGCCTGAGCGGTCCACCAGCACCAGTGTGCGGCCCGGCAACGCGGGCACCCTGGCCAGCGAGTGACCGAGGGCGGTCTCCAGGGCGTCGGCCCAGCGCGGCGAGCGCGTGGCGCGGTGGGCGGCCAGGAAGCGGAACGGGAACTGCCGGGACCGTCGCACCTCCTCCGGGTCGGCGACCCGGCGGGCCACCTCCGCCGCCACCTCGTCGCCCACGCCCGCCTCGTCGAAGTTGCGCAGGTTGCGGACCAGCGCCATCGGCCCCATCGAGGGGATGACGGCCTCCCAGACGGCGGCGTCCAGCGGGCCCCGCAGCCAGCCGGCCAGGGCCTCCCAGGTCATCCCGGCCTCGGCGAGGCGGTCCGCGCCGCCGGGGTCGGTGACCCGTGCGCGGCGGTCGGCCTGCGGAACACCGAGCAGGGCGTGGTGGGCGCTCAGCAGGCCCTCGTCGGCGGGCGGCAGGGCGCGCTCCGGGCGGTGGCGGCGGTCCAGGGCGTAGCGGAACAGCGCGCCCTGCCAGGGCTTGGCCGGGTCGGGCGCGGGGTGGGTGAGTTCCAGGACGTCGCCGAAGCGGTAGCGGTGCGACGGGGTGTCGTACTTCAGCAGGGCGCGGCCGGTGTAGAGGCGGCGGACGGCGTCGCCGATGCCGCGGCGCAGCGGCTGGGGCAGCCGGCGGCCGTACCGGGCGGTCCAGTGGGCCAGCAACTCCCCCGGCTCGTCGGGCCGTTGCAGCACGGCGTCGACGGCCTGCCGGGAGTACCCGGCGGCGCCGGCGGCGGTCCGCGCGTGGACGAACTCGGCCGCCCCGACCAGTGCGGCGGTCCGGATCCGGGCCTCGGCGCGCAGCCAGCGCAGCAGGCCGAGGGTCCACAGCGGGTCGCTGACGGCCTGCTCGCGGATCAGGCGGAGGTAGCGTTCGTCGCGCTCGACGGCCGCTTCGTAGAAGCTCTCCTGCCCGAACAGGTGGGAGACGGCGAGGAGGAACAGCTCCGACTTCGGCTCCCGGACGTACCCGGTGCCGCCCTGGTGGTTGATGACCGCCCCGCCCGGGCCGAGCATCCCACTGGGGGCGGCCTTCCTGCGCGAGATCACCGGAGGCGGTGCACACCGCAGGTGCCGGACCTCCGGGATCGGCCACTGGCCGTCGGTGGCGAGCGGGGAGGACACCCCGCGCCTGGTGAGTCCCGGTAGTTCTCGCTGGATCTCGGCCCTGGTGGCGGCCTTGGTCCGTTGGCGGCTGAACCGGGTCATGCAGAAGTCCCCCTGGTGGGTGGTCAGGCTGAGGCGCGGAGGGGTGGAGAGAGGCGGGGATGGCGGGGCTGAGGTGCGGGGCCGAGGTGTGCGGGCGCACGCCGGGACGGCGCCTCCCGGGATCAGAAGTGGCACCGGTGGCACTTGTTTTTGTCAGGAAGTAACCGGGGCCGGGCGCATCGGGAGGCGCCGTCCCGGACGCTACCGGGTCGGGCCCCGGCCCGTCATCCGAATTGTTCGGCTGGTTCGCGCGGGGACTTCGCCGGGGGATTCACCAGAGGATTCGCCAGGGGATTTCGGAGCGTACGGGAACCGATCCAGGGATCCGTCCGACTGCTGTGGGGTGAGTGCGAAATCGCCGGGTGTCCGGCCGTTGAGTGTGCTGGCAGGGTTCGCCCTGCTGCTGGTGGTGGTGTTCGTGGTGGCCTACGGGGTGGGCCGGCAGGTGGGGCCGGTGGCGCCCGGGCTGCGGCCGGGCAGCGGGGGCGGGGCGTCGCCGGGGATGGACGGGCACGGCATGGGCGGGATGCGATGAGCGCCGTCGCGGGGACCGACGCCGACGCCCTGGTGTCCACCGATCTGGCGGTGGGCGGGATGACCTGCGCGGCGTGCGTGGGCCGAGTGGAGAAGCGGCTGGGCCGGATCGACGGCGTGACGGCCGGGGTGAACCTGGCGACCGGGCGGGCCCGGGTCCTGCACCCGGCCGACGTGTCGGCCGCCGACCTCGTGGCGGCCGTCGAACGGGCGGGCTACACCGCCGCGTTGGCGCCGGCCGGGGTCCCGGTCGGGGCGGCGGCGGAGGAGCCGGACGAGCGGTGGCGACTGCTGGTGACGGCGCTGCTCGCCGTCCCGGTGCTGGTCCTGTCCATGGCGCCCGGGCTGCAGTTCACCGCCTGGCAGTGGGTGTGCTTCGCGCTGGCCGTCCCGGTGGTGACCTGGGGCTCGGCCGCGTTCCACCGCCGGGCCTGGCAGGGGCTGCGGCACGCGGCGGCGACCATGGACACCCTGGTCAGCCTGGGCGTGGTGGCCTCCTTCGGCTGGTCGGCGTACGCACTGGTGTTCGGCGGGGCCGGGGATCCGGGCATGCGGATGCCGTTCTCGCTGACCGCCGACAGCGGCGGCACCGCGCACGTGTACCTGGAGGCGGCGGTCGGGGTGCCGCTGTTCGTACTGGCCGGGCGTCTGCTGGAGGGCCGGGTGCGCCGGCGCAGCGGTTCCGCGCTGCGGGCGCTGGCCGAGCTGGGCGCCAAGCAGGTGTGCCTGCGGCAGGCGGACGGCGAGGAGCGTCTGGTACCGATCGAACTGCTGCTGCCCGGGCAGGAGTTCGTGGTGCGCCCGGGCGAGCGGGTGGCCACCGACGGGGTGGTGGTCGAGGGCGGTTCGGCGCTCGACCTGAGCCTGCTGACCGGGGAGAGCGTGCCGGTCGAGGTCGGCCCCGGGGACCGGGTGGCGGGCGCGACGGTGAACGTCGGCGGCGCGCTGGTGGTCCGCGCCACGGCCGTCGGCGCGGACACCCAGCTGGCCCGGATCACCGCCCTGGTGGCGGACGCCCAGGCCGGGAAGGCGCGGGCGCAGCGGCTGGCGGACGCGGTGGCCGGGGTGTTCGTGCCCTGTGTGCTGACGGTCGCGGCCTCCGTGCTGGGCTTCTGGTTGGGCGCGGGCGCGGCCCCACAGGCCGCGGTGACGGCGGCCGTCGCGGTGCTGGTGGTGGCCTGCCCGTGCGCGCTCGGGCTGGCCACGCCGACGGCGCTGCTGGCGGCGACCGGGCGGGGCGCGGAGCTGGGTGTGCTGGTGCGCGGCCCGGAGGTGCTGGAGAGCCTGCGCCGGGTGGACACCGTGGTGATGGACAAGACCGGGACGCTCACCACCGGCCGGATGGAACTGACCGCGGTGACCACGCTTGAGGGAGCTGCGGCCGAGGGAGCTGCGGCCGAGGGCGCTGGGGCCGACAGCGTCGCGGCCGACAGTGCGGCGGCCCACGGCGGTCCGGCCCACGGCGCCGGCGAGGAGGAGGCGCTGCGGCTGGCCGGCGCGGTCGAGCACCGCTCCGAGCACCCGATCGGCCGGGCCGTCGCGGCGGCGGCCCGGGAACGCTGCGGCGACCTGCCCGCCGTGGACGGCTTCGCGGCCGCCACCGGCCTCGGGGTGTCCGGGACGGTCGAGGGCCGGGCCGTCCGGGTGGTCCGCCCGGACGGCATCGCGCTGCCCCCGGCCCTGGCCGAGGCGGTGGCCCAGGCCGGGAACGCGGGCCGCACCGCCGTCCTGGTCGAGCTGGACGGGCGCCCGGCGGCCGTCCTGACGGTCGGCGACACGCTGCGCTCAGGCAGCTGGCGGGCGCTGCACCGGCTGCGCGGGATGGGCCTGGAGACCGTCCTGCTGACCGGGGACGGCCCCGGCGCCGCCCGGGCGGTGGCACAGGAGCTGGGCATCGAGCGGGTGCACGCCTCGGCGTCGCCCGAGCACAAGGCCGAGGTGGTGGCCGAACTGCGCGCCGCCGGACGGACCGTGGCCGTGGTCGGCGACGGCGTCAACGACGCGGTCGCGCTGGCCTCGGCCGACCTCGGGGTGGCACTGGCCTCGGGCAGCGACGCCGCGATCGGCGCGGCCGGACTGACCCTGGTGCGCGGCGACATCGAGGCGGTGGTGGACGCCGTACGGCTGGCCCGGCAGACCCTCGCGACGATCCGGGCCAACCTGCTGTGGGCTTTCGGCTACAACCTGGTGCTGATCCCGCTGGCCGCGGTCGGACTGCTCAACCCGATGCTGGCGGCGGTCGCGATGTCGCTCAGCTCGTTGCTCGTGGTGGGCAACAGCCTGCGGCTGCGCACCTGGGAGCCGGGGCGGGGCGGTTCGGCGCGCGGGATGGGCCTCGACCGCCGGAAGGGGGCCCGGCGATGAGCGCGCGGGAGGGAAGCCCGGCGACGGGCGCGCGGGAGGGAAGCCCGGCGATGACCGCGCGGAAACGGGTCTCGGCGATGAGTGCGCTGGAGCGGCTGAAGGTCGTCGGCCCGCCGGTCGGCGCGGCGGCGCTGGCGCTGGTCCTGCTCACCGGGTGGACGGCGGTGGGCGGGGCCGGCCGGACCCGCCCGGTCGAGGCCGGGCCGGGCTGGGTGCTGCTGCCGACGGCGGGCGCGGCCACGGCCACGTCGGCCTTCTTCACGATCCGCAACCCGGGCGACGTGCCGGACGAACTGACCGGCGCCAGCTGGGAGTTCGGCGGGCGGATCACCCTGAAGCGGCACCTCCACCAGGGCGCGGCGGGCCGCTGGGAACCGGCCCCGGCCCTGCCCGTACCGGGCGGCGGCGAGCTGGCGATGTCCCCGGAGGACGCGGACCTGATGATCGCCGACCCGCCGCCGCTACGGGCCGGCCAGTGGGTGGAGTTCACCCTCGCCTTCCGCCACAGCCCCGAACTACGGCTCAGGGCCCAGGTACTGGCACCGGCTGACCGGCCGCGCAACTAACCGGCGGGCTGCATGCGCCGGCCCCCGGCGGGCGACAGCCGTTCGGCTCTGTCTCCCGCCGGGGGCCGGGAGCCCCGCCGTGGTCGCCTCACTCGTGCGGGACGACCGCCACCGGCGCCTCCGCGTGGTGCAGCACCGCGTGCGCGACCCGGCCGAGCCGGGGGCCGAACTCGGCCGGGCGGTGGCGTCGGCCGACGACGACCAGCGCGGCCCCGGCCGAGGCCTCGACCAGCGCGCGGGCCGCGCCCAGCCGGACGTCCTCGACCACCGCGACGTCCGGGTACTGCTCGCGCAGCCCGGCCAGGGCCAGCGAAAGCAGCTTCGCCTCCAGCGCCTCCAACTGGGCGACCTCACCCTCCGGGACAGCCCCGCCCGCGTAGCCGAACAGCGGCGGCAGGTCCCAGCCGTGCACCGCCCGGACCCGGGCACCGCGCAGGGCGGCCTCGCGGAAGGCGAAGGCCGACACCTCCTCCGCCGGGCTGTGGCCGTCGACGCCGACCACCACCTCCTCCGCCGCCGCCTCCACACCCTCCTGGGCGTCGCGCACCACGACCACCGGCACCGGGCTGCGCCCGGCCGCCGACCTGCTGACCGAACCGAGCAGCAGCCCGGTGAAGCCGCCGAGGCCGCGCGAACCGAGCACCAGCAGGTCGGCGTCCGCGGCGGCGGCCACCAGGCCGTCGACCGGCGCGTCCAACACCGCGTCGGTCTCCACGGCCAGCTCCGGGTGGCGCCCGCGGATCTCCTCGGCCGCCGCGGCCAGGGTCCGCTGGACGGCGTCGGGCAGGTCGTCGGGCTCGGCGTAGGAGGACACCCCGTCGGTCAGCCACGGCCACGCGTACACCAGCCGCAGCGAAGAGCCCCGGCGCACCGCCTCCGCCGCAGCCCAGTGCACGGCGGCCGTGCTCTGCTGCGAACCGTCGACTCCGGCCAGCACGGTCGACGTCGACTCGCTCCGCTCGCTCATGAACGTTCCTCCAGGTGTCGTCAGTCGGCGGTTCGGCACCGGACACGGCGCGCGCTGACGCCTCGTCCGCTCCTCCCCATCCTGGCAGCGGCGCCCGGCCCCACGACAGAGGCCGCAGGGCCCTCGGCCACGGGACGAAAGGCCCGCCCGACGGAGCCTACGACCGACCCCGCCGTGCACCCCGCCGACACCCGGGCACTACCGTGAACGGGACATTCCCGCTGGTCGGACGGCGCCCGCGCCGGGCGGGGGCGGGGGCAGAGGTGGGCCGGTCGACGCAGGGCCGGGTCGGGGCGGGACACGAGGAGGACAGCGGTGGGCGGAGCGGACGGCGGCGCGGCGGGTGGCGGCCCTCGGATGCCCCGGCTGCGCCTGGACGAGCTGCTGGAGGAGCTCCAGTGGCGGATCGACGCGGCGCGCGGCACGCAGAACCGGGTGCACAGCCTGCTCGAGGCGGTGCTCGCGGTCGGCCGCGAGCTGGACCTGGCACAGGCGCTGCACCGGATCGTCGAGGCCGCCGTGGACCTGGTGGACGCCCGGTACGGCGCGCTGGGGGTGATCGGGCCGGACGGGCACTCGCTGTCGCAGTTCCTGACGGTGGGTCTGACCGACGAGGAGATCGCCGAGATCGGCCCGCCGCCCTCGGGCCGGGGCATCCTCGGCGAGCTGATCCGCGAGCCCCAGCCGCTGCGCTGCCCGGTGCTGTCCGACCATCAGGCCTCGGTGGGCTTCCCGTCGAACCACCCGCCGATGCACACCTTCCTGGGGGTGCCGGTGCGGGTGCACGGCGAGGTGTTCGGCAACCTCTACCTGACCGACAAACGCGGCGGGCTGGACTTCGACGAGGACGACGAGGCGGTGATCGCCACCCTGGCGGTCGCGGCCGGGGTGGCGATCGACAACGCCCGGCTGTACGAGGAGGCGCAGCAGCGCCAGCGCTGGCTGCGGGCGAGCACCGAGATCACCCGCAGCCTGCTGTCGGGCGCGCCGCGCCTGGAGGTGGTCGAGCTGATCGCCCGGCGGGCCCGGGAGATCTCCGGCGCCGAGCTGGCGGACGTGTCGGTGGTGCTGGCCGGCCCGCGGGAGCGGGCCGAGGAGCTGACCGTGGAGGTCGCGCTGGGCGGCACCCCGTCGGCGCGGCTGGGGGTGACGGTGCCGGTGGACGGCACGCTGTCCGGCGCCGCGTACGTCTCCGGTTCGCCGGTCACCAGTGACGAGCCGGCCTGCGACGCGCGCTTCCCGGCCGGCCCGGCGGGCCGCTTCGACGGGTTGGGCGCGGCGGTGGCGGTGCCGCTGGGCACCGGCGCCGGGTACGGGCGGGGCGTGCTGCTGCTGGCCCGGGCGCAGGGGCAGCCGGCTTTCGGGCCGGAGGAGACCGGCCCGCTGCTGGGCTTCGCGGACCAGGCCGCGCTCGCTCTGGAGTTGGCCGAACGGCGGCGCGACGCCGAGCAGTTGAACCTGCTGGAGGACCGTGACCGGATCGCCCGGGACCTGCACGACCTGGCGATCCAGCGGCTGTTCGCGACCGGGATGACGCTGCAGAGCGCGGGCCGGCTGATCGAGAGTCCGGCGGCCGCGGACCGGGTCGCCCGGGCGGTGGCGGACCTGGACGAGACCATCAAGATCATCCGCTCGACCATCTTCGGCCTGCGCGCCCACAGCGAGCCCGACCACGGCCTGCGCGCCCGGGCCACCCGGGTGGTCACCGAAGCGCAGGGACCGCTCGGCTTCGCACCCCGACTGAGCATGGAGGGCCTGCTGGACACCGACGTGCCGCAGGAACTGGCCGAGCACGTGGTGGCCGTCCTGGCCGAGGCACTCAGCAACGCCGCCCGGCATGCCCGCGCCTCCCGGGTCGAGGTGACACTGCGCGCCCTCGCCGGGCGGGTGGTGCTGACCGTCACGGACGACGGCGTGGGCGTGCCCGAGGGCGGACGGCGCAGTGGCCTGCACAACCTCGCCGAGCGCGCCGCCCGGGTCGGCGGGTCCTTCACCGTCGGCCCGGGCGAGGACGGCGGAGCCCGGCTGGTGTGGGAGGCCCCGATCGGGCCGTGAGGCCCCCGTGGGAGGGCCGGAGGGCGGGCGTTCTCCCGCCGGAGCCGGTCCCGGTGCGATCGGCTCCGACGAGAGAAGAACATGACGCCTGGGGAGTTGGCGCTGCGTCCAGCTCCCTGCCACTCAGGCCCCGGCCGGTCAGTCCCCCGTCGGTGTCCAGCGCCTGCCGAGGCCGGCCGCGGCGGTTCCGGCGGCGGCGGCGATGACGGCGGCGAGCAGCGCGGCCGTGCCGAGCAGCACGCCGTAGTCGGTGAGCGACCGGGCGGGGGTGGCGAGCATGGCGGGGGTCTGGATCCGGGGCAGGGCCAGCACCGTGTCCAGGGCGATCGCGAGCAGGACGGCGGTCAGGACCGGCAGGCCCAGCAGGTGCCGGGCGGCGGCCCGGACCAGCGTGCCGTCACCTCCCAGGGGTGTGAGCGGCGCGACCGCGGTGGCGAACTGGAGGGCCTCCGCCAGGGCGCCGAACCCGATCGCGAGCAGCAGCACCAGGGCGCCGGCCCCGCCGAGGAAGGTCACCCAGCGGGCCTGGTGGGCGCCGGCCGCGGATTCGTCGCGCTGACCGGGGACGTCGACGTTGGCGGTCACCCCGAGGTGCCGGTACGCGGCGGCCTTCACCGCCGGGACGTCCAGCGGGCTGTCGCTGTCGCGGTCGTGGTCGCCGATGACGGCCAGCCAGAGCGAACCGTCGTCCCGTAGACCGGCGAGCGCCCCGGCGCGCACGGTCACACCGGCCGGCGTGGCGCTCCCCCGGTCGTCCAGCACGGCCTCGCGCAGCCGCCGGTCGAGGCTTCCGGCGGGGACGGTGGCGCTTCCGCCCCCGGCGGGGCAGGGCAGGGCGAGCGCGGTCAGTTCCGCGCAGGGTGCCTGGATCAGCAGGCTGCCGGCCGGGCCGGAGCCGAAGGAGACGGTGTGCGCACCGGGCGGGAGCGCGGCGAGGAAGCGCTGGTCGGGTCGGGCGGCCGCCGAGGCCTGGATGACCGCCGCCCTGCCGACCCCGGCCGCCGCCACCCGGGAGGGGCCGCCGGAGGACATGGTGGTGTAGTCCGTGAGCAGTTGCGCCTCGCCGAGCAGGCCGACGCAGATCAGCAGGGCGCTGGTCAGCCTGGTCACCAGGCCGGGGTTGGCGGCGGCCGTCCGGGCCGCGATCAGCGCGGGGCCGCGGCTGCGGCGGGCAGCGGCCGCCGCGAGCGGGCCCACCGCGCGGGAGACGCCCCAGGAGACGGCCGCGGGCAGCGTGGCGAGCAGTCCGGTGGTGGCCACGATGAACACCTGCGCGCTGAGGTGGCCCCCGTCGAACAGGGGGCCGGCGCACCAGGCGAGCAGGAGGAAGCCGCCGCACATCCCGAGCCCCGGCGCCCGGAGCAGCCCCTCCGTTCCCCGGCCCGGCCTGGCCGCCCCGGTACCGGCGGGCCGCGTCGGACGGCCGGTGCCGGTGGCGCTCCGCGGCCGGACCAGGACGAGGACGGCGCCGACGAGCGCGGTGGCGAGAACGGTGGTCGCGCCGAGCCAGGGCCAGGCCCGCCGTAGGTCCACGGCGGCCAACCGGTAGTGGATCCATGGCAGTTCGACGTCGACGGCCAGGAACGGCAGGAGCAGCACGGTGCCGGCCACGGCACCGGCCGCGACGGGCCGGACCGCCGCCGCGAGCACGGACTTGGCCCGATCACGGCGGCGTGCGCCGAGGACGGTCAGCAGGGCGAGCCGCCGGTCCTGCCGGACGGCGCCCATCCGGGCGGCGGCGACGGCCAGCACCAGGGCGGGCAGCGCGAGGAGGACCGCCATCGCGGCCGCCAGCTCGGCGGCCGGACGGACGATCCGGATGTCGCCGAACGCCGCTTTGGAGCCGTCGCCGTAGCCGGTGATGCCGACCCACCGCTTGGTGGTCGCGGCCATCTCGGGGGTCGGCCGGACGTAGGCGAGCCGCTCTCCGGGGGAGGCCAGGCCCTGCTGCGCGATGGTTCCGGCGACCGTCCCGTAGCGGTGGGTGAAGTCCTCCTCCGGCGGCCCGTCACGCAGGGCCGGGGAGAGCAGCACCTCGCCCGGGGCGGGCCAGTGGGCGACACCGGGGGGCAGGGGTGCGGCGTCGGTCAGCGGGGAGATCAGGACGACGGCGAACTGGCGCCCCCGGTAGGAGTCCCAGTGGCTGGTCCACAGGGCGGTGGAGTGCTCTCCCTCGGCGGCTATCACCGGGTTTCGGGCATCCGAACGGGTCTCGCGTCCGGTGTAGGCGGCCGTGGTTGCCACGAACGCGCCGCCGGTGAGGACCAGCACCGCCGTGGCGCAGAGCAGGGCGACGAACCGCGTCCACGCGCCCGCGCCCGCCCACTCCCCCGGCCGACCGGTCGGCCGGCCGTCCGGCCGCTCGACCCGAGGGGTGCCGCTCCCGCGCGGCCCGGGCCCGCCGTTCACCGGGCGCCACCGATCAGGGCGGAGTCCTCGACCAGTTTCCCTGCCCGGAGCAGCACGGTCCGGTCGGCGGCGGAGGCCACCGCCGAGTCGTGTGTGACGACCACCAGGGCGCAGCCGCGGCTCCGGGGCAGGTCGAAGAGCAGTCGCGTGATCCGGTCGCGGGCCGGTTCGTCGAGGGATCCGGTGGGCTCGTCGGCGAGCAGCACGGGCGGGGCGCCCATCAGGGCCCGGGCGATGGCGGTCCGCTGGCGTTCGCCGCCGGACAGCGCCGCCGTCGTCACGCCCGCGCGATGGGTCAGGCCCACGTCGGACAGCAGTGCGCGTGCCTCGGCCAAGGCGTCCCGCCGGGACCGGCCGGCCAGCAGACCGGCCAGGGCCACGTTCTCCACCGCCTCCAACTCCGGCAGCAGTTCACCGAACTGGAACACCATGCCGACCCGGTTCCGGCGGAAGGCGGCGAGACGGGCACCGCTCAGCCGGGGAACGTCCTCGCCGGCGACCCTGAGCTCGCCGGCCAGCGGCCGGGCCAGGCCGATCATCAGGGCCAGCAGCGAACTCTTGCCGGTACCGGACGGTCCCATCACCGCCACCGATTCGCCTGCCCCGACGGACAGTTCGGCCCCGTCCAGGAGTCGGCGGTCGCCGATGTGGTAGCTGAGCCTGCGGATGACGACCGGCGGTTCGTCAGTCATGTACGGTCCGGGCCTTTCGTAGCCGCTGTGTGTTCACGAATGGTGGAGTTCCGCCTCGGGCGGCGGGGGGGTGGGAATTCGGAGTTCAGTGGGCTGGGGGGAGTTGGGGTCCGGCGGGACGGGCAGCGCTACCCGCCCCGCCGGACGTCACCGGAAGGTCACCGGGACACCGCCGGGGGATCCCCGGGACGTCGCCGGGGATTCACCTAGGGGTCGCCCGGGGATCAGTGGTCGTCGGACCACCAGATGCTGCAGTAGTCCTCCGCTGCGGGCATGGACACGCAGGTCTTCATGTCCCAGATGACGCCGCCCGCGCCGCTGTAGCTGGTGGTGCCCTCACCGCTCTTGTTCCACAGCGAGTAGAGCTCGGTGCTCGGGTAGTTGCGGTTGTACCGGGTGTAGACGGGGTTGCCGTCCGCCTTGGTGTCCATCACCGCGGCCATGGCGTTCGGGGCGCCGGCGCCACTGCCGGTCCGCCACGAGTGCGAGCCCGTGGTGTAGCGGTCCATGTCGGCGTGGGCGACGCCCGCGCCACCGGCGACGACGGCAAGGCCGGCCGCCATCAGGCCGATCCGGGAAGCGGTTTGACGGAAGTTCATGACTCTTTCCTCCATGGGTGGTTCGGGCATTCCCCAGGGGCGCTCCTGCCGCGCCCTGCACACATCCGACGGATACCGGCGATCGAATGTGACGGCACGGAAGAGAAATTCGAAAGTTCGGGGAAGTACCACGGGAGGCAATGCATCCGTCACGGACAGCTACGCCAGGCGGCCGATGACGGCCGGGAGGGCGTCAATGATGTGGACCACCCGTCCGACGGCGCCCCGGGCCGACAGCTCCAGCGCCCGCTTCCGGTCGAGTTCACGGAGAGCGGGCAGGTCATCGGGCCGGCCCTACGAAGAGTGCCGCCCGTCAGCCCCGGCCGCCGCGCAGCGGGGACGGCCGCGCGGCGGCCGCGCGGCGCAGCTCGGTGGCGATCAGGGCCGCCTGCACCCGCCGCTCCACGCCGAGCTTGGCGAGCAGCCGCGAGACGTGGTTCTTCACCGTCTTCTCGGCGAGGTAGAGCCGTTCCCCGATCTGCCGGTTGGTCAGGCCCTCGCCGATCAGCGCCAGCACCTCCTGCTCGCGCACGGTCAGTCCGGGACCGGCGGTGACCGGCTGGGCGGGTTCGGCGTCGCTGCGCAGCCGGTTGAGCAGGCGGGTCGTCGCGCCGGGGTCGAGCATCGAGCGGCCGGAGGCGACGGTGCGGACGGCGGTGACCAGGTCGGTCCCGCTGATCTGCTTCAGCACGTACCCGGCGGCGCCCGCCATCACGGCGTCCAGCAGCGCTTCCTCGTCGTCGAAGGAGGTGAGCATCAGGCAGGCGAGGTCGGGCAACCGGGAGCGCAGCTCGCGGCAGACCGAGACACCGTCCCCGTCGCCCAGGCGGACGTCCAGCACGGCGACGTCGGGCCGCAGCGCCGGCACCCGGACCAGCGCCTGCTCGGCGGTCGCCGCCTCGCCGACCACCTCCAGGTCCGGCTCGCCGTCCAGCAGGTCGTGCACGCCTCGGCGCACCACCTCGTGGTCGTCCAGCAGGAACACCCGTACGGGTGCCGGGGCCCGGCACCCTCGGCCTTGGTCGCCATCGCGCGGCTCCACCTTCGTCACCCCCGCCCACTCCCAGCGGGGCCCCGGGGCATCATCGCCCACCGCGCGGCCGGGTCCCAGGGCCGAAGGGCCCCATTGCGTCGGGCTCGGTGGCTCTGCCAACACCTACCCAACACCCGCCCGGGACCGCCCCCGGCCCCGGGCCCCGCCCGGGACCTCCCGACCGAGACCTCCCGACCGGGAGCTCCCGGCCACACCCCCATCCGCTCGGGCTGCGCTCGCCCGGCTGCGGAGGCCCGGTCGAGAACCACCGGAACGCCGCCGTCCCGACGTCCCCGGACACCCGGCCGACGAACGCCCCCACACCACCCGCGCCCCGGGTCCCGCCGCCGCCCCGCACCCCGCCCGGCCTGCCGGAACGCCATCCGCACACCCCTACGGAACCACCCACCGATCCCATCCTCGGGCGCCCGAGCTGTGAGGGCGGAGTGCGCGAACCCGCCCGATTCCGTGCCCTTCAGTGCCGATCGACCGTCAAGTAGCCTGCGCGCACCGACGAACCGCCATCGCCGCTTTCGACGGACCGCCATCGCACCGCCCTCGGACCGCCCTCGAAGCGCCTTCGCACCGCCGAACGGTCACGCCCCGCCCTCGCCCCGGAGGTACGCCGATGCCCCTGGCCCAGACCGCCGCCCCCGCCCGGCTGCGCTTCTCCGTCCTCGGCCCGCTCGCCGGCGAGGCCGGCGGCCGCCCGCTGGCCCTCGGGCCGCTGAAGCAGCGGCTGGTGCTGGCCGTGTTGCTGAGCCGCGTCAATACGGCCGTGCAGGTCGACCTGCTCACCGACGCGGTCTGGCCCGAGGAGCCGCCGCGCACCGCCCGGAAGAACCTCCAGGTCTACATCTGCACCCTGCGCACCCTGCTCGGCCGTGAGGACGGTCCCGACCGGCTGGTCCACTCGGCCGGCGGCTACCTGCTGCGGGCGGCTGAGCCCGAGCTCGACCTCCTGCGGTTCCGCGCCCTGGCCCGGGCCGGCCGGGCGGCCGCCGACGGCGGTGCGCTGGCCCCGGCCGCCCGGCTGCTGCGTCAGGCCCTCGACCTGTGGCAGGGCGCGCCGCTCGCCGACCTGCGCTCCTCGCCCGCCGTCGAGGCCGAGGCCCGGCGGCTTGAGGCCCGCTGCCTGGGTGTTCACGAGGACTGGGCGGAAACGGAGTTGGAGCTGGGCAACGCCGCCGCCGTCGCCGAGGAGCTGGCCGAGCTCGCCGAGCGCCACCCGCTGCGCGAGCGCCTCCAGGCGGCCCGGATGAACGCGCTGCACCTCTCCGGCCGACAGGCCGAGGCGCTCGCCGTGTACGACACCCACCGTCAGCTGCTCGCCCGCGAGTTGGGCCTGGAACCGAGCCCCGCCCTGACCGCTCGCTACCGGGAGCTGCTCGCCCGTGGCCGGAGCGGGCCCGCTGCGGCCCGCCCGGAGCGCGGCGCCGCCCCGCACGGCGTCCTGCTGCCCGCCGACACCGCCGACTTCACCGGGAGGAGCGTCGAACTGCGGGAGCTGGTCGCCGAGTTGGGCGAGGCTAGTGGGCGCGTCACGGTGCTCTCCGGGCCGGCCGGCAGCGGCAAGACCGCGCTCGCCGTGCACGCCGGCCATCTGCTCGCCGACCGTTTCCCGGACGGCCGGCTGCTCGTCCGGCTGCGCACCGGCGACGGCGCCCCGCGCCCGCTGCCCGAGGTGCTCGCCGAACTCGCCACCCTGACGGCCCTCTCCACCCTCTCCACCCGATCCGGCGCCGCCCCCGTGGATCCCGCCCCGGCCGACCCCGGCCAGGCCGCCGCCCTGTGGCGGGCCTCGCTCGCCGGACGCCGGATGCTGCTGATCCTGGACGACGCCCCGGGCGAGTCCGTGGTCCGTGAGCTGCTGCCGGGCCACGGCCCGAGCGCCGTCCTGGTCACCTCCCGCAGCCAGCTCGCCGGCCTGGCCTCGGTGCACCGGATCACCGTCCCGCCGCTGGCCCCCGCCGAGGCCCTGGAGCTGCTCGGCCGCATCGTCGGCACCGGCCGGATCGGCACCGACCGTGCGGCGGCCGCCCGGATCGTGGACGCCTGCGGGCTGCTGCCGCTCGCCGTCCGGGTGGCGGGCACCCGGCTGGCCGTGCTGCGCCACCTCCCGCCGGCCGAGTACGCGGCGCGGCTGGAGGATCCGGCGGGCGCCCTGGACGAGCTGGTCGCCGGGGACGTCACCGTCCGCGCCCGCCTCGACTCCGGCTGGCGTGACCTCACCGACCAGGGCCGGCTCGCCCTCGCCCGGCTCGCCGCCCTGCCGCTGTCCCTGCTCTTCACCCTCCCGGAGGCCGCCGCCGCCCTCGGCCGCCCCGAGCGGCTGGCCCTGCGCACCCTGGAGTCGCTCACCGACACCGGGGCGGTCACCTCCCCCGTCGGCGAGGTCACCGCCCACGCCGCCCTCTACGCGCTCCCCCGGCTCACCCACCTGCACGCCCGCGAGCGCGCGGCCGCGCACCTGGACATCACCTCCTGACGCGCCGTCAACATCCTGATCACCCCAGCGTCAGCAGGTCCAGCACGTCCCCGCGCTCCTCCTCCAGCCCCCACAACCCCAGCAGCACGCCCGCCGCCCCCGTGTGCAGGTCCGCCGAGAAGCGCCGCAGCCGCATCCCCGGCACCAGCAGCCCCTCGGGCCGTGCCGCCAGGTGCCACTGCAGACGCGCCACCTGCCCGGCCACGGCCTCCGGCGTCCCGCCCAGCCGGTCCAGCGCCAGCGTCAGCCCGGCCCGCCCCCGGAACAGCCCGGGCTCCCGGATGAACCCGGGCGCGCAGACCTTCCGGACGTCCGCCAGGAACGCCTCCCCGCCGGGCAGTTCGGCCGCCTCCAGGTACTCCCGCAGCACCAGGGCGATCCCGCTGCTCCCCCGGTCCAGGTACGCCAGCCGCCGTCCGGCCTCCAGCACCTGCAGCGACCCGTCCGGCACCCGGACGCACTGCGCCGTCGCCCGTTCCAGCGCGAGGCGCGCCGAGTCCAGCAGCCACGGCTCACCGGTGCGGCGGTACAACCGCAGCTGCAGCAGCGCGATGCCCGCCAGCCCGTACAGCAGCCCGGCCGCCGGGGGCGCGTCCAGCCCGTCCACCGTCTCGCCCCGGACCACCGCCGCCAGCTCGCAGGCGTCGGCCAGCGCGTCCGCCGCCTCCCGCCGGCTGTCCAGTGCCTCCGCCAGCCGTAGCCGGGCGAGCGCGGCGCCGGCCCGGCCGCCGAACAGGCCGGCCTGGCGCGCCGGACGGGCCGTGCGCGCCCGGGCGACCAGTTCCTGCGCCGCCTCCGGCCGCCCCACCCGGGCCAGCACGACCGCGACGCCGAGCGGGCCGTCGTACAGCCCGGCCGTGCCCGGCCGCGCTCCGCGCCGGCGCAGCGCGGCGACCAGCCAGTCCGCGTACTCCTGCGGCCAGTCGGCGCCCGCGCGGTGCAGCGCGTACAGCACCCCGGCGGCGCCGTGGGCGACGCCCGTACCGCCGTCGGCGAACCCGGCCACGTCCCCGGGGAAGAGCCGGTCCGGCCGGTCCGGGGTGGCTCCCGCGTGGATGCCCGCGATCAGCTCGCGCCGCGCCGGGGTCCAGGAGGGGCCGTCCAGCAGCTCACGGCCCCGCCGCTCGCTCGCCGACTCCGTGCACGCCGTCAACGCCGTCCGCGCCCCTGCCGCTGCCCCTGCCCCTGTTCCTGTTCCTGGCCGCACCGGCCCCTCCTCCGGCCCGAGTCCGAACCACTCCCGCGCCCGCCGTTCCAGCGCCGCGAGCTTCCCCGGGTCGCGGTCGGCCAGCTCCAGCACCGGCATCAGCAGCATCAGCCAGGTCGCCCACAGCATGAACCGGTCCGCCTCGGCGCCGTCGAGGCCCGGCGGGATCCGCAGCCCGGCCGCGCCCGCCGTCGGCACCCGCCGGTCGTCCAGCTCCGCCGCGTACTCGAAGTCCACCAGCACCACCGAACCGTCCGGCCGGAGCATCACATTGGCCGGGTGCAGGTCCCCGAACCGCACGCCTCGCCCGTGCAGCGCGCCGAGCGCCCTCTCCAGCGCGGCGACCACCCCGCCGACCCAGTGCGCGTACTCGGCGCGCTGCTCGGCCGTGCAGTTCTGGTGCACCAGCGGATAGCGCCGGATCGCCTCGGTGAACAGCTGGACGCCCTCGATGTGCTCCTGCACCAGGAAGGTGTGCTCCCACACCGTCCGCACCTCGTGCAGCCGGGGCACGCAGTCCAGCCCGGCCAGCCGTTCCAGCGCCCACTGCTCGCGCCGCAGCCGGGTCGGCGCGTCCGCACCGGCGGCGTCCAGTCCGGCGTACGGGCGGGCCTCGCGCAGCACCACCCGCTCCCCGGTGCCCGGGCGCTCGGCCAGGTAGATCCCGCCGGCGCCGGAGAACTGCAGCACCTCGAGGATCCGGTACGGCAGGTCCCCGGCGGCCGCGTCCCGCGCGGCCAGGTGCGGGCGCAGCAGCTCGGGCGGCTCGACCCACTCCGGCAGCCGGAACACCGGCTCCCGCGAGTCCGGCACCAGTTCCCCGGCGGGGTCGCGCAGCGCGGGCACCGGCCGGCCGGTCTCGTCCTGGCACCACAGTTCGACGAACGCGCCGTAGCGTGCGTACACCGGGGCGGTGCCGATCCGCAGGTCGGTCAGCACGTACGGCCCGGGGCGCCCCTCCAGTTCTTCCGCCAACTCCGCTGCCAGCCGCGCGAATTGCTCATCGGATTCCGGGTAGACGGTGATGAACTTGCCGCCGCTGCCGCGCCCGGTGAACTTGCCGTTCGCCACCCGCAACGCCGCCGCGCTGCGCAGGAACTTGAACGCCACCCGGTGCGTCCGGCAGATCCGCGCGACGACGGCCAGTGTGCCCTCGGCGCCGCCCTCCACCGCCGACACGTGCAGCTTCCAGCCCTGCCCCGGCAGCCGGACACCGTCGGGCCGCAGCACCGTCCACAGTCCGCGCTGCTCGCGCCGCCAGCCGTCGGGCGGCTCGCCGAGCCCCAGCGGGTAGCGGCTCGCCCGGTCACGCAGCCGCCCGGGGGTGTCGTAGTACGTCGGGTCGGCGAGGCAGTACAGCTGGGTCTCGTGGGCGCCGGCCATGGCGCGCCTCCTCTTCCGGTTCCGGGCGGGCCTGGGGACGGGGTCCGGGGATGGGTCAGACGGCGGGGATCGGCACCGGCCCGCGCCGTACCGGCGGCGCCCAGGTGACCACGGCCGCGCAGACCGCGATGGCGATCGCCAGCAGGCCGAAAGTCCGGGTGCCGCCGAGGGAGCCGAGCAGGATGCCGCCCACCAGCGGGCCGAACGGCTGGATCAGGGTGGACAGGAAGCCGGCGGCGCTCTGCACCCGGCCGATGCGGTCCGGCGGCGCGGCGAGCAGCATGCCGGAGACGAAGCCGATGCTGGCGACGGTGGACAGGCACATGCAGGCCGCGCAGAGCAGCCCGATCAGCAGCGGCACCCTGGTCACGGTCAGCACCCCGGCCGTCAGCGCGGACGTCCAGCAGGCGAGCGCCACCAGGCTGCCGTCGCGCGCCCGGGCGCCGAGCCGGGGGGCGAGCAGCGCACCCGCCAGGGCCCCGGCGGCGGTGCAGGAGACGACCGTGCCGCCGCCGACCCCGGAGTGTCCGCCGTCGGAGGCGACGGCCAGGGTCGCGAACATCAGCGCACTGAACGCGAAGTTCATCCCCAGGCCGAAGATCAGCAGCAGGGTCCGCAGGTAGGGCTGCTGCCAGATGAAGGCCAGCCCGGCGGTCAACTCCTGCTTGCTGAACACCGATCCGCTCTTCTCGGCGGGCATCGAGCGGGTCCGCATCAGTGCCACGCAGATCGTGGACAGCAGCAGTCCGATGCCCTCGGCGAGGAACGGCAGCACCGGGTGCCAGGCGAACAGCGCGCCGCCGCCGAGCGGTCCGATCAGCCGGGCCGCGGCGCCGCGGGCCTGCATCCGCGAGGAGGCCTCCCGGGCCTGCTCGCGCGGCACCACGGCGCGCAGCAGGGCGCCGGCGGAGGGCCCGTAGACGCTGGAGATCAGTGCCCCGGCGGCGGCGACCGGCAGGACCAGCACCAGCGGGGCGTGCCCCCGCAGCACGGCGACGACCAGGGCGCTGACCGCGAGCAGGCTGCCGACGTCGCAGATCCGCATCAGCCGGCGCCGCTCGATCCGGTCGGCGAGCACACCGCCGGGCAGCATGGTGAGCAGCAGCGCGCCGACCGAGACGGTGCCGATGGCGCCCGCTCGGGCGGCCGATCCGGTCTCCCGCAGGACCAGCAACGGCAGGGCGATCGATGCGAGTTGGGAGCCGAGCGAGGCCAGCAGGCCGCCGACCCAGAGCAGCCGGAAGTCCCGGTTGCGGGCGAGCGGGGTGGGCTCCATGGCCGTCCTCCGGGGTGGGGGTGGTGGCAGATCGGGCCGGGGCGGCCCCGTGTCGACGGGACCGCCCCGGAAGCCTTGCGCTACGGCCGGCGACCGGTGCCGGTCAGGCAGAGGTCTCGGCGCCGCCGACGTAGCTGATCAGGCTGAAGCAGTTGCCGTCCGAGGACTCGGCGAGGACCTTCATCGACTGCAGGTCCAGGACGTTGGCGGCGTGCGCCTCGACCTCCGGGGTCTCCTCGCCGTTCTCGCCGATGTTCTGGTCGACGTTCTGGTCGATGTTCTCAGCCATGGTCGAACTCCCTTCCACAGGTAAGCCGTTACGGTGGCGACGGGCGGCTGCCCGCCGTGCCGACCACATGGTGGGCGGGGCCGGCTGCGCCCGGCTTCGGAGCCGGTTGGGCACCGGTATGCCCGCAGGTCTTGGATGCCACCGACGACGCCGCCCCACGCCACGGGGCCCGGCCCGACCCCGCCGAACCCCGCCCCGCCTGCGGCCATACCGGTCGCCAGGCGGTCCCGAACCGGGCCCGAAGCCGCCCCCGCAACCCTGACCCGGCACGCCCGAACGCCTCGCACGGCCGCGAACACCCGCATCGCCCGCGCCCCGTACGCCCCGCACAGCGGAGGACGACCGAAGGACGGCCCCATGCCCTGCCCACTCTGCGCCCAACTCGTCGCCACGAACGACCAGTTCTGCCCCTCCTGCGGCACACCGCGGGCCGCCGCCCTCGACCTGGTCGCCGAGGAGCGCAAGCTGGTCACGGTGGTCTTCTGCGACCTGGTCGACTCCACCGCCCTGTCCGGCGCGCTCGATCCGGAGACGCTGCGCGAGGTGATCCTGCGCTACTTCGAGCGGATGCACCGACAGATCGAGGCGCACGGCGGCACCCTGGAGAAGTTCATCGGCGACGCCGTGATGGCCGTCTTCGGCGTCCCGGTGATCCGCGAGGACGACGCCCACCGGGCGCTGGCCGCCGCGCTCGCCATGCTGGAGGACCTGGAGGATCTCAACACCGAGCTGGACGCCACCCTCGGGGTCCGGCTGGACGTCCGGATCGGCGTCAACACCGGTCAGGTGGTGGCGGGTTCGGACGCCTCGGCGCGTCAGGCGCTGATCTCCGGCGAGACCGTGAACATCGCCGCCCGGCTGCAGACCCAGGCCTCCCCCGGCCAGGTGCTGATCGGCCCGCAGACGCTGCGCGCGGCCGGCCCGGCCGCCCAGGTGGACGAGGTCGGCCCGCTGCGGCTCAAGGGCAAGGCCGAGCCGGTCACCGCCTACCGGCTGGTCGGCCTGGACGAGGACGACCCGGAGCTGCTGCGCCGTTTCGACGTCCCGCTGGTCGGCCGGGAGCGTGAACTGGCCGAGCTGGACGCCGCATTGGCCCGGGTGGCGGGTGGCTCGGGTGCCGAGCTGCTGCTGGTGGCGGGCGAGGCCGGGATCGGCAAGACCCGTCTGGTGCGCGAGTGGCGCGAGCGGGTGGGCCGGCGTACCGCGCGCTGCGGCACCGCCCGCTGCCGCAGTTTCGGCGAGCAGGGCGTACTGGCGCCGCTCGCCGAGGCCGTCCGCACCCTGCTGGACGAGCCGGAGGGCGCCGCTCCGGCCGAGGCGCTGGCCCGGCTGGACGAGGCGACCGCGCCGGGTGTCGGCGCCCGGCAGTCGCTGGAGCTGCTGGCCGCGATCCTGCGCGGACGCACCGTGGAGCGCCCCGCCGTCCTCGTCCTGGACGACTGCCAGTGGGCCGGTCCGGCGCTGCTGGACGCCGCCGAGCGGCTGACCGCCGCGCTCGGTTCGGCCCCCGTGCTGCTGCTGTGCCTGGCCCGCCCCGAGCTCCCGGCCGTCCGGCCGGAGGTGCCGACGCTGCCGGTCGGCGGCCTGTCCTGGGACGAATCCGCGCTGCTGGCAGCGCAGTTGACCGAGCTGAGTGCCCACCAGGAGGCGGTGCCCACCCGGCTACTGGAGCGCGCCGAGGGCAACCCGCTGCACCTGGAGGAGCTGCTGGCCGCCCTCACCGAGGCCGAGGGGCCCACCCTGGTCGACGAACTCCCGCCCGCCGGAAGGGCGTTGCTCAGTGCCCAGATCGACGGGCTGGAGCGCGACGAGCGTGCCACGCTGGACCTCGCCGCCGTGCTCGGCCGCGCCTTCACCGCCGCCGAGCTGGCCGAACTCGCCCACGGCGGCACCGACCAGGACGCTTTCGCCGACCCCGAGGACGATGTCTTCACCGGCCCGATCGACGGCCTGCCGGTCGGCCCGCCGGCCGACGGCGACGACACCCCACCCCGGCTGCACGCCGCGCTGGCCCGGCTGGCCGAGCGCCGCCTGGTCGAACCGACCGGCACCGGCTACCGGTTCAGCAGCGGCCTGGTCCAGGAGTCGGTCTACCAGTCGATGTCCAAGCGGGCCCGCGCCGAGCGCCACGAGCGCGCCGCCGACCTGCCGGCCGTCCGCTCCGCCGGGGACGCCGCCGTCGGCGGCCACCTGGAACGCGCCCACCGCTACCGGCTGGAACTCGGCCTGCTGGACGCCCGCACCGACACCCTGCGCACCCGCGCGGCCGCCGCCCTCGGCGCCGCCGGGGCGGGCGCCCTGGCCCGCGCCGACCTGCCCGCCGCCACCGACCTGCTGGAGCGGGCCGTCCGGCTGCACTACCCGAACGAGCGCGCCGCCGGCCCCGTCCTGCGCCGCCTCGGCGAGGCCCGCCTCGCACTCGGTCGCGCCGACGAGGCGCTGCCCGTCCTCGCCCAGGTGCGCGACGCGGCCGCCGACCCGCTGGACGCCGCGCACGCCCGGCTCGCCCTGGCCGCCCGGGGCCTGCCGCCCGGCCAGGACCAGCCCGCCGCCACCGCCCGCGCCGTGCTGCCGCTGTTCAGCGACACCGGGGATGACCTCGGCCAGGCCCGCGCCCGGCTGCGGCTGGCCGAGGAGCACCTGCTGGCGGGCCGGCACACCGAGGCCGGGCAGCTGCTGGACCAGGCACTCGACCAGGTCTCCCGCACCGACGCCGAGCTGGACCGGGCCGCCGTGCTGGCCGCGCTGGCCGCCGCGCTGCTGACCGGCCCCGAGCCCGTCCCGAACGCCACCTTCCGGCTGCGGGCCCTGCTCGCCGAGCACGGCACCGGCCGACGAACCGTCCGGGTCGCGCTGAACGGCCCGCTGGCCGTCCTGCTGGCCCTGCGCGACCGCCCCGCGGAGGCCGAGCTGCTGCTCGCCGAGGCCAACGGCCTGGCCGGGGAGCTGTCGCTGGCCGAGGCGATGGTCGCGCTGCCCGCGCTGACCGCCCAGGCCGCGGCCGCCACCGGCCAGTCCGGCCAGGCCCTGGACCTGCTGGCCGACGCCGCCGAGATCGCCCGCCGTCAGGGCACCGCCGCCCCGCTGCCGCGCCTCGCCCTCGCCACCGCCCGGGTCCTGCTGGACATCGACCGCCCGGCCCAGGCCGCCCGCCACCTGGACGGCGCGGACGCCACCGCCGCACTGGCGCCGGTGCTCGCCATCGAGCTGGACGCGCTGCGCGGCCGGCTCGCCGCCACCCGGGGCGAGGCCCAGCCGGCGCTGGACCTCACCGCGGCCGCCCTGCGCGCCGCCGAGGCCACCGAGTCGCTGCTGCTCCAGGCGCTCACCGCGCTCGACCGCGCGCACGCCCTGCTGCTGCTCGGCCGCTCCGCCGAGGCCGCCGCGGCCGCCGCCACCGCCCGGGACCGGTTCGCCGCCAAGGGCCACCTGCCCGGCGTACGGCGGGCCGAGCGGCTCGGGGGCACCCGGTGAACGGCCCGGCCGGCCTCACCTGGAGCCTGCGCGACCGCGCCCCCGCCGACCTGCCGGTGCTCGCCGACCGCCTCACCGACGACACCGACGACACCATCGGCAGTGACGGCGGCAACGGCGGCAACTCCACCGGCAAGGGCGTGCGGGTCTGTGTGGTCGACTCCGGCGTCGAGCCGGACCACCCGCTGGTCGGCCCGCTGCAGGGCTCCTGGGCAGTCGTCAAGGACCCGGTCACCCGGGAGCTGACCGTCCGCCCGGACACCGCCGGCGACACCTGCGGCCACGGCACCGCCTGCGCCGGCATCATCCGCCGCACCGCCCCGGACTGCGAGCTGTACAGCGTCCGGGTGCTCGGCGAGCGCTTCACCGGCACCGGCGACATGCTGATCGCCGGACTGCGCTGGGCCGTCCGGCAGGGCTTCGACGTCGTCAACCTCAGCCTCTCCACCACCCGGACCCGCTTCCTGGAGGAGCTGCACGCGATCGCCGACGACGCCTTCTTCGCCCGCACCGCGATCGTCGCCTCCGCCCACAACACCCCGGTGGAGAGCTACCCCTGGCGGTTCTCCTCGGTCATCTCGGTGGGCAGCCACCAGGAGGACGACCCGGCCCTGCACCTGTACAACCCGGCGCCGCCGGTCGAGTTCTTCGCCCCCGGCCAGAACGTCCGGGTGCCCTGGCTCGGCGGCGCCACCATCCGCACCACCGGCAACAGCTTCGCCACGCCGTACGTGGCCGGGCTCTGCGCCCGCATCCTGTCCCGGCGGCCGAGGCTGACCACCTTCCAGCTGAAGAGCGCGCTCTACCTCACCGCGGCCAACGTCCAGGTCCCGACCACCCCCACCCCGGAGGCGCCCGATGACCCTCAGCACTGACCCCGCCGTCGATCCGCTGGCCCGCGAGCTGCTGCAGTCGGTGGTGGACGTCGCCCGGGCGATCTTCGGCGCCCAGGCGGGCTCGGTCTGCCTGCTCGACGAGACGGCCGGGGAGCTGGTGTTCCAGGCCGTCTCGGGGCGCGGCGAGGAGTCCCTGGTCGGCCGCCGTTTCCCGGCCGGCCGGGGCATCGCCGGCTGGGTCGCCGCCTCCGGCGAGCCGATGGTGGTCGACGACCTGGGCGCGAACCGCACCTTCGACCGGGACTTCGCCCAGTCCACCGCGTACGTCCCGAATGCCCTGATGGCCGCGCCGCTCACCCACGGCAACCGGGTGCTCGGCGTCCTGGAGGTCCTGGACCCGGCCCCGCAGGCCCGCGCGAGCCTGCCCGAACTGGACCTGCTGGCCATGTTCGCCCGCCAGGCCGCCGCCGCCCTCCGGGTGATCGCCGACCGCGCCCCCGCCCCGCAGCCGGTCCCCGACCGCGCCGCCGCCCTCGGCCTCCTCGCCGACCTGGAGGAACTGCTGCGCCGCTGAGGCGGGTGCGGGCCTCAGCCCCGGGCCGGGGCCAGGCGGAGGATCTCGCCGCGCTCCAGCGCCGCGTACACCGTGCCGTCCGGGGCGACGGCGATGCCGTGTGGCTCGGCGCCCTCGCCCGGGATCGGGTGGCCGTCCAGCCGCCCGTCCGGGGTGAGCACCCCGATCCGTCCCGCGCCCCACTCGGTGAACCAGAGCCGGCCGTCCGGCCCCGCCGCGATGGCGTGCGGCTTGGCGGCCCGGTCGGCCAGCGGGTACTCCGTCACCTCGCCGTCCACGGTGATCCGCCCGACCAGCCCGCCGCCGATGCCGACGTACCAGAGCGCGCCGTCCGCCCCGGCGGTGATCCCGACCGGTGCGGTGCCCCCGGTGGGCAGCCGGTGGACGGTCACCTGCCCGTCCGTACCGACCCTCGCCACCGCGTCCGCCTGGTTGAGCGTGCACCACAGGGCGCCGTCCGGCCCGGCCGTGATCAGCGACGGAAACGCCCCGGCGACCGGCAGCGGGTACTCCGTCACCTCCCCGTCCGGCGTGCTCCGCCCGATCCGGTTCGCGTGCATCTCGGTGAACCACACCGCCCCGTCCGGCCCGGCGGCGATCCCGTACGGTCCGGCGTTCTCGCCCGGCAGCGCGAACGAGCCCGCCGTCCCGTCCCCGTCGATCCGCCCGATCCGGTGGTCCCGCATCCGGCTGAACCACATCGCCCCGTCGGGGCCGGCCGTGATCACCGCCGGCCCGCACCCGGGCGCCCCGAGCCCGTACCGCCGGACCGCCCCGTCCGCCGCCAACCGCCCGATCTCCCCGGCATGCACCAGCGTGAACCAGACGCTCCCGTCCGCCCCCACGGCCACCCCGTACGGCCCGGCCCCCGCTTCGGCCACCTCGAACAGTTCCATCCGCACCCCTCCCGGCACTATCGCGACTGCCGTCGCATTAGTGATGTTCACACAGGGACCGCAGGCCTGGCAACCGGCTTCTCACCCCCCGCCGCCCGCCCGCCCCGGGACGCCGCGCAGGACCGAGATGACACCCGTCGCCGCCGCGCAGACCGGGACGGCGAGCAGGGCGCCGATGATGCCCGCGATGCCGGAGCCGGCCACCACGGCGACCATGATGGTGGCCGGGTGCAGCTCGACGGTCCGGCTCTGGATGACGGGCTGGAGGATGTTGCCCTCGATCATCTGCACGGCGAGCACCACGCCGAGGGCCCACAGGGCCGTGCCGAGGCCCCCGTCGGCGAGGGCGACCAGGACGGCGACCGTGCCGGACAGGAAGGCGCCGACGAAGGGGATGTAGGCCCCCATGAAGACCAGCGCGCCGAGGCCGGGGGCGCCGGGCACGCCGAGGGCGACCAGGCCGATGGTGATGAAGCCCGCGTCGATCAGGGCGATCAGGGTGGTGCCACGCATGAAGCCGGCCATCGCGTCGAAGGCCCGCTCTGCGCAGGCGACCACGGTCTCGGCGCCGGGTCCGGGCAGGTAGGAGCGGATGGCGTCGGCGGTGCGGTGGCCGTCGCGGAGGAAGAAGAAGACCAGGGCGAGCGCCAGCACCCCGCCGGTGATCAGTTGGGTGAGCAGGCCGAGCCCGGAGAGCACACCGTTCGTCAGCGTCGAGACCAGCGAGTTGGTCTCGCCCTTGGCGTTGTTCAGGGCGTGCTGGATCTTCTCCCCGAACGGGCCGAGCCACTCGGCCAGCCGGTGCCCGGCCTGCGGCAGCGAGGTGGCGATCTGCGGGGCACTGTGCACCAGGGAGTTGACCAGCAGCGCGAGGACCCCGCCGACCGCCACGACCAGCACCATGCAGGTCAGCCCGGCGGCGAGGCCCCGACTCACGCCCCGCCCGACCAGCCAGGGCACCACCGGGTAAAGCAGTGAGGCTCCGAGCAGCGCCAGGACGAACGGCACGGTGGCGGCCCGCAGTTCGACCAGCGCGAAGACCACCAGCGAGGCGACCGCGATGAGCAGGATCACCGCCATCGCCCAGGCCGCCGCCTGTCGCAGCGCGGGCGGCAGCATCAGGTAGGGCCTGCGGTGGTCGGGCTGCCTGCCGGGCGGGCGCTCCACGGACACGGCCACCTCCGCCGGGGATCGTCGTTGGGTCCGAACCGACCCAGCTCAGCAGAGAATGTGACGATCTGCCCGTTGTATCGCTATTCGGGGTCCTCGATCAGAACCGCACCGCCCGCGCCCGCGAAGGCCAGCACCCGCTCCGCCTCGGCCTGCGCCGCCTGCCGGTCGGCCCGCCGCAGCGCCACGAACGGCTGCACGACGACCTCCTGCTCACCCGTCAGCCGCCAGGACCCGGCGACCATCCCGTCCACCAGCAGCGTCCCGAGCACGATCCCGTTCTGCGTCATGACCCGCCCCCGGTACTCCTCGGGCAGCACCCGGGTGCGGTCCGCGTGCGACAGCAGCAGATTGTCGAACGGCGCGACCAGCCGCACCGGCGCCGGGGTGTCCGCGTCCGGCCGGGGCGCCTCCGGCAGGTCGTACAGCAGCCGGCCCTGCTCGTCGCGGAAGGTCACCAGCCGCGGCGCGAGCCGTGCCAGCACCGGGGAGAGTCCGGTGCGGCCCGACCACTTCTTCAGGTCGGCCGCGGTGGCCGGGCCGAACGCGGCGAGGTAGCGCAGGACGAGGTCGTCGAGCACGGGCGCCGGGTCGAGCGGGCGGCCGAGCCAGGCTTCGGCGGTGGTGTGCGCGGCCGGGCCGCCGCGCCCCCACAGGCCGCGCGGCGGCACCTGGACGAGCGGCAGCAGGCAGCGGGCCGCCTGGGCGAGCACGGCCGGGTCGCGGTCCGGGCGGGTGGCGGCGAGTAGCGCGCCCAGCTGTTGGAAGGTGCGCGGCTGCTCCTCGACCAGCTCCCGGGCCTCGGCGGCGAGCGCGTCCGGGTCGAGCCCGGCGAGCCCCTTGCCGAAGGTGGTGCGCAGCCCCTGGTCCAGGACGGGCTGGAGCAGCGGGCGCAGCGTCAGGCAGTCGTCGGCGGTGACCAGGTGGATGGTGCCGCGCTGGAGGGCGATCCGGACCACCGACCGCTGTTCGATCAGCGTGCTCAGCGGCTCGGGTGTGAAGCCGTCGAGTCGGGCGAGCAGCCCGAGGTAGGGCGGCTGGGGTGCGGCCTGGGCCTGGAGGCCGGCGAGGTGGTGGACCATCGCGGCGGGTTCCAGGTCGGTGCGGGCGAGCAGGTGCTGACGGGCCAGCAGGGCGCGGCCCAGCTCCCGGGTGCCGAGCACCTGCCCGGGTTCGGTCACCGGCGGCCGTCCAGCACCGAGCGCAGTACGCCGATCCGGTTGGTGGTGATGGAGGCCACCCCGGTGTCCCGCAGTCGGCGCATGGTGCGGCGCAGGTCGGCGGTCCAGGTGGAGACGGCGAGTCCGGCGTCGGTCGCGGCGGCGGCGAACTCGGGGGTGACGAGGCCGAACGGCGGGTTGAGGTAGCGCGGGCGCAGGTCGTCCAGCAGGGTGCGGACGGGCATCCGCGGCTGTTTCCAGGTGAGCGCGATCTCGGCGTCGGGGGTCAGTTCGCGCACCGCGAGCATGGCGGTGACCGGGCCGCAGAAGGCGACCTGCCGTTCGGCGCCGAGTCCGGTGACCACGGACCAGGTGGCGGCGGCCGGCCCGGGGTCGTCCAGGTCGATCAGCAGTCGGCGGCCCTCGGTGGCGGTCACCGCCTTGATCGCCTCGGCGAGCGTGGGGATGGCGAGCCGGCCGTGCCGCAGCTCGTCCAGCTGCTCGGTGGTGACCCGGTCGATCGACCGCGGGTCGTTCCAGAGCCGTTCCAGGGTGCGGTCGTGCAGGAGGACGGGCACCCTGTCGCGGGTGAGCCGGATGTCCACCTCGACGGCGTCGGCGCCGGCGGCCAGCGCGGATTCGATCGAGGGCAGGGTGTTCTCGCGGTGGCGGTACGGGTCGCCGCGGTGGGCGACGGCCAGTACCCGGGGGCTGCGGTCGGTGGTCATCGGATCCTCTCCGCGAGCCAGGGGGTGAGGTTGTGGACGCCGACGTCCTCGCGGTGACTCGGCTCCCCGGGGACAGTGACGATCAGCGTGGTGGACGGCGGGAAGGCGCGCGCCCTGACGTGCACGAGGTCGGTCCAGACCGCGTCCAGGAAGCCCGGGACGCGGTCGCGCTCGACGTCGAAGGCGATGCCCTCGACGGTCACCGTGACCTCGTCGTGGGTGAACAGCCGGACGGCGACACGGGGGCGGCCGTCGAACTCCAGCAGCGCCTCGTGCGGAATCCCGTCGAACTCGCCGCCCGAGCCGCCGGAGCTGCCCGAGCCGACTGGCCCGGGCGGCCCGACCAGGCCGGCGAAGGTCTGGTCGCGGCCGATGTCGTGCCGGGCGCGGACGGTCCGGCCGTGCCGGTCCGCCACGGTCTGGATCGCGAGCACGGCGCTCTGGGTGGTCGGCAGGTGCGGGGGTGGCATCCGGGCCTCTCGGTCGGTTCGACGTCCGGGACTCGTCGGTGGGGCGTCAGCGCCGCTCGATCATCACATTGGTGGACTTGATGACCGCCGTGGCGGGTGCGCCGGGCACCAGGTTCAGCTCCTCCGCCGACTCCCGGCTGATCAGCGACACCACCCGGAACGGCCCGGCCTGGATCTCCACCTGCGCGGCCACGTCGCCGAGCACCACGTGGGTGACGATCCCCGGGAAGCGGTTGCGGGCCGAGGACGGGCGGCCCTCGGCCTCGGCGTTCTCCGGCCGGGCCAGCTCGCGGGCGAAGGCGGCGAGCTCGGCGCCGGGGATGATCCGGTGCCCGTGCTCGTCGCGCGCGGCGGCAAGCCGCCCGGCGTCCACCCAGCGCCGCATGGTGTCGGCGCTGACGCCGAGCAGCGCCGCCGCCTCGCCGATGCGGTACGGGTTCGCCGGCACCTCGGGCTGGCCCATGAGCGACTCCTGACGGTGGTTCGAGGAACAAGGGTCGTGGCGGAACGCGCCCCCGTCCGCCATCCTGCCGTACCGGGTACGGCAACGGGCAAGTCAGGGGCTGCTACCGCTCGAAACCAGGGGCCGCTACGGCTCGCCGAAGAGGTCCCGCCGCACCGCGTCCCCGGCGGTCAGCACCGCACCGGCGAGCACCGCGCCGCCACCCGCCGTACCGGCCCGCACCTCGGTACTCAGCGGGGAGAGCCGGGCCAGCCGCCGCTCGACCCGGCCGGCCAGCTCGGCGCCGCCGGCCCGGCCGATCTCCCCGCCGAGCACCACGCAGCCGGGGTCGAGCACGACGCACACGCTCGCCGCGCCGAGGGCGATCCGCGCGGCCAGCTCGTCCAGGAAGCGCCCGCCCGCCTCGCCCGCCTGGCCCGTGCCCGCCGTCGGCGCCGCCACCTCTGTCACCGCCGCCACGGCCGCCACCGCTGCCACCGCCGCGCGGACGACGGCCTCGGCGGCGGAGGCGTCCCCGGCCGGGTCGGCGGGCAGCCCGTGGGCGCGGGCCAGGTCGCAGATCGCCGCGCTGCCGACCAGGCCGTGGAAGCCGCCTTCGCAGCTGTCGGCGCTGGGCGGCCCGGCGGTCCCGGGGACGGGCAGGAAGCAGATCTCGCCGGTGCCGCCGGAGAAGCCGCGGCGCAGCCGCCCGTCCAGGATGACGGCGGCGCCGACGCTGTGGCCGAGCCACATCAGCACGAAGGTGTCGCGGTCGCGCGCGGCACCGACCCGGTACTCGGCCCGCCCGGCGAGGTTGACCTCGTTCTCCAGGATCACCTCGGTGCCGGGCAACTCCTCCAGTGCGGCGAGGAGTTCGGCGTGCCAGGTGGGGAGTTTGCCGGTGCTCTGCAGCCGCCCGGTGGCGGGGTCGACCAGTCCGGGGGCGCCGACCGCGACGGTGTGCAGCCGCTCGACGCCGGCGCCGCGCGCGGTCTCCAGCAGGGTGGCGGTGATCGCCGCGGCGGTGTCGGGCCCGCCGTCGCCGTCGACCGGGATCTCGGCGGTGGCGAGGACGTGCCCGGCGAGGTCGGCGACGACCAGGCTGACACCGCCGGAGCGGACGTCGAAGGCGGCGATGTGCGCCCGGGAGGCGACCAGTGCGTAGACCCGGGCGTTGGGGCCGCGCCGCTGTTCGCCGCGTTCGCCGACGACCGCCACCAGGCCGGTGCGCTGGAGGCGTTCGAGCAGGTCGGCGACGGTCGGCCGGGAGAGGCCGGTGAGGTCGCGCAGCTCGGTCGCGGTCAGGGGGCCCTGCTCGAGCAGGAGGTTGAGTGCCAGCCGGTCGTTGATCGCCCGGGCAGTGCTCGGCGTGGCCGTACGCGCGGTGGTCATGGCCGCTCATCCTTCCAGAGTGTTTCTATCAGGGTCCCTTCCTGATAGTTTATCGAATCGTCGACCGGCCGGCTGTACCTGCGTTTGACTGTCAGCAAGGCCACCCACAGGGCACTGTCGCGCCCCGCACCGCGCGACCGGGAGGGAACGCCGATGAACCGCACCACCGCACCCCCGCCGGACCCACGGCCGGAACCGCTGGCCGCCCCGCGCCGGGCGCGGGCGAGCATCGCCCTGGTCTTCGGCGTGCACGGCGCCGTCAGCGGCAGCTTCGTCACCCGCATCCCGTGGATCCAGGACCGCCTCGACCTGTCCACCGGACAGCTCGGCCTGGCCCTGGTCATGCCCGCCATCGGCTCCTCCCTCGCCATGCCGCTGGCCGGCCGCTTCGTCCACCGCTACGGCGGCCGGGCGGCGGTGCGCGGCCTGATCGCGCTCTGGTGCCTGGCCCTCGCCCTGCCCGCGCTCGCCCCCTCGCTGCCGGTGCTGTGCGTGGCACTGCTGGCGTACGGGGCCACGGCCGGCATGGCGGACGTCGCGATGAACGCGCAGGGCGTGGAGATCGAGGAGCGGCTCGGCCGCTCGATCATGTCCGGACTGCACGGGATGTGGAGCGCCGGCGGCCTGCTGGCCTCCGGCTTCGGCATCCTCGCCGCCCACCTCGACCTCGACGCCCGGCTGCAGCTGGCCGTCACCGCACTGGTCCTGCTCGCCCTCGCCCAGCCGGTCTGCCGCCGCCTGCCCGACCTGCGGGCGCACGAGGGCGCGGAGGAGCCGCCGAGGTTCGCGCTGCCACCGCGCAGCTCGCTGGTGATCGGGCTGGTCGGCTTCTGCGCGGTCTTCGCCGAGGGCGCCTCGATGGACTGGAGCGGCGTCTACCTGCGGGACGTCACCGGCGCCTCGGCCACTGTCGCCGCCGCCTCGTACACCGCCTTCTCGCTCACCATGGCGGTCAGCCGCCTCGCCGGGGACGCCGCGATCCGCCGCCTCGGCGCCGTCCGCGCCACCCGGATCGGCGGCGCCGTCGCCACCGTCGGCGGCCTGCTGGTGGTCGCCGCCGACAGCCCAGTGCTGGCCATCCCCGGCTTCGCCCTCATCGGCATCGGCATCGCCGTCATCGTCCCGCTCGCCTTCGCCGCCGCCGGCCGGATCGGCACCAACGCCAGCCAGGCCATCGCGGGCGTCGCCACCGTCACCTACACCTCCGGCCTGATCGCCCCCGCCGTCATCGGCACCCTCGCCGAGGCCACCTCGCTGACCGTCTCCTTCGGACTGGTCACTGCCCTCGTCTTCGCCCTGCTGCTGAGCGCCGGGGCGCTGCGCCAGGCCGAACGGCATTCCACCGGCAGAACCGCGACCGCCGTGGAATCGGACATGACGGCGAGTTCCTGAAGGAGTTCCCCGCCCGCACCGCCGACCCCCGGCCGACTGCCCGCACGACTTTCTCCGCCATCCGGGTGCTCCGCACAACCTCCTCGAACTCTCGGCGGTCGAACAGGCCGCCGCGGCCCGGGACTCCCGGCAACGCCTGCCGGGTTTCCTCGCCGGGTCGCGCCGGACCGCACCACCGCCGAACCGCACCACCGGAGGTCGACCGATGTTGTGCCGCACGCGGCTCGTCGCCGCAAGTACCGTCCTCGCCACCGCCGCCGTGGCCTTCACCGCCCCGGCGGCGCCCGCAGCGCCCGCCGCCGCCACCACCGCCACCACCGACTTCGGCCCTGCCGAGATCCGCACCGGCATGTACGCCGGGACGAACGACCTCTGCCTGGAGGTCGCCGACTGGCGCACCGACGACGGCGCCCCGGTCCGGATCTGGACCTGCACCGGCGGCGACAACCAGAAGTGGACCCAGACCGCCAACGGCTGGATCAACCTGCACAGCGGCAAGTGCCTGGAGATCCCCGGCTACAGCACCGCCTGGGGCACCCAGGCCGACCAGTGGACCTGCAACGGCGGCTCCAACCAGCAGTGGAGCGACCCGCCCGCCAGCCACCCCGGCACCCCGCGCCGCATCGTGAACGCCCACAGCGGCCTCGTCCTCGACGTCGCCGGCGGCGCACTGACCGACGGCACCCCGGTGATCCAGTGGGAGTACCTCGCCGGCGCCAACCAGTTCTGGCACTACAACCCCGAGAAGGACCCGTACAGCTGATCCCCCGGCCGGCCGGCGGCCACCGGAGAGCAGCACCACTCGCCCGCCCGTCGTCAGCCTGCCATCGGACACATCCGATGGCAGGCATCCATGGCCACCTCCCAGGCGAACCCGTGACCACGGTTCGCGTCCGGAACCGGTACGTCACCGAATAGGGTTTCGACGCACGTCGTCCCATGACCACGCTCCCAGGGGGAATCCATGACCACGTCGTCACGTGTCCGGCACCGCAGACCCGTCCCGCCCGCCGCAGCCCGCCGCGTGCTCGTTGCCGCCGCCGTCGGGCTCGCCACCGCCGCCGCGACCGTACTCGCCGCCCCGTCGGCCTCGGCGAGCCAGGCCGGGCAGTACCGGATCAGCAACGTCGCCACGGGCAAGTGTCTGGAGGTGGCCGACTGGCGCACCGACGACGGTGCCCCGGTCCGCCAGTGGACCTGCACCGGCGGGGCCAATCAGCAGTGGACGAGCGGACCGGGCTCAACGATCATCAACGTCCACAGCGGCAAGTGCCTGGAGGTCCCCGGGTACAGCACCACCGTGGGCACCCCGATCGACCAGTGGAGCTGTAACGGGGGGTCCAACCAGGGCTGGCGCGACGAGACCCTGGGCACCGGCTTCCCCCACGACTACCCGAACGTGAACAGCGGCCTCTGGCTCGACCTGTACGGCGGGAGTCCGGCGGACGGGACGCCGGTGATCCAGTGGCCGGGCAATAACAGGCCCAACCAGGCCTGGTTCACCAACGGCCCGGTGGCCCGGTAGCCCGCGGCCCCGGTTAGGCTCGGCCGGTGTCCGAGCCCGATGTCATTCCCGCACCCCCCGCCGCGCCGCGTTCGTCCCGGTGGCGGTTGGCGCTGCTGATCGTGCTGCTCGGCGCGGCGGCCGGGTCGCTCCTGCTGTGGAACCCGACGGAGCTGCTGTCCGGGGGGCTGGCGGACCGGATGCCCGGGTACTGGTTCGGGCCGCTGTTCGCCCTGGTGTACGCCGTGGGGACGCTCGCCTTCGTGCCCCGGCCGGCGCTCAACGCGGCGGCCGGGCTGCTCCTCGGCATCCAACAGGGCGTCGCGCTGGCGGTGCTCGGCACCACGCTGGGCGCCGCCCTGGCCTTCGGGCTCGGCCGGAGCCTCGGCCGGGACGCGCTGCGCCCGTACCTGCGCGGGAAGGTACTCGGCGCCCTGGACCGGCGGTTCACCGAGCAGGGGTTCCGCAGCGTGCTGGTGCTGCGGCTGCTGCCCGGCATGCCGTTCCAGGCGGTCAACTACGGCGCCGCCTTCTCCGGGACCCGCGCCCTGCCGTTCGTCCTCGCGACCGCGATCGGCGCGGTGCCGACCACGGCGGTGTACGTGACGGCGGCGGCCAGCTCGGGCAAGCCCGGGTCGGCGGCGTTCCTGCTGTCGGCGGGCCTGATCGCGCTGCTGGGGCTGGGCAGCGTGGCGGGGCTCTGGCGGGCGGCGAGGGCACGGCGCCGGGCGGCGGCCGCCTGAGCGGTCGGCCCGGATGTCGGCCCGCCAGTCGGCCCGGAAGACCTCCCCGGCCGACCTCCCGGTAGACCACCCGACCCGACGTCCGGCCGAACAAATCGTTCGCGCCCCTGCGGCCGCCGGCGCCAGGATGGCCCGCATGACCGGAATGAACCCGCGGGTGGACCCGCCGATGGCCGCCGACGAGGCCGCCACCCTCACCGCCTTCCTCGACTACCACCGCAGCACCCTCGCGCTCAAGTGCGAGGGGCTGAGCGACGACCAGCTGCGCCTGCGCTCCGTCCCGCCGTCCGGCCTCTCGCTGCTCGGCCTGGTCCGGCACATGGCCGAGGTCGAGCGGTACTGGTTCCAGGGGATCCTGCGCGGCGAGGAGGTCGCCACCGGCCACTACTGGACCAAGGCCGACCCGGACGGCGACTTCGACAACGTCGACACCGCCGACGTCGCGGCCGACTTCGCCACCTGGCGCGCCGAGATCGAGGCCGCCCGCCGGGCGGCCGCCGGCCTGCCGCTCGACACGGTCGGCAAGCGGCCGCGCCGCGGCGAGGAAGTGACGCTCCGCTGGATCCTCGCCCACATGGTCGAGGAGTACGCGCGACACAACGGCCACGCCGATCTTCTGCGCGAATCGGTGGACGGCGCGACCGGCGAGTGACCGGCCGCGCGAAATCGTTTCCGCATTGTTGACAGAAGGTCAATTACGCGGCGACCGCTACCGATATGGTCTACGCGCGCAACCGTACGGCGCTACGCCGCGTCTGCTCTCTTTGCCCGGGTCCGCCCGGGTTTCCGGCGCGGCACGACTCGTACGGGGGTCGCGAGCGGGCACGGGACCGGTGAACAGTGCGATACTCGGACAGTTCCGACGAGTGGATGACGTGTCAAAAAGCGACACGCGCCCCCGGGGGACCAGACGGGACGAGGCAGGGAGGCGCGGCATGGGAGCACTTCGCGACGAGCACCACAACGGGTGGCTGATGCCCTCGGGGAACTACCCGGCCGCGGTGTACGACGACGAGTGGGTGGATCAGGAGACGGTACCGGCCGTCGCCGCGCCCGCGAAGATCGTCTCCCTGCGGCCGACGGGCTTCGAAGCGGCCCGCACGGTCGGTGAGCACATCCGGGCGAGCATCCCGGTGGTCATGGACCTCACCGAGATGGAGGAGGCCGAAGCGAAGCGCATGGTCGACTTCGCCTCCGGGCTGATCTTCGGCACCCAGGGCGGCATCGAGCGGATCGCCCGCCGGGTCTTCCTGCTGACCCCGGCCGAGGTCGAGGTCATGGTGATCGACCGCCCGCTCGACGAGACCGGCTTCTACAACCAGAGCTGAGCCGCGGCGCCCATGGCGCAGCGGCACCCCTGACCGGGGACGGCACCCGCCGTCTCCGGTTTTTGCTGTCCGGACACGCTTCAGCCCGTGGATCATTTGAGACTGGAACTTCAATTCTGAGACATCCGTGTCTCATGTGAACTAGACTCCCCTCATGGCCACCGACCGCGACACCGTCCTCGAAGCCGCCGTCGGCGTGCTCTCGCGCCGCCCGACCGCCCACCTGGACGAGATCGCACGGGCCGCCGGCATCAGCCGCGCCACGCTGCACCGGCTCTTCCCGGGGCGCGAGGCGCTGATCCGCGAGGTCGGCCTGCTCGGCCTGCGCCGGTTCGCCGGCGCACTGGACACCGCCGGGGTCGAGGAGGGCGACGCCGAGGCCGCACTGCGCCGCCTGGTGGACGCCTCGGTCCCGGACGCCATGCTCTGCGCCTTCCTGACCGGCGAGAACCAGCTCTACGAGAACGACGAGATCAACGACCTCTGGGAGCTCCAGATCGCCCGGCTGCACGCGCTCTTCCTGCGCGGCCAGCAGCAGGGCGTGTTCCGCATCGAGCTGAGCGCCGCCTGGCTGAGCGAGGCCTTCTTCGACCTGGTCGCCGGCGTCGGCTGGTCGATCCAGGACGGCCGGCTCGCCCCGCGCGACGCCGCCTTCTCGCTCACCGAGCTCTTCCTGGGCGGGGCGCTGCGCAGACCGGACGCCGCCGCCCACGAGTCCACCACCCACAGCACCTCGGACCGCAGCACCTCTGACTGCAGACCGGACACCGATAAACCATGAGTACCCCGACCGCCCGCCAGCGCTGGACCGGCCTCGCCGTCCTCGTCCTGGCCGTCACCGTGGTCGCGCTGGACGCGACCGTCCTCTCCCTCGCCATCCCGTCGATCAGCGAGACGCTGCGCCCCAGCGGCACCCAGCTGCTCTGGATCGGCGACTCCTACTCCTTCGTCCTGGCCGGTCTGCTGGTCAGCATGGGCGCGCTGAGCGACCGGATCGGCCGCAAGCGGCTGCTGCTGGCCGGTGCCTCCGCCTTCGGTGCGGCCTCGCTGCTGGCCGCCTACGCGCCGAGCCCGGGCTGGCTGATCCTGGCCCGCGGGCTGCTGGGTGTCGCCGGGGCGACCATCATGCCGTCCACCCTGTCGCTGATCCGCAGCCTCTTCCCGGACGACCGGGAGCGGGCCACCGCGATCGGCATCTGGGGCGCGGCCGCCACGGCCGGTGCCGCGCTCGGGCCGGTGGTCGGCGGGGTGCTGCTGGAGCACTTCTGGTGGGGTTCGGTGTTCCTGCTGAACATCCCGGTGCTGCTCCTGTTGCTGGGCTTCGGCGTCTGGCTGCTGCCGGAGTCCAAGGACCCGAAGCCGGGCCGCTGGGACGTGCTGAGCGTCGTCCTGTCGATGGCCGGGGTGATCGGCGTGGTGTACGCGGTCAAGGAGGCGGCCGCGCACGGCGTGGTCCGCTGGGACGTGCCGGTCTCGTTCGTTGTGGGTGCCGCGGCGCTGACCGTCTTCGTCCGTCGCCAGCTGCGGCTGGAGACCCCGCTGCTCGACGTCCGGCTGTTCCGCGACCGGCGGTTCACGGCGGCCGTCTCGGCCTCGCTGATCTCCCTGGTCGGGCTCTCCGGTGTGATCTTCGTGGTCTCGCAGTACCTGCAGCTGGTCCGCGGCTACCACCCGCTCCAGGCGGGCCTGGCCGAGCTGCCGGCCTTCGCGGGCTCGGTGGTCGGCGGTCTGCTGACCGTCCGGGTGGCCCGGCGTTTCGGCGCCCGGAAGGCGCTGACGGCCTGTCTGCTGGCGATGGGTCTGGGCGTCGGCGTGCTCGGCTGGCTGGAGCAGGACACCACCTACCTGCTGCTGGCCGTGTCCTTCCTGCTGGTCGGAACGGCCGAGGGCGTGGTCTACACGCTCGGCGCCGACCTGGTGCTGAGCGCCGCGCGCGCCGACAAGGCCGGGGCCGCCTCGGCGGTCTCGGAGACGGCGTACGAGCTGGGCACCGCGCTCGGCATCGCACTGGTCGGCTCGGTGGTCGGCTCGATCTACGCGAGCGGGCTGGCCGTCCCGGCCGGGACGGACCCGGCGGTCGCCGCCCGGGCCGGCGAGTCGCTGGGCTCGGCGGTCGAGTCGGCGCAGGGGCTGCCGCCGGAGGTGGCGCAGCCGCTGCTGGCGAGCGCGAAGCAGGTCTTCGTCGGCGGCATGAACAGCGCCGGACTGCTGGCCGCCGCGCTGCTGGTCGGCGCGGCCGTGATGGCCTGGCGCCTGCTGCGCGGGCTCTCCGAGCCGGCCGGCGCTGCGGCAGCGACCGACGGGGCACCCGCCGAGGCGCCGGTCGGGGCACCCGCCGAGGCACCGGTCGGGGCGCCGGTCGACGCGCCCGCCGAGACCTCGGAGAAGGTCCACGCGTGACCCGCTCCCCCGTACCTCCTCGCCGTCCCGACGGGGGTACGGGGAACGGGCCTTCTCCGATGGCTTCCCTGTCGCTCCGCCGTCGCTCCCCTGCGGAAACGGCCGTTCTCCTCACGGGAACGGCCGTTCCTGCGTGGTCGGGCGCCGCTACTTCGCCCCGAAGGGCAGCTCCAGCTCGGCCCAGACGACCTTGCCGTCCCGGGTGAGCCGGCTGCCCCAGCGCTGGGCCAGCTCGCTGACCAGGAACATCCCGCGCCCGCCCTCGTCCTGCTCGGCGAAGGGGCGCAGCTGCGGGGTCTGGCCGCCGGCGTCGGCAACCTCGACGGTGAGCACCCGGTCGCGGAACAGCCGCAGCCGGCGCGGGGCGTCGGCGTGCAGCAGGGCGTTCGTCACCAGCTCGCTGACCAGGAGTTCGGCGTAGTCGGTGAGCGCGGTCAGGCCCCAGGTCTCCAGGGTGGCACGGGTGAAGCGGCGGGCCCGGCCGGGCAGTCGGCCGCCGCCGCTGAGCGGGAGGGTGGCGATCCGGTCGGCGGGCAGCGGCAGCACCCGCGCCATGATCATCGCGATGTCGTCCTCGGTGCCGTCGGTGACCAGGGCGCTGAGGACGGCGTCGCAGTTCTCCTCCAGGGTCCGGCCGGGCCCGGAGAGCGTGCGGGCGAGCAGGTCGATCCCGGTGTCCAGGTCCTGGCCGCGCCGTTCGACCAGGCCGTCGGTGTAGAGCGCGACCATGCCGCCCTCGGGGATGGTGAACTCGATCGACTCGAAGGCCACCCCGCCGACGCCCAGCGGCACGCCGGGCGGCACCTCGACCATCTCGGCGGTGCCGTCGGGGGCGACCCGGACCGGCGGCAGGTGCCCGGCCGAGGCGACCTGGACGGTGCGCTCCAGCGGGTCGTAGACCGCGCAGATGCAGGTGGCGAACTGGCCCTCGCCGATTCCTGAGGCGGTCTCGTCCAGCCGGGTGAGGACCTGCTCGGGCGGCATGTCGAGGGTGGCGAGGGTCCGGGCGACGGTGCGCAGCTGGCCCATCGTGGCGGCGGCCCGGATGCCGTGGCCCATCACGTCGCCGACCACCAGGGCGACCCGTCCGCAGGACAGCGGCACCACGTCGAACCAGTCGCCGCCGACCTCGCTGACCACGCTGCTGGGCAGGTAGCGGTAGGCGATCTCCAGGCCGAGGGTGCGGTGCACCTCCTGCGGCAGCAGGCTGCGCTGCAGGGTGAGGGCGGTCTCCCGCTCGCGGCGGTAGAGCCGGGCGTTGTCGAGTGCCAGCGCGGTGCGGGCGACCAGTTCCTCGGCGAGGGCGACGTCGGCGGCGGTGAACGGCTCGGGGTTGCGCATCCGGATGAACTCGGAGCCGCCGAGCACCATGCCCCGGGCGGTGATCGGCACCATCAGGTACGAGTGGATGCCCGCCGCCATCCCGGGGGCCACCCGGTCCTCGCTGGAGACCAGTCCGCGCAGCACCTCCTCGTCCACGTGGGCCCGCAGCAGCGGCTTTCCGCTGCGCAGGCACTGGGTGTAGCTGCGGTCGGGGGCGTACTCGGAGGTCTCGCCGACGACGTCGACGGCGCTCGCGAGCCCGGTCTCGTAGGACTCCCCGACGGCGACGGCGCGCAGGGTGGCGGTCCGGTCGGCGGGGATCGGGGTGGGCTCGGCGCCGCGCAGGACCGGCTCCAGCAGGTCGACGGTGGCGAAGTCGGCGAACCGGGGGACGACGGCCTCGATCAGTTCCTCGGCGGTGCGCTGGAGGTCGAGGGTGGTGCCGATCCGGGCGGTGGCCTCGGCGATGGTGGCGAGCCGTTCCTGGGCCCGGGCGGCGCGGGCCTCGGCCTGGAAGCGTTCGGTGACGTCGATGATCGAGGAGCAGACGCCGAAGACCCGGCCGGTGGGGTCCTCGAGGCGGAAGTAGGAGGCGGACCAGGCGCGGTCCCGCTTGGGGTCGCCGGGGACGCGGCCGTGCGAGCGGGCGTCCACCACGGGCTTGCCGGTCTTCAGCACCTGCCGCATGGTCTGCTCGATCTCGGCGCCGTTGATGCCGGGGAGCACCGCGGATATCCGGCGGCCGAGGTGGGCGGCGACCGGCACGCCGTTCATCCGGGCGAGCGCCTCGTTGAGCCGGACGTAGCGCAGGTCGGTGTCGTAGACGGCCATGCCTATCGGGGAGCGGCCGAAGATGCCGTCCAGTACCGCCAGGTCGGCCTCGACGGCGTGCAGGGCACGGCTGTCGGAGGCGGTGGCGAGGAGCAGCAGGGTGCCGGCCGGTCCGGCGACGGGGTAGGTGCGGAACTCCAGGTCGACGGTGTGGCCGTCGCGGTGGCGGACCGGGAAGACGCCGGACCAGCCGACGCCGCCCATGATCCGTTCGAAGAGGGCCAGTACCTCGGCGCGGTTGCCGCCGTCGGTGAGCAGCTGGGCGGCGTAGCTGCCGACGGCTTCCTCGGTGGTGTAGCCGAGCAGGGCTTCGGCGTCCTCGCTCCAGTGCAGGATCAGGCCGTCGTCCTGGAGCAGGGCCGTCGCGAGCGGGACGAGCCGATGGCCCTCGGGGCGCGCGCCTTCGAGGTGTGCGCCCTTGGGACGTGCGCCCTTGGGACGTGCGCCCTCGGGACGTGGCTGAGTGCCACCCGGTGCCGGGTCGGCGGCGTCGGTCGCGCCCCACTCGTGTCCGTGCATGATCAGGCAGCACCCCGGTTCGGCTCGTGCCCGGCCGGGTGGGCCTCGCGGTCCGTGCCGGCCGGGATTCTTCTCCAGACTGCACGGACATCGGCCGCCCGGCGACCCCTTGGTCAGAGGTTCTCCGGCCGCTCCGGGTGTACGGGCGTCATGGGCCTACCGGGCGCAGCGTACTCTCCAGAATGCCCGCCCACTGCCGGATCACTCCGGATCGTCGAAGGCTGTCGTCGGTGAGCAGGTTGGCCAGGCCCAGCCCGCGGGCGAGGTCCAAGGTGGCCTGCACCGATTCGCGCACGCCGGGGCGGGTCTCGTCGGCGTCCAGGAACTCCACGGCGGCCCGGTGGGCCTCCCGGCCGACGTGTCCCTCCAGGGTGATGATCCGCTCGCGCAGCGCCTCCTCGGTGGCGGCGGCGGTCCACAGGTGCAGGGCGGCGCGGAACAGCGGGCCGGTGTAGAGGCGGACGATCATGTCGACCACGGCGCGGGTGCGGTCGGGGCCGGCGGCCGGCAGCTCGTCCGCGTGGGCGCGGACGGCTGCCAGCCGCTCGGCGGTGACGTGCTCGACGGCCGCGGTGAAGAGGTCCTCGCGGGTCGGGAAGTGGTGCTGGGCGGCGCCCCGGGAGACGCCGGCACGCTCGGCGACGACGGTGACGGTGGAGCCGTTCCAGCCGCGTTCGGCCAGGCAGTCCACGGCCGCCGCGAGCAGCCGGGCCCGGGTCGCGCGGCTGCGGTCCTGCTGGGGGGTGCGGGCGGCGGCGTGGCTGGTCATGGCGGCGGGCGGCTCCTGTTCCGGTGGGGGCGCGGCGGGTCGATCCTCACAGACGGGCGCCGGTCTTCGCCCGCCGGGGCCCGGCCCGCCCGGGTCGGCGGCGGGCCCGGTGGGCGGCGGGCCCGGGGCGGCGGCGCACTCAGCCGACGGCGACGCACTCAGCTGACGGCGGCGCGCTCGGCCTCGCGGGCGCGCAGTTCGCGGCGGAGGATCTTGCCGGCCGGGGACTTGGGGACGGCGTCGACGAACTCCACCGCGCGGACCTTCTTGTACGGAGCGACCTGCCCGGCGACGTACCCGGTGACCTCCTCGGCGGTCAGGCCGCTGCCCGGGACGCGGACCACGAAGGCCTTGGGGCACTCGGTGCCCTCGGCGTCCGGGACGCCGATCACGGCGGCGTCGGCGATCTGCGGGTGGCCGAGCAGAACGGCCTCCAGCTCGGCGGGGGCGACCTGGTAGCCCTTGTACTTGATCAGTTCCTTGACCCGGTCGACGATGTGCAGGTAGCCGCGTTCGTCCACATAGCCGACGTCGCCGGTGTGCAGCCAGCCGTCGGCGTCGATGACGGCGGCGGTCTCGGCGGGGCGGCCGAGGTAGCCCTTCATCACCTGGGGGCCGCGGATCAGCAGCTCGCCGCGCTCGCCGGCGCCGAGGTCGCCGTCGGAGCCGTCCAGGGCGGTGATCCGCAGTTCCGTGGAGGGGACCATCCGGCCGACCGAGCCCAGCGAGGGGTCGCCCTCCCGTGGGGAGACCACGTGGGTGACCGGGGAGAGCTCGGTCATGCCGTAGCCCTGGAGCAGGTGCGGCAGGCCGAGGCGCCGGGCGCAGGCGTCGGCGAGCTCGCGGTCCAGCGGGGCGGCGGCGCACAGCAGGTACTCGACGGAGGAGAGGTCGAAGCGCTCCACGGCCGGGTGCTTGGCCAGGGCGAGGGCGATCGGCGGGGCCACCACCAGGGCCTGTACCCGGTGCTCCTCGACGGCGCGGCAGAACTGCTCCAGGTCGAAGCGGGGCAGCACGACCACGGTGGCGCCGCAGCGCAGCGGCTGGTTGAGCAGCGCCGCGAGGCCGTAGATGTGGAAGAACGGCAGGACGGCGAGCACCCGCTCGCCCTCGGCGGGGCGGTAGAGGGCGTCGCACTGGGCGAGGTTGGTGGCGATCGAGCGGTGGGTGAGCATGACGCCCTTGGGCAGGCCGGTGGTGCCGCTGGAGTAGGGCAGCACGGCGACGTCCTCGCCGGGGTCGATCGCGACCTCGGGGGCGGGGCCGGGCGCGGCCAGCAGGTCGGCGAGCGAGCGGTGGCCGTCGGCGCCGTCCAGCACGACGATCTCGGTCAGCGGGTGGCCCTGCTCGGCGAGCAGTTCGGCGGCCGTACGGGCGGTCGGCAGGAACGGGGAGACGGTGACCAGCCGGCGGGCGCCGCTGTCGCGCAGCTGGCCGGCGAGTTCGGCGGGCGTGGCCAGCGAGGAGACCGTGGTCACGGTGGCGCCGGCCCGGGTGGCGCCGTAGTAGGCCATCGGGTAGGTGATCGAGTTGGGGCTGAAGAGGGCGACCACGTCGCCCCGGCGCACGCCCGACTCGGCCAGCCCGGCGGCGACCCGTTCGACGGCGGCGGCGAGCTGCGCGTAGCTGACCCGCTCCCCGGTGAGGCCGTCGATCAGAGCCGGCCGGTCGCCGTACCGGGCCGCGGCGCCGAGGACCGCGTCATGGATCGGCAGGTCGACCACGGGGACGTCCGGGAAATCGCTGCGGAACACCAAGGTAAGCCTCCAGTAAGGAAGTTGACGCGGCAACAAAACCTGCGAGGGCGTGTTCAGGAGCATACGGACAGTCAGGGGGGAGGCTGGGCCATTGTGGGGAACCGGGGGCGGAGCTCGCGTGGCACAGTTGCTCCCGGGGGGCGCCCGCGCGGACGGTGTTGCACCACGGCCGCCCAGCCCAGGGCGGCCTCGGACCCTGGAGCACCCCACCGTGAGCACCACCTCCCCTCCCCTGCCCCCGGCCCGCCGGCTGCTCGCCGCCGCCGGCGCCGCCCTCGCGCTCACCCTCGGCGCGGCGCCGGCCGCGCTGGCCGCGCCGGGCGACAACGGTGACGTCAAGATCCACGACAGCACCACGCCGGTGGCCAGCCAGAACGACGACCCGAAGGTCTGCCAGTTCTACCTGGACGCCTTCAACTTCGACACCGTCACGCTGGTCAACTGGACGATCTCGCAGCAGCCGCCGACCGGCACCGCGCAGGTGCCGGCCGGGTCGATCGTGCTGGCCACCGGCACCGGCTCGACGCAGACGTACAGCCTGCCCGACGGGCACTACAAGCTCGAATGGACGTTCGTCGGCGATAACGGGAACGCGAAGCAGAAGGTCTTCGAGGTTTCCTGCGCCACCTCGTCGCCGTCTCCCTCGACCTCCTCCTCGCCGTCCTCGTCACCGAGCCACTCGCCCAAGCCCGGCCCGCACGGCGGGGTGGGCACCGGCGGTGGCGGCACCTCCGGGGCGAACACCGCCGAGGTGGTCGGCGGCGTCGCACTGGTAGTCGGCGCCGGCGGACTCACCATCCGCGCGATGCGCCGCCGCCCCGGGCGCAATGCCGAGTCCTGACCGCCCCACCCGCGCGCCGCGCGGCGGCCCCCTGCCCTGGCGGGCGGGGGTCGCCGCGCTGGCGCTCGCGGCGTGCGGCGTCTGGCTGGTCCACAACGGCACCACCGGCCGGAACGGGCCACCACTGCCGCCCGCGTCCTCGGCACCCGCCGCCTCGGCACCCGCCTCGCCGGCCGCCGCCCCGACGCCGGCCCCGGTTCCGGCCCCCGTGCCCGCGCCGCCGCTGCCGGCCTCGGTTCCGACCAGGATCCGGATCCCCGCGATCAAGGTCGACGCCCCGGTCACCGGCGTCGGGCTGACCGCCGCCCGGCAGCTCGCCACCCCGCCGATGGAGCAGCGCAACCTGACCGGCTGGTACCGGGACGGCGCCGCGCCCGGGGCCGCCGGGAACGCGATCGTCGTCGGACACGCGGACAACCACAGCGGGCCGGCCGTCTTCTACCGGCTCGGACTGCTGCGCCCGGGCGACACCGTCGAGGTGACCCGCAAGGACCGGCACACTGCCGTGTTCACCATCGACTCCGTCCAGGTGTTCCCGAAGAAGGACTTCCCGGACGCCCTGGTGTACGGCGCCGACAGCGCCGACCGCGCGGAGCTGCGGCTGATCACCTGCGGCGGGAAGTTCGACCGGAAGACCGGGTACGAGTCCAACACGGTGGTGTTCGCCCACCTGTCCTCCTCGCGGTGAGCAGCGGTCACGACGGCCCGGCTCAGTACGACTTCGGCAGGCCGAGGGTGTGCTGGGCGACGTAGTTGAGCACCATCTCGCGGCTGACCGGGGCGACCCGGCCGACCCGGGTGGCGGCCAGCAGCGCGCCCAGCCCGTACTCCTGGGTGAGGCCGTTGCCGCCGAGGGTCTGCACCGCCTGGTCGACGGTGCGGGCGGCGGCCTCGCCGGCGGCATACTTGGCCATGTTGGCGGCCTCACCGGCCGCGAGGTCCTCGCCCGCGTCGTAGAGCAGCCCGGCCTTCTGGGTCATCAACCGGGCCAGCTCGATCTCCACCGCGCACTGCGCCAGCGGGTGGGCCAGGCCCTGGTGGGCGCCGATCGGGGTGGACCAGACGGTGCGGGTCTTCGCGTACTCGACGGCCTTGCCGAGCGCCTGGCGGGCCAGGCCGAGGGAGAACGCGGCGGTGAGGACGCGCTCGGGGTTGAGGCCGGCGAACAGCTGGAGCAGGCCCGCGTTCTCGTCACCGACCAGGGCGTCGGCGGGCAGCCGGACGTCGTCCAGGAAGACCTGGAACTGCTTCTCGGGGGCGACGAGTTCCATCGGGATCGCCCGGTACTCGAAACCCGGGGTCTCGCGCGGGACGACGAACAGGCAGGGCTTCAGCTTGCCGGTGCGAGCGTCCTCGGTGCGGGCCACGAACAGGACGGCGTCGGAGTGGTCGATGCCGGAGACGAACACCTTGCGGCCGGTGAGCAGCCAGTCCTCGCCGTCGCGGCGGGCGACGGTGGAGATCCGGTGCGCGTTGGAGCCGGCGTCCGGCTCGGTGATGCCGAAGGCCATCTTGCGGCTGCCGTCGGCGAGGCCGGGCAGCCAGCGCTGCTTCTGCTCCTCGGTGCCGTAGCGGGCGATCACGGTGCCGCAGATCGCCGGTGAGACGATGAGCAGCAGCAACGGGCAGCCGGCGGTGCCCAGTTCCTCGAGGACGATGGCGAGGTCGGTGATGCCGCCGCCTCCGCCGCCGTACTCGGCGGGCAGGTTGACACCGAGGTAGCCGGCCTTGCCGGCCTCCGCCCACAGTTCGTCGGCGGGCTCGCCGGCCCGGGCCTTGGCGAGGTAGTAGGCGGAGCCGTAGCGACGGCCGAGGTCGCCGACGGCCTGGCGCAGGGCCCGGCGTTCGGGGGTTTCGAGGAGCTGACTGCCGATGGCGGACATGCGGTGGTTCCTTCCTCAGGCCTCTGGGGGCTCAGCCTCTTGGGGGCTCAACCTCTTGGGGGGACTTGACGACGGCCAGCAGGGTGCCGAGTTCGACCTGCCGGCCCGGGGTGGCGCGGAGTTCGACGAGGACGCCGTCGGCGGGGGCGGTGACGCGGTGCTCCATCTTCATCGCCTCCAGCACGAGCAGCGGCTGTCCGGCGGTGACGGTGTCCCCGACGGCGGCGGTGGTGCGCACGACCGTGCCGGGCATCGGGGCGAGCAGGGCACCGGGGTCGGTGCGGACGGTGGGGTCGGGGAAACGCGGGAGGGCGGTGAGCACGCTGCCGCCGGCGGGGGTGTCGACGTACACCCGGTCGCCGTGGCGGGCCACGCGGTAGGTGCGCCGCAGCCCGCCCTCGCGCAGCACGACCCGGTCGGGGGTGGCCTCGACCAGCTCGACGTCCGGGTGGTCCTCGGCCCGCAGACCGGTGCGGGTGAGGCGGTAGCGGACCTCGAACTCGGCTCCGTCGTCCGCCCGGTAGCGCTTGAGCGGCGGCTGGGAGGGCAGGTTGCGCCAGCCGGACGGGAACGCCGCCACCCGCCGGGCGGCGGCGTCGGCGAGGGCGGCGGCCAAGGCGGCGCGTTCGGCGCCCTTGGTGTCCGGCGCGGTGAGCTCGGCGCCGTGCTCGGCCAGGAATCCGGTGTGCAGGCACTCACCCAGGAACGCCGGATGCCGCAGCGCGCGGACCAGCAACTCCCGGTTGGTGGCGGGCCCGTGGATCCGGGCCCGGGCCAGCGCGTCGGCCAGTCGGCGGGCGGCGGCCGCGCGGGTCGGCCCCCAGGCGATCACCTTGGCGAGCATCGCGTCATAGTGCGGGGTGATCTCGCTGCCGGCCTCGACTCCGGAGTCCAGCCGCACGCCGGAGTCCGGGTGGATCCCCCGGCCGGTGAACTGCTGGTGCGGGACGGTGAGTTCGAGGCGGTGCAGGGTGCCGGTGGCGGGCTGCCAGTCCTTGGCCGGGTCCTCCGCGTACAGCCTGGCCTCGATCGCGTGGCCGTGCGTCGCCGGTGGCTCCGGCGGAAGCTTCTCCCCTTCGGCGACGGCGAGTTGGAGCGCCACCAGGTCCAGTCCGGTGACCGCCTCGGTGACCGGGTGCTCCACCTGGAGCCGGGTGTTCATCTCCAGGAACCAGAACCGGCCGTCCTCGGCGAGCAGGAACTCGGCGGTGCCGGCGCCGACGTAGCCGATCGCCCGGGCGGCGCTCACCGCGGCCGCGTGCAGCTCGGCGCGGACCTGCGCCGGCAGGCCGGGGGCGGGGGCCTCCTCGATCACCTTCTGGTGCCGCCGCTGCAGCGAGCAGTCGCGGTCGCCGACCGCCCGGACCGTGCCGTGCGCGTCGGCCAGCAGCTGGACCTCGACGTGCCGCCCGGCGGGCAGGTAGCGCTCGCAGAACACCTCGTCCGAGCCGAAGGCCTTGGCCGCCTCGGCACGGGCGGCCGCCAGTTCGCCGGGCAGGTCCGCGAGGCTCCGGACGACCCGCATGCCCCGGCCGCCGCCGCCCGCCGCCGCTTTGACCAGGACCGGCAGGTCGGCCTCGGTCGGCTCGGCGAGCGCGCCCAGGACGGGCACCCCGGCCTCGGCCATCAGCCGCTTGGCGGCCGTCTTGGAGCCCATCGCGGCGATCGCGGCCGGCGGCGGGCCCACCCAGACCAGGCCCGCGTCCAGCACGGCCTGTGCGAACTCGGCGTTCTCGGACAGGAATCCGTACCCGGGGTGGACGGCGTCGGCCCCGGCCGTGAGCGCGGCGCGGACGATCAGCTCGGCCCGCAGGTAGGTGTCGGCGGGCGCGGCACCCGGCAGCCGGACGGCCGCGTCGGCCTCGCGCACGTGCGGGGCGTCGGCGTCCGGGTCGGAGTGGACGGCGGTGGTCGCGATGCCGAGCTCACGGCAGGTGCGGAAGACCCGGCGGGCGATCTCGCCCCGGTTGGCGACCAGCAGATTGCCGATCGATGTCTTGGAAGTCATTCGTGGCTCCGTCACAGGACTGGCTCACATTCGGAAGACGCCGTAGCCACGCGCGCCCTCGACCGGCGCGTTGTGGATCGCGGACAGGCACAGGCCGAGCACCGTACGGGTGTCGCGCGGGTCGATCACGCCGTCGTCGTAGAGGCGGCCGGACAGGAACACCGGCAGCGACTCGGCCTCGATCTGCTGCTCGACCATCGCCCGGATCGCCGCGTCCGCGTCCTCGTCGTAGGGCTGGCCCTTCGCCGCGGCCGACTGCCGGGCGACGATCGAGAGCACCCCGGCGAGCTGCTGCGGGCCCATCACCGCGGACTTGGCGCTCGGCCAGGAGAACAGGAAGCGCGGCTCGTAGGCCCGGCCGCACATGCCGTAGTGGCCGGCGCCGTAGGAGGCGCCCATCAGGACGGACAGGTGGGGCACCGTGGAGTTGGCGACGGCGTTGATCATCATCGCGCCGTGCTTGATGATGCCGCCCTGCTCGTAGTCCTTGCCGACCATGTAGCCGGTGGTGTTGTGCAGGAACAGCAGCGGGGTGCTCCGCTGGTTCGCCAACTGGATGAACTGGGCGGCCTTCTGGGACTCCGCGCTGAACAGCACGCCCTGCGCGTTGGCCAGGATGCCGACCGGGTAGCCGTGCAGGCGGGCCCAGCCGGTGGCCAGGCTGGCGCCGTAGAGCGGCTTGAACTCGTCGAAGTCGGAGCCGTCGACCAGCCGGGCGATCACCTCGCGCGGGTCGAAGGGCACCTTGAGGTCGCCGGGGACGATGCCCAGCAGCTCCTCCTCGTCGTACCTCGGCGGCTCGGCCAGCGGGTCGGGGCCCGGGCCGGGCTTGCGGTGGTCGAGCCGGGCGACGATCCGGCGGGCCAGCCGCAGCGCGTCCGCCTCGTCCACCGCGAAGTGGTCGGCGAGGCCGGAGGTGCGGGCGTGCATCGCGGCGCCGCCGAGCGACTCGTCGTCGGCCTCCTCGCCGGTGGCCATCTTGACCAGCGGCGGGCCGCCGAGGAACACCTTGGCGCGCTCCTTGACCAGCACCGTGTGGTCGGACATGCCGGGGACGTACGCGCCGCCGGCCGTCGAGTTGCCGAACACCACGGCCACGGTGGGGATTCCGGCGGCGGACAGCCGGGTGAGGTCGCGGAAGAGGGCGCCGCCGGGGATGAAGATCTCCTTCTGGCTGGGCAGGTCGGCACCGCCCGACTCGACCAGGTTCACCAGCGGGAGGCGGTTGTGCAGCGCGATCTCGTTGGCGCGCAGGGCCTTGCGCAGCGTCCAGGGGTTGCTGGCGCCGCCGCGCACGGTGGGGTCGTTGGCGGTGATCACGCACTCGACGCCCTCGATCACGCCGATGCCGGTGACCAGCGCGGCGCCGACCTGGTAGTCGCTGCCCCAGGCGGCCAGCGGGGACAGCTCCAGGAACGGCGAGTCCGGGTCGATCAGCAGCTCGATCCGCTCACGGGCCGGCAGCTTGCCGCGCTTGCGGTGGCGCTCCAGGTACTTGGGGCCGCCGCCGGCCAGCGCCTTGGCGTGCTCGGCGTCCAGGTCGGTGAGCTTGGCGAGCATCGCGGCGCGGTGTTCGGCGTACTCGGGCCCGGCCGGGTCGACGCGGGTGGGCAGGACGGTCACAGCGGCCTCTCCGGGCTGTCGAGACGTACGGTCGGGCTGTCGGGTCGCGGTTCCGAGGTCCGGGGCGGTTCCGGGGCCAGGAACGGTTCCGAGGCCAGGAGCGGTTCCGGGGCCAGGAGCGCCGTCGGGATGTCGAGGTGGCGGGAGCGCAGCCACTCGCCGAGGGCCTTGGCCTGCGGGTCGAAGCGGTGCCGGGCGGCGACGCCCTCGCCGAGCAGGCCGGTGATGGTGAAGTTGACCGCGCGCAGGTTCGGGAGCAGGTGCCGGGTGACGTCCGACTGCTCTGCTTCAGGGAGGAGTTCGCGCAGCCTTTCCACCGTGAGGGCGTGCGCGAGCCAGCGCCAGCCGGCCTCGGTGCGGGCCCAGACGCCGAGGTTGGCGTCGCCGCCCTTGTCGCCGCTGCGGGCGCCGGCCACCAGGCCGAGCGGGGCCCGGCGGGTCGGCCCGGCGGTCAGCGGTTCGGGCAACCGCTGTTCGGCGGTGGTGACTTGGCCGGTGACCGGCGCGGGCGGGACGGCGATCCGGCGGCCGTCCGGCAGGACGGCGGCGTGCTCGACGGTCTTGGCGTCGACGTAGGCGGCGGTGAACACCCCGTACGGCGCGCCCGGTCCGGGTGGGGCGGTGAGGTGGAAACCGGGGTAGCCTGCCAGGCCCAACTCCACTGCTGCCTTGCCGAGTTCGCGGCCGACCCTGGCCGGGTCGGGGTCGCGGGCGGTCAGCCGGAGGAGGGCGGAGGCGGCTTCCTCGGTCGGGGCGTCCGGGTGGTCGGTGCGGGCGAGCGTCCAGCGCAGTTCGGCGGGGCGGGCCTCCGGCGGCAGGGCCGCGGCGAACTGCCGTTGCACCAGGGCGGCTTTGGCCTCGATGTCCAGGCCGGTGAGGACGAACACCACCTCGTTGTGGTGGCCGCCGAGCGAGTTGAGGCCGACCTTCAGCGTGGCCGGCGGGGCCTCGCCCCGTACGCCGTCGATCCGGACCCGATCCGGTCCCTCCTCGGTGAGCCGGACGGTGTCCAGTCGGGCGGTGACGTCCGGGCCGAGGTAGTGTGATCCGCCGGTCTCGTACAGGAGTTGGGCGGTGACGGTGCCGGTGGTGACGGCGCCGCCGGTGCCCGGGTGCTTGGTGATCACGCTGGAGCCGTCGGCGTGCAGCTCGGCGATCGGGAAGCCGGGGCGGGTCACGTCGTGCTCGCGGAAGAACGCGTAGTTGCCGCCGGTCGCCTGGGCGCCGCACTCCAGGACGTGCCCGGCGACGACCGCCCCGGCGAGGGCGTCGAGGTCCTCCGTTGTCCAGCCGAACCGGGCGATCCCGGGGCCGGCGACCAGCGCCGCGTCCGTCACCCGGCCGGTGACCACCACGTTCGCTCCCGCACGCAGACAGGCCGCGATGCCGAAGCCGCCGAGATAGGCGTTGGCGGCCAACAGGCCTGTCGGTAGGCCGAGTTCCTCCCGGCGCGGCAGCAGGTCGTCGCCCTCGACGTGCGCGACGGCCGTCTCGACTCCCAGCCGCCGGGCCAGCTCGCGCAGTTCGTCGGCGAGCCTGGCCGGGTTGAGGCCGCCCGCGTTCACCACGATCTTCACGTCGCGCTCGCGGGCCAGGCCGAGGCACTCCTCCATCTGCCGCAGGAAGGTCCGGGCGTACCCGCGCGACGGGTCCTTCAGCCGGTCCCGCGCCAGGATGAGCATGGTCAGCTCGGCCAGGTAGTCCCCGGTGAGCACGTCCAGCGGCCCACCGGTGAGCATCTCCCGCACCGCCGCGAAGCGGTCCCCGTAGAACCCCGAGGCGTTGCCGATCCGCAGTACCGCGCGTTCGCGCATCAATGCGCCTCCCCTGACGGTGAGTTGGCGGCACTCCCGCACGAGCGCCGTCGGGCAGCAGCGTGGCACCGCCCGAAGAAAAAAGCAATCATGCCTGCTTGTTTTCCTGAGATCACGGCCACCCGCCGCGATCACCCGGCTCCGGTTCGCCGCCCGCGGGGACCGATCAGTTTTCGAGAAGCACCCGGTCGGGGGCCGCGCCTAGCGTTGCGGTCATGAGCGACATCACCATTCACTGGTCCTTCCTTCCGCACACCGACCCCGAGGCCTCCCTCGCCTTCTACCGCGACCTGCTCGGCTTCGAGGTCCGCAACGACGTCGGCGGCGGCGCGATGCGCTGGATCACCTTCGGGGCGCCCGGCCAGTCCGGCGTCTCGGTGGTGCTGGAGCCCCCGGCCGCCGACCCCGGCGTCACCGAGGAGGAGCGCAAGACGATCACCGAGATGATGGCCAAGGGCACCTACGCCCGGCTCGTCCTGGCCACCGCCGACCTGGACGCCACCTTCGACCGGCTGAAGTCCGGCGGCGCCGAGCTGGTGCAGGAGCCCACCGAGCAGCCGTGGGGCCTGCGCGACTGCGCCTTCCGGGACCCGGCGGGCAACATGGTCCGCTTCAACGAGGTGCGCTGAACCGGTCGGCACCCCGACACCAGCCGAAGCCCGGCAGCCGTAGCCCCGACGGGCCCGCCCCCGGCACCGGCCGGACCGGACCCCCTCGATTCTGGTTGGATCGAGGGGTGCACCGCCGACCGTGACCGCGGGGACGGGCCCGCCCGATCGACAGGGAGAGACCGAACGATGCCCAAGAGGACGGACGCGCACCCCGCGTCGCACGCCGCCGACAGCCACGACCTGATCCGCGTCCACGGCGCGCGCGAGAACAACCTCAAGGACGTCAGTGTCGACCTCCCCAAGCGCCGGCTGACGGTGTTCACCGGCGTGTCCGGCTCGGGAAAGAGCTCGCTGGTCTTCGACACCATCGCCGCCGAGTCCCAGCGGCTGATCAACGAGACCTACAGCGCCTTCGTCCAGGGCTTCATGCCCACCCTGGCCCGCCCCGAGGTGGACGTCCTCGAGGGCCTGACCACCGCGATCATCGTCGACCAGCAGCGGATGGGCGCCGACCCGCGCTCCACCGTCGGCACCGCCACCGACGCCAACGCGATGCTGCGCATCCTCTTCAGCCGCCTCGGCACCCCGCACATCGGCTCGCCCAAGGCCTTCTCCTTCAACGTCCCCTCGATCAGCGGGGCAGGCGCGGTCACCGTCGAGCGCGGCGGCAAGACCGTCAAGGAGCGGCGCAGCTTCAGCATCACCGGCGGCATGTGCCCGCGCTGCGAGGGCCGGGGCAACGTCTCCGACATCGACCTCACCCAGCTGTACGACGACAGCAAGTCGATCTCCGAGGGCGCGATCACCATCCCCGGCTGGAAGACCGACAGCTGGTGGACCGTCGGCATCTACGCCAACTCGGGCTTCCTCGACCCGGACAAGCCGATCCGCAAGTACACCAAGAAGGAACTGCAGGACTTCCTGTACCGGGAGCCGACCAAGGTCAAGGTCAACGGCGTCAACCTCACCTACGAGGGCCTGATCCCCAAGATCCAGAAGTCGATGCTCTCCAAGGACAAGGACGCGCTGCAGCCGCACATCCGCGCCTTCGTGGAGCGCGCCGTCACCTTCACCACCTGCCCCGACTGCGAGGGCACCCGGCTCAGCGAGGCCGCCCGCTCCTCCAGGATCGCCGGGATCAGCATCGCCGACGCCTGCGCGATGCAGATCAGCGACCTCGCCGCCTGGGTCCGCGGGCTCGACGAGCCCTCGGTGACGCCACTGCTCACCACCCTGCGGCAGACCCTCGACTCCTTCGTGGAGATCGGCCTCGGCTACCTCTCGCTGGACCGCCCGTCCGGCACGCTGTCCGGCGGCGAGGCGCAGCGGGTCAAGATGATCCGCCACCTCGGCTCCTCGCTCACCGACACCACGTACGTCTTCGACGAGCCGACCACCGGCCTGCACCCGCACGACATCGACCGGATGAACAAGCTGCTCCTGCGCCTGCGCGACAAGGGCAACACCGTGCTGGTGGTTGAGCACAAGCCGCAGACCATCGCGATCGCCGACCACGTGGTCGACCTCGGCCCCGGCGCCGGTACGGCGGGCGGCACGGTCTGCTACGAGGGCGGTGTCGACGGGCTGCGGAGCAGCGGCACCGTGACCGGCCGCCACCTGGCCGACCGGGCCCCGCTGCGGGAGAGCGTGCGCAAGCCCACCGGGCACGTTGAGATCCGGGGAGCGAACACCCACAACCTGCGGGACGTGGACGTGGACGTGCCGCTGGGGGTGCTCACGGTGGTGACCGGGGTGGCCGGTTCCGGCAAGAGTTCGCTGATCCACGGCTCACTGTGTCGACAGTCGGGGGCTGCGGGCGAGGGCGTGGTCTCCGTCGACCAGGGCGCGATCAAGGGCTCGCGGCGCAGCAACCCGGCCACCTACACCGGGCTGCTCGAACCGATCCGCAAGGCCTTCGCCAAGGCCAACGACGTCAAGCCGGCCCTGTTCAGCGCCAACTCCGAGGGTGCCTGCCCGACCTGCAACGGCGCCGGGGTGGTCTACACCGACCTGGCGATGATGGCCGGGGTGGCCACCACCTGCGAGGACTGCGAGGGCAAGCGGTACCAGCCCGCCGTGCTGGAGTACCGGCTGGGCGGCCGGGACATCGCCGAGGTGCTGGCGATGTCGGTGACCGAGGCCGAGGAGTTCTTCGGCTCGGGCGAGGCCAAGCTGCCGGCGGCGCACCGGATCCTGGAGCGGCTGGCGGACGTCGGGCTCGGCTACCTCAGCCTCGGCCAGCCGCTCACCACGCTCTCCGGCGGCGAGCGACAGCGGCTCAAGCTGGCCACTCACATGGCGGACAAGGGCGGCGTCTACGTCCTGGACGAGCCGACCACCGGCCTGCACCTGGCCGACGTCGAGCAACTGCTCGGGCTGCTGGACCGGCTGGTCGAGTCCGGCAAGTCGGTCATCGTGATCGAGCACCACCCGGCGGTCATGGCGCACGCCGACTGGATCATCGACCTCGGCCCGGGCGCCGGCCACGACGGCGGTCGAGTGGTCTTCGAGGGCACCCCGGCCGACCTGGTCGCCGCCCGCTCCACGCCGACCGGCGAGGCCCTGGCCGAGTACGTCGGCTGAGACGCCGAGTACGTCGGCTGGGACTGTCGCAGGGCGGCAGCTGGGACTGTCGCAGGGCGGCGACTGGGGCTGGGCTGTCGCAGGAGGTCGGCTGAGGCTGCCGCAGGGCGGCATCAGCCCAGCGGGAGGGCCATCTCCAGGATCCGCGCCGAGGCGTCCAGCACGTACGGCGTCTCGCCCCCGGTGTACGCGAACCCGCGCCGCAGGTAGAAGGCGGCGGCGCGGGGGTTCGCCTCGTGCACCCCGAGGAGCATCCGGTCGGCGCCCAGGCCGCGCGCCCAGGCGAGGGCCGCGTCCAGCATGGCGTCCGCGACGCCGCGCTCGCGGCCGCGGTGCGCCGGGTCGACCCAGACGCCGATCAGGTCGACGGCGCCGGGCTGCTCCTTGGTGACGACCGACAGCATCGTGCCGACCCACTCCCCCTCGGCGTCGACCGCGACCAGGCCGACCTTGTCGGGTTCGTTGACCCAGTTCGTCCGGGCCCGCCAGTTGCCCTCGCCCTGGTGGCTCGCGTACTCGTGGGTCTCGCCGAACGCCATGGGCGTGTCGAGGAGTTGGGCGAGGCGCACCTCCCGCAGGCGCTGCCAGTCCTCGCGGCCGATCCGCTCGATCCGGTACTGCACGTTCTCCCCCGTCACCCGGGCCGTCACAACGACGCTGCCTCCGCCACCGGTGATCACCGGTGGCGGAGGCAGGATAACCGCAGCTCACGCCGCGATGCGCACGACGGCCCGCACTGCGGCTCGCATCACAGCCGGCACTGCGGCTCGCATCACAGCCCGTGTCACGGCCCGCGTCACGGCTTGATGCGGACCACCTGCGGGTCGTGGTCGCTCGCCTGCTGGGCGAACTCGGAGTTGATGTGGACCACGTCGTACTTGGCGTAGCCGACCTCGGGGCTGACCAGGATGTGGTCCAGCACCTGGGAGTTGCCCTGGTAGACGTAGGAGTACTGCTCGGTCTCCGGCAGCTCGTTCACCAGGTCGCGCAGCACGCCGCCCTTGGTGAGCGTCGCCAGGGCGGGCGAGAACTGGTAGTCGTTGAAGTCGCCGAGGGAGACGACCTTGGCCTCCTTGTCGGCGGCCAGCAGCTGGGAGAGGAAGGCCTGCTCGACGGTGGCCTGCTTGACCCGCTGCACCTCCGAGCTGCGGGTCGGCTGCTGGAACCGGCTGTCGATGCCCTGGTCGCCGCCCTTGCTGTTGAAGTGGTTGGCGATCACGAAGACCTTCTGGCCGCGGAAGACGAACTGGCCGACCAGCGGCTTGCGGCTGTTGGTCCACGCCTCGTCGCCGGGCTGGATCCGGCCGGGCGAGGCGGTCAGCGCGGCGGCGGCGCCGGTGCCGGTGACGCCGACGGCGGTGGTGGCGTTGCCGCCCGCGATGTCGGTGAAGGAGACCCGCTGCGGGTTGAACAGGAAGACCTGGCGGATGTTGCCGCCGGGCTCGCCGCCGTCCTTGCCGTCCTGCGGGTCGATCGAGCGCCAGTCGTAGGCCGGGCCGCCGGCCGCCTTGATCGCGGCGATGAACTTGGCGACGGTCTGGCTCGCGTCGACCGTGCCGTCGTTCTTGGAGCCGTTGTCGTCCTGGATCTCCTCCAGGGCGACGATGTCGGGCGAGCGCAGGTTGGTGACGACGCCCTGGGCCAGCTGGGCGAACTTGGCGTCCGGGTTGTTCGGGGCCAGGTTCTGCACGTTGTAGGTGGCGAGGGTGAGTTCGCGGTCGCTCGCCTGGGCGGTGACCTCGCGCTGGAGGTGGTTGTCCTTCAGCGTTCCCACGGTGCCGGCGACGAGCGTGTAGCCGCCGAAGTTGTTGTAGTCCAGCGGGCCGGTGGTGGCGCCGGTCAGCTCGTCGCCGACGTTGGCCACCGGGAAGGGCTGCTGGGAGACCGGCGCCTGCTGCTGCACCATCAGGCGGCCGACGTTGGGCTCGCGGTAGGACTCGTACAGGACGCCGCCGCGCTTGCTGCGCTGGTCCTGGCGGTCGGCGGCGACCCACAGCTCGTTGTACTGGTCGGTCGCCTGGACCACCCGGACGTCCTTGACCTGGACGAGCATGCCCTCCAGGGACTCGTAGAAGTCCAGGGCGTACTTCTCCGGGTCGAGCTTCACGGCGTCGATGGTCCCGTCCGCGCCGGCCGCCGGGGAGTAGGTGCCGGGGATGTTGCGGGTGTCCACGACCACGGGGGCGGGCAGCGGGTTGCCGGCGGAGACAACCGTGATGCCCGGGGCGGAGATCTCGGTGACGGACTGCGAGCCGCCGGAGTAGCTCGGGTAGTACTCGGTGACCTTGCCGCTGACCAGCACCGAGTCGCCGACCTTGACGGTCGGGTTGCCGCCGGTGAAGACGAAGATGCCTTCGCTGGTGGCCGGGTCGGCGTCCGGGTTCGGGTCCTGGATCCAGAAGCCCTTGGAACTGCCGTACGCGCGCACGCCGGTGACGATGCCGGGCACGCCGGTGACGGGCTTGCCGGCCTGCGGGGATATCCGGGTGGTGCCCTGGACGTCGTGGATCCGCAGCGGGCCGGCCTCGGTCGGGGCGGGGGTGGCGGCGCCGGCGGCGTTGGCCACCGGGAGCGGGACGAGCACCAGCGAGGCGGCGAGCGAGGCCGGGACGAGGGCGGCGCGCAGCAGGGTTCTGTGCGGGCGGGATGCGGGGGCGGTGGTCACCGGGGCAGGTCTCCTAGCTCCGTCGTGCGGCACGGTCGTGGCACGGCGGTCCGGGCGGAGGCGCGGTCGAAGCGCGCGCTACTCGCGTAGAGGAAGAGCAGGGGACGGACGCCCGCCCCCCGCGGCGCCCCTCAAGATACGCGCGTAGAAAAAGCCCCGACAAGACCTCGTCAGTGAACTGTCGGTTCCGCCCAGGTGACTTGACCGACGGTCAGCCCGGCCTGCTCACAGCCTTCTCACAGCCCGCTCCCGGCGGACTCCCAGGAAGCCTCGACGCGCTCCACGACCAGCTCGCACAGCTCGTGGGTGCGCAGCGCGTCGTGGGCGTCGAGGGTCCGCCCGGCGCGGACGGCGTCCAGGAATGCGAGCACGCACTGCTCGATGCCGCGCTGGCGGGCGACCGACACCCAGTCGCCACGGCGGCGCACGGTCGGCTGGCCGCGGTGGTCGATCACCTCGGCCAGGTTGTGCACCTCGCGCTTGGAGTCGCCGCCGGAGACCTCCAGGACCTCCTCGGTCGAGCCGGAGACCCGGTTCATGATGCCGAGCGCGGTGAAGCCCTGCCCGCCGAGGGTGAGCACCACGTGCTCGACCAGGCCGTTGCGGCTGCGGGAGCGGACGTCCACGTGCTCGATCTCGCCGGGGACGAGGAAGCGGAGCAGGTCCACGACGTGGATGAAGTCGTCGTAGACCAGGGTGCGGGCCTCCTCGGGCAGACCCTCGCGGTTCTTCTGCAGCACGATCAGGTCGCGCGGGCGCTCCTTGGCCTGGACGTAGCCGGGCGCGTGGCGGCGGTTGAAGCCCACCATCAGCGAGCGGCCGGTGCGGTCGGCGAGGTCGACCAGTCGGCGCGCGCCGTCGAGGGTGTAGTCGAGCGGCTTGTCCACGTAGACGTCCACCCCGGCGGTGAGCAGCCGCTCGACGATCGGGACGTGCTGGTCGGTGGCGGCGTGCACGAAGGCGGCCCGGATGCCGGAGCCGATCAGCGCGCCGAGGTCGGTGAACCGGCGCTCGGCCGCGATCCGGTACGCGTCACCGATACGGTCCAGCTTCGCCCCGTCCCGGGTCATCAACCGCAGATCCAACCCCGGCAACCCGCCCAGAACCGGCAGATACGCCTTCTGCGCAATATCACCGATCCCGATGACCCCGACCGGAAGAAGGCCGCTGTCGGGAACAGAGGTCGAACTCATCGGATTCTCCACACGCACGTCGACACCATCACCCCCACTCTATTCACCGGCTCCCGCACGCCACCAACCCGTCACAGTGCTTCACATGGGAGACACCGGACGCCGGGACACCCGTCGAGTGGGCTGGTGGGTCAGCAGGGCCCGGCGGTGCGGCCGGGGCTCAGGCGGCCAGCAGGGATTCCGCGATGCCGCGGGCCCGCCAGGCGGCGTCCGCGGTGCCCTCGCGCAGGGCGGTGACGATGGCGCCGTCCATCAGCAGGGCGAACTGCCGTGCGCGGCGGTCCGGTTCGGGGATGTCCGCGTCCCGCATGAGCTGCTCGACCAGCTCGATGACGCGCCTCTTGTGCAGCGCCGCCATCTCGCGGGCCGGGCTGGCGCGGTCGGCGATCTCGGTCATCGTGTTGATGGCGACGCAGCCGCGGTAGTCCTGCGCGGCGAACCGTTCGGCCAGCGCGTCGAAGACGTTGAGCGGGTGGCCGCCGTGGGCCGCGACCCGCTCGGAGAGCCAGGCGCGCCACCGCGCGTCCCGGCCTTCCAGGACGGCGGTCACCAGGGCCTCCTTGCCGGCGAAGTGCCGGTAGAAGGAGGCCCGGCCCACACCGGACTCGGAGAGGATGCGCTCCACGCCGACCGCGTGGATCCCGTTGGCGTAGAAGAGGGACTCTGCCGTGCTCAGCAGGCGCGCCCGTGCGTTGACTGCCATGGAGGCGATCCTAACCGCTCTTGACGCCAAACGGCACCGGTCGGTACCGTCCTCCAGTCGGTACCGATCAGTACCGTTTTTGCGGGACATTCGTACACGGGGGACGCATGAACGAGGACTGGGCCGAGGCCGCCGTCGAACTGGTCGCCGGCTACACGGTGGTGAACGCGGACGGTGAGGCGGTCTCCTCGGTGCCCAAGGCGCTGGTGGCCTTCCAGGGCGGCTTCGCCAAGCTGCGCCTGCCCGACACCGAGACGGTGCAGGTGGTCTCCGCCCCCGCCGTCCGCCTGATCACCCTCACGACCGGGTGACCCCGGCGGTCGGGCCCTCCGACCGCCCCCACCGACCAGCGGCTGCACGGCCGCCCGGGCCGGGACGCCACGCCACCTGCACACGGCGCGGCCGCCCGACCCGGGACGCCGAGCAGCCGCACATCCCTTTCCGGACCCCTCGCTGACGGACCCTCCCGCTTTCCGGACGCCCCGCCACAGCCCCCGCCACAGCCCCCGCCGCGCTACGCGCCCGCGGCGGCCGCCTCGGCGAGGGCGTCGAGGACCGGGCGGATCAGCGGGTGCCCGTCGGCGCCGGCCCGGACAGCCGCGAAGACCCGACGGGTGGCGAGCTCGCTGTCCACCGGGCGGACGGCCACCTGGCCGAGGTCGACGCCGCGCAGCGCCGAGCGCGGGACGAGGGCGACCCCGGCGCCCGCCGAGGCCAGCGCCACCACGGCCCGGAAGTCGTCCGAGGAGTGCAGCAGCCGCGGCTGGAACCCGGCGTGCTCGCAGGCCAGCAGGACCACGTCGTGGCAGGGGTTGCCCGGGTAGGGGCCGATCCAGGGCTCGTCGGCCAACGCGGCGACGGCGAGCGGTCCGGCCTCGCCGGCCAGCCGGTGGCCGAGCGGCAGGACGGCCTCGAAGGGCTCGGCGTACAGCGGCACCCGGGTGAGCCGCGCGTCGTCGGCGCGCAGAGCGCCGCGGTACTCGACGGCCACCGCTAGGTCGGCCCGCCCCTCCAGGACCATCGGCAGGCTGGCGTCGCCCTCGGCGTCCAGCACCTTGAGCCGCACCCCCGGCGCGCGCTCGCCGAGCAGGCCGATCGCGGGGGCGAGCACCAGCCCGATGCCGGTGGCGAAGGAGGCCACGGTGACCTCGCCGGAGACGCCCGCGCTGTAGGCGGCGAGGTCGGCCTCGGCGCGTTCCAGCTGGGCGAGCACGACATCGGCGTGGCCGAGCAGGATCTCCCCGGCGGCGGTCAGCCGCACACCCCGGCCCTCGCGGGCGAGCAGGTGGTGCCCGGTCTCCTGCTCCAGGGCGGCCAGCTGCTGGGAGACCGCGGAGGGGGTCAGGTAGAGGGCGGCCGCCGCGGCGGTCACGGTGCGGTGGTCCGCCACGGCCCGCAGGGTCCGCAGCCGTCGTGCGTCGATCACAAGCCAATTCTGCCAGCGCGGCGGACCGGACCGGGCGGGCCGGGGTTCCCGACCGGAAGGATCGGCCCGCGGCGGGAGCGCGAGGTCGGACGGAGGTACCACCGGTGACGTATTTCCGGACGAGATCGCTTCACTTCGTTGACCGCCGGGCCGGGCGGCGCTTGGCTCGTGCCCAACGGGCCGCGGGGGTCGAGCGGGCCCGGCACCGTCATCTGGGGAGGATGATCGATGACCACCGCACGCACCCGCCGCCGGCTGGCCCGCGCCGCCTGCGTCCTGGCCGCCGCCACCGCGGTCGGCGCCGTGATGCCCGCCGCCGAGGCCCGGCCGCCCAAGGGCGATACCGCCCGGGTCAGCGAGGGGCCCAAGGGCGAGGGGCTCGACGGCGACTCCTACGGCCTCGGGCTGACCTCCGACGGCCGCTCCGTGCTGTTCAGCTCGACGGCGACCAACCTCGTCCCCGGTCACACCGATGCCACCGAGGGCCTCTACGTCAAGGACCTCCGGAACGGGCACGTCCACCAGGTCGACCTGGCCGACGACGGCTCCCGGCTGGACGCGAGCGTCTACGACGCCTCGATCAGCGGCGACGGCCGGTACGTGGCGTTCAGCACCGCCGCGACCAACGTGGTGCCCGGCCAGCAGAAGCACGAGTACGACGTCTTCGTCCGCGACCGGTGGACCGGCCGCACCGAGCTGATCAGCGCCGGCACCGGCTCGACGTCCGACGACCAGTCGATCCGCAGGGCCATCAACCCCAGCCTGAGCTGGGACGGCCGCTACGTGGCCTTCGCCTCCGACCGCACCGACCTCGGGGCGACGGTCAAGCGCGGCAAGGTGAACGTCTACGTCACCGACCGCTGGACCCACACCACCCGGCTGATCACGGTCGGCGCCGACGGCACGCCCGCCGACCAGAACTCCTTCGAGCCGACCCTGAGCGCGGACGGCCGGACCGTCGGTTTCACCTCGCGCGCCGGCAACCTGCTCCCACCCGGGCAGGACCCCGCCGGCACCTCCGGCACCTCCGCCGACACCTCCGGCACCTCCGACCCGGCCGACGACGCCACCGCACCCGCACCCGCAGCCACCACCGGCGCGCAGCCCCGGCTGGCGGTGCCCCGGTTCTACCCCTTCTACGTCTGGGACGCCCGCACCGGCCGGATCAGCGGCGCCAGCTACGACGAGACGGGGGCCTTCCGGGCCTCCGGCCAGGACGGCCGGATCAGCCCCGACGGCCGCTACGCCGTCTACAGCGTCCCCCAGCCCGGCGGGCGGCCCGGCTCGCACGGGGTCCACCTGGTGGTCTACGCCCGCGAGTTGGCCACCGGCACCGTCACCCGGGTCAGCACCCCGCTCCCCGGCACCACGACGGACCTCTCCTCGTCCGAGCCCGTCATGACCTACGACAGCCGCTGGGTGTACTTCACGTCCGACGTCGAGACCCTGGTGCCGGACGACACCAACCAGCAGACGGACGTCTTCCGCCGCGACCTGTGGACCGGACGCACCGAGCGGGTGAGCCTCACCCAGGACGGTTCGCAGAGCACCGCCTCGTCGTTCACGCCGTCCGTGGACGCCTTCGGGGGCACCGTGGTCTTCAACGCCACGGACGGCGACCTCGTCCCGGGCGACACCAACAACCTCACGGACGTCTTCCGGCGCCGCCTCTGACGACACCGGCTTCGGCGGCACCGGCGTCGATGGCACCGACGTCGATGACACCGGCTTCGGCGGCATCGGCGTCGATGGCCTGATCCGATGCCGTCGATGGCCTGACTCCCTTGCGGGATACGTCCGTTGACGTATTTTCCGCCGAGATCACCCCCGGCCGTTGACCGTCGCGCCCTCCCGGCGATTGGCTCTCCAGGAGCCCGTCGTCGGGAGGGAGCCCGGCGGCAGGGGCGATCACTGGGGGAGGACAACACCCATGACCCGCAACACCCGAACCACCCGCAACCGGTGGTTGGCCGGCAGCGGCAGCATCCTGGCGGCCGCCGCCGTGCTGGCCACGGTCGCCGTTCCGGCCCAGGCCGCCCCGGCGCCGCGCGGCACCGTCCAGGTCAGCGTCGGGCTGAACGGCGCCGTGCCGGACAACCAGTCGTGGAGCAAGGGGATCAGCGCGGACGGCCACTACGCCCTGTTCACCTCCTGGGCCACGAACCTGGTGTCCCAGCCCGCGAAGAGCGGACGCGACGCCTACGTCCGCGACCTGCGGACCGGCGGCACCGAGCGGGTCAACCTGGCCGACGACGGCTCGGTGCTGAACGGCTTCACCGACTACGTCGCGATCAACGCCGACGGCCGCTACGTCGTCTTCGAGAGCGACGCCGACAACGTGCTGCCCGGCCTGCCGGTCCAGGGCCGGACCGAGGTGTACGTCCGCGACCGCAAGACCGGCCGCACCGAGCTGGTCAGCGGCGGGCTCACCAGCACCGACACCGACAAGTTCCACGCCTCGTACGCGCCCTCGATCAGCGCGAACGGCCGCTACGTGGCCTTCGTGTCCTCCCGGACCGACCTCGTTCCGGGCCTCCAGGGCGGCGACCCCTCGCTCGCCAGGCCGTACACCTGGGACTACAACATCTACGTCACCGACCGCTGGACCGGGAAGACCCGCCTGGTGTCCCTCGGCGTGGACGGCAAGCCGGGCGACAGCATGTCCCTCAACCCGACGATCAGCGCGGACGGCCGCACCATCGGCTTCACCTCCTTCGCGTCCAACCTGCTGCCGGCCGAGCAGACCCCGGCCCTCGCCGCCCCGGCCGCCGAGGCCGCCACCGCCACCACCACCGCCACCGCCACCGCCACCACCGCCGCCGGGCCCGCCGCGCCCGCCGACGTCGAGCTCGCCCCGGGCACCGCCCCGGCCCTGCCCCGCGGCGCCCGGGAGGGCCTGGCGCAGCCGAACCTGGCCCGGCCGACCACCGGCGCCTACTACACGTACGACGTGCAGTCCGGCCACATCTCCGCCGCGAGCCTCGACCTCGACGGCAAGCTCGGCTACGCGAGCTTCGACGCGACGATCAGCCCGGACGGGCGGCGCGCGGTGTACGGCCTGCCCGAGCCCGGCGGGTCGACCGACGGCCACCGGTACCACCTGGTGCTGTACGTCCGGGACCTCAGGAAGGGCACCGTGACGAAGGTCAGCGGCGGTCTGCCCGGCACCACCTCGGTCGGCACCTCCGACCACGGCAGCATCACCGCCGACAACCGCTGGATCTACTTCTCCTCCGCCGCCGACAACCTGGTGGCCGGCCCGCAGCACCCGGGCTGGGACGTCTACCGCCAGGACCTGCGCACCGGCCGCACCGAGCGGGTCGCCACCGCGCCGGACGGCTCGTTCGGCGACGGTTCCTCGGTCGACCCCTTCGTGGACGCCCACGGCGACACCGTGGTCTTCGGCTCGACCAGCGGCAACCTGGTCACCGGCACCAAGGGTCCGGCGGCCGGCGGCTACCAGGTCTTCGCCCGCCCGTCCGGGCACCACGGCGACGGGGACGACGACCAGGGCCAGGACGACGACTGATCCCGCCGACCCGGCCGCTCCCGCCGACCCGGCCGATCCGGCTGCTCCGGAAACCGCGAACGGGGGCGGGACGTCGGCCGGGCCGGCGTCCCGCCCCCGAAGCGGGAGGGTGGGGCGGATGGTCTGGTGAGCCGTGCGGCGGAGAGGCATCGACGCGCCTCCGCCGCACGGCGGTCGTGAGCCCGCGGGCCGGTCCGGTTCCGAGCGGACCGGCCCGCGGGCAGTCTCGGTGGGGTTGCTCCCCCAGCGGGTAGCTCCCCGGCGGGTAGCTCCCCGGCGGGTTACTCCCCCAGCGCGGCGCGCGCGTCCACGAAGGCGGCGACGGCGCGCTCGACGTCCTCGGTGGAGTGCGCGGCGGACAGCTGCACCCGGATCCGGGCCTGGCCGTGCGGGACCACCGGGTAGGAGAACCCGATCACGTACACGCCGCGCTCCAGCAGCAGTTCGGCGAGCCGGCCGGCCTCGGCCGCGTCGCCGATCATCACCGGGGCGATCGGGTGGTCGCCGGGCAGGATCTCGAACCCGGCCTCGGTCATCTTCGTGCGGAACAGCGCGGTGTTGGCCGCCAGTCGCTCGCGCAGCTCGTTGGACTGCTCGACCAGGTCGAGCACCTTCAGCGAGGCGGCCGCGATCACCGGGGCCAGCGAGTTGGAGAACAGGTACGGGCGGGAGCGCTGGCGCAGCAGGGCGACGATCTCCCGGCGGGCGGCGACGTAACCGCCGGAGGCGCCGCCGAGGGCCTTGCCGAGGGTGCCGGTGATGATGTCCACGCGGTCCATCACGCCGTGCAGCTCGGGGGTGCCGCGGCCGCCCGCGCCGACGAAGCCGACGGCGTGCGAGTCGTCCACCATGACCATGGCGTCGTAGCGGTCGGCCAGGTCGCAGATCTCCCGCAGCGGGGCGACGTAGCCGTCCATCGAGAAGACGCCGTCGGTGACGATCAGGCGGCGGCGGGCGTCCTGGGTCTCCTGGAGCTGCTTCTCCAGGTCGGCCATGTCGCGGTTGGCGTAGCGGTGGCGGCGGGCCTTGCTGAGCCGGATGCCGTCGATGATGCTCGCGTGGTTCAGCGCGTCGGAGATGACGGCGTCACGGTCGTCGAGCACGGTCTCGAAGACGCCGCCGTTGGCGTCGAAGCAGGAGGAGTAGAGGATCGTGTCCTCCTGGCCGAGGAACGCCGAGAGGCGGTCCTCCAGCTGCTTGTGGACGTCCTGGGTGCCGCAGATGAAGCGGACCGAGGCCATCCCGTAGCCCCAGCGGTCCAGGGCGTCCTTGGCGGCGTCCAGCACCTCGGGGTGGTCGGCCAGGCCGAGGTAGTTGTTGGCGCAGAAGTTCAGCACCTCGCCCGGCTTGCCGCCGCCGGTGACGGTGACCGCGGCGCTCTGCGGGGTCCCGATCACCCGCTCGGGCTTGAACAGGCCGGCCTCGCGGATCTCGTCGAGGGTGGTGGCGATGTCGGCGCGCACGTTGTCGAACACAACAGGCTCCTTTTGCGTCGGCGGGGTGGCTCAGGCGGTCCAGTCGAGGATGATCTTGCCGCAGTTGCCGCTCGCGGCGTCGTCGAAGGCGGCGGCGAAGTCGTCGGCGGCGTAGCGGCCGGTGATCACCGGGCTGAGGTCCAGGCCGCCCTCCAGCAGCACGGACATCGCGTACCAGGTCTCGAACATCTCGCGGCCGTAGATGCCCTTGATGGTGATCATCGAGGTGACGATCCGCGCCCAGTCGACGGCGAAGTCGTCGGCCGGCAGGCCGAGCATGGCGATCTTGCCGCCGTGCGTCATGTTGGCGATCATCGACTGCATCGCCTCGGGGCGGCCGGACATCTCCAGGCCGACGTCGAAGCCCTCGCGCAGGCCGAGCTTCTGCTGGCCCTCCTCGATGGTGTGCTCGGCGACGTTGAGCGCCAGCGTCACACCGACCTCGCGGGCCAGGTCGAGGCGGTACGGGGAGACGTCGGTGATCATCACGCTGCGGGCGCCGGCGTGCTTGGCGACGGCGGCGGCCATGATGCCGATCGGGCCGGCGCCGGTGACCAGCACGTCCTCGCCGACCAGCGGGAAGGACAGCGCGGTGTGCACGGCGTTGCCGAACGGGTCGAAGATCGCGGCCACGTCCAGGTCGACCGGCACCCGGTGCACCCAGACGTTGGAGGCGGGCAGCGCCACGTACTCGGCGAAGGCGCCGTCGCGGTTGACGCCCAGGCCGACGGTGTTGCGGCACAGGTGGCGGCGGCCGGCCAGGCAGTTGCGGCACTTGCCGCACACCAGGTGGCCCTCGCCGCTGACCAGGTCGCCGATCGCGATGTCCGCGACGCCGGCGCCGATCTCGGCGACCTCGCCGACGAACTCGTGACCGAGCACCAGCGGGGTCTTGATGGTCTGCTGCGCCCAGCCGTCCCACTTGCGGATGTGCAGGTCGGTGCCGCAGATGCCGGTCCGCAGCACCTTGATCAGCACCTCGTTGGGGCCGATCTCGGGCTTCGGGACATCGATCATCCAGAGGCCGGGCTCGGCCTTCTGCTTGACGAGTGCCTTCACGGGGGCGGCTCCTGACGCGCGGGGGGACGGCCTTCGGGGGTCGGGCAGGCCGAGGTGGCCCGGTTCGGCCGGTCCTGGCGGACGCACTCCGGGCAGGCAGAAATCTGCCTGGTGGGAGGGGGTGCGGTCCATCGAGGAATTCTTAAGGACGGCCACAGCTGGGCTAAACGATCGTGCCCGAGCGGCGGCCGGCAGGGGGTGCGGCATGCCGGTGCTCACTCGTTCGGCCGAGCGCGGAGCGGCGGGCGCGACTCCAACCGGCGGGTGGACGGGGACATTTGGAAGGGCTTGACCGGTTCTAAGCGGGTTTGACGGTTCCTGATGGCGGCCGCCAGCCGGATTGGGGCACTCGGCTGACGACGGGCCCGTTCGGATCAGCCGGGAACCGACCCGCGCGCGGCCCGGCGGCAGCGGTGCTTACGGTGGCGACGCTTCCCCCGCGCCCCGTGGAGCAGCACTCCGGGGCCCCAGCCCAAGGGGCCGACCGCCCCAGAGAGGCGCTCTCGCCACATGACCAAGACCCGACGGCCGCGACCGGCCGCCATCCGCCCGACCGTTGCGCGACCGGCCGGTGCGCACTCCGCCGGTGCCGGCTCGGCCGTTGCGCGATCGACCGCTGTCCGTTCGGCAGGGCGCGTGACCGCCGCCGCCCTGGCCCTGACCGGCCTGCTCGCCACCGCGGCCTGCTCCGGCGACTCGAAGCCCGCCCAGCCGGCCGGCGGCCCGGCGGTCGCCGGCGAGCCGGCCGCGCTCAGCCCGTCCCCCACCACCTCGGTGAACGTGTCCCCGGGCGCGGTGGTACCGCTGACCCCGGCCGTCACCTCACAGCTGGACTCCGCGATCCAGCAGGTGATGAGCCAGGCCTCCGTCCCCGGCATCTCGGTCGGCATCATCACGCCCGGCGGCACGTACCAGAAGTCCTTCGGCGTCGCCGACAAGACCAGCGGCGCGGCGATGGACCCCGGGCTGTACTCGCGGATCGGCAGCGAGACCAAGACCTTCACCGCGACCGCCGTCCTGCGACTGGTGGACCAGGGCAAGGTGGCCCTGGACGACCCGATCTCCAAGTACGTGGACGGCGTCCCCGGCGGCGACGGGATCACCGTCCGCCAGCTCGGCGAGATGCGCAGCGGCCTGTTCCCGTACAGCTCCGACCCGGACTTCGTGAACACGCTGATCAGCAACCCGAACCACGTGTTCACCCCCGACCAGCTGCTCGCCTACGGGTACAAGCACCCCGCGGTCTCCCCGCCCGGCACCCAGTTCCAGTACAACAACAGCAACTACATCATCCTGGGCAAGCTGATCGAGAAGGTCGGCGGGCAGCCAGCCGGCGCGTTCCTCAAGGACCAGGTGTTCACCCCCGCCTCGCTCGCCAAGACCAGCTTCCCCGTCGACGCGAGCATCCCCGACCCGCACTCCCACGGCTACACCGACCAGACGCCCACCGGGGCGATCGAGGACGCCACCAACTGGAACCCGTCCTGGGCCTGGACCGCCGGGGCCGTCATCACCACCCTCGCCGACCTGGAGAGCTGGGCCAAGACCATGGCCACCGGCACCCTCGTCAAACCGGCCACCCAGGCCGAACGCCTGAAGACCCTGCCGACCGGCGACCCCGGCGTCACGTACGGCTTCGGGCTGTTCAACAACTACGGGTGGATCGGACACAACGGCTCGATGCCCGGCTACGAGAGCGTGGCCGTGTACCTGCCGGAGGCGCAGAGCACGCTGGCGATGCTGCTCAACACCGATGTGCTGTACCAGGGTTCGGAGCCGTCGTCGCTGTTCGCGAACGCGATCACCAAGATCATCTCGCCGAAGAACGTCTACTCGATCCCGCCGGCGACCGCCGCGCCGTCGGCGCCGGGCTCGGGGTCGGCGTCCGGTTCGACCTCCGGCTCGCCGTCCGCCTTCGCCACGATCACCGGCGGCACGGGCTCGCCGTCGGGGCCCTCGGCCACCGCGAGCGGCACCGGCTCGCTGCGCGTCTCCTGACCTCCCGCACCCACACGCCGGCGGCCCGAACGGACCCTTTCCGTTCGGGCCGCCGGCGTTCCGCCCGTGTTCGGCCTTTCAGTGTCAGCAGTGTTGACGACTGACGATCCGTCAGATTCCGAGCACCTTGCCGAGGTCGTACGAGACCGGCTCCTCCAACTGCTCGTAGGTGCAGCTCTCCGGGGTGCGGTCCGGCCGCCAGCGGCGGAACTGCGCGGTATGCCGGAAGCGGGTGCCCTCCATGTGGTCGTACGCGACCTCGACCACCCGCTCGGGACGCAGCGCGATCCAGGACAGGTCCTTGCCGCCGGTCCAGCGGCTGACCGCGCCGGGCAGCCGGCCCTCGGCGTGCGCGGCCTCGTCCGCCCAGGCGCCCCAGGGGTGCCGGGCGAGGTCGTCCATCCGCAACGGGGCCAGCTCCTCGACGAGTTCGCGGCGGCGGGCCATCGAGAAGGCGGCGCAGACGCCGACGTGCTGGAGCTTCCCCTCGGTGTCGAAGATGCCCAGCAGGAGGGAGCCGACCACCGGGCCGCTCTTGTGCTCGCGGTAGCCGGCCACCACGCAGTCGGCGGTGCGCTCGTGCTTGATCTTGTACATGGTCCGCTCCCCCGGCCGGTACGGCTGGTCCAGCGGCTTGGCGACCACCCCGTCCAGCCCGGCGCCCTCGTACTCGGCGAACCAGGTCTGCGCGAGGTCCCGGTCGGTGACGGCAGGGGCGGTGAACACCGGGTCGGCGGCCTCGGCGAGCGCCGCCTCCAAGGCCGGGCGGCGCACCGACAGCGGCTCGTCCAGCAGCGAGTCGTCCCCGAGGGCGAGCAGGTCGAAGGCGACGAAGGAGGCCGGGGTCTGCTCGGCGAGCAGCTTCACCCGGCTCGCGGCGGGGTGGATGCGCTCCAGCAGCTCCTCGAAGCGCAGCCGGCCGTCGCGGGCGATCACCGCCTCTCCGTCCAGCACGCAGCGGGGCGGCAACTCGCGCCGGAAGGCCTCGACCAGCTCGGGAAAGTACCTGGTCAGCGGCTTTCCGGTGCGGCTGCCGAGTTCCACCTCGGCACCGTCGCGGAACACGATGGTGCGAAAGCCGTCCCACTTGGCCTCGTACTGCATCCCGGGCGGGATCTTGGCCACCGACTTGGCGAGCATCGGCGCCACCGGCGGCATCACGGGCAGGTCCATGCGTCCGATCCTCGCCCCGTTCCCGCCGGGGCGCGCGCCAGGCTCGGGGGGCGTTCGCCGGGCTCGGGACGTTCGCCGGGGTCCGGGGGTGTGCGCGGGACTCGGGGGGCGCACGGGGCCCCGCGCGCTTAGCGTGAATGGCATGGGCTCAGCCGTGGAACTGGAAGTCGCCGGGCGCACCGTCCGACTGTCGAACCCGGACAAGGTGTACTACCCCGAGCGCGGCTTCACCAAGCTGGACGTCGCACAGTACTACCTGGCCGTCGCCGACGGAGTACTGCGCGGCCTGCGCGACCGCCCCACCACACTGCAGCGCTTCCCGGACGGCGTCGACGGCGAGTTCTTCTACCAGAAACGCGCCCCCAAAGGCCTGCCGGACTGGCTGCCCACCGCCCGGATCAACTTCCCCAGCGGCCGCTCCGCCGACGAGATCTGCCCCACCGAGCCCGCCGCCGTCCTGTGGGCGGCCAACCTCGGCTGCCTCACCTTCCACCCCTGGCCCGTACGGCGCACCGACACCGACCACGTGGACGAACTGCGCATCGACCTCGACCCGCAACCCGGCACCGACTTCCACGACGCCGCCCGCGCCGCCCACGAACTGCGCGCCCTCCTCGAAGAGCACGGACTGCGCGGCTGGCCCAAGTCCTCCGGCGGACGCGGCCTGCACGTGTACGTGCCGCTCGAACCCGAGTGGACCTTCACCGACGGCCGGCACGCGGTCATCGCCCTCGGCCGGGTCCTGGAACAGCGGATGCCCGGCAAGGTCACCACCGCCTGGTGGAAGGAGGAACGCGGCGAACGGATCTTCGTCGACTACAACCAGATGGCCCGCGACCGCACCATCGCCTCCGCCTACTCCCTGCGCGCCCGCCCCCGCGCCACCGCCTCCACCCCGCTGCACTGGGACGAACTCGACGACGCCACCCCCGAGGACTTCGACCTGCGCACCGTCCCGGCCCGCTTCGCCGAACTCGGCGACCCCAACGCGGAGATGGACGGCCAGGCGTTCCGCCTCGAAGGCCTCCTGGAGCTGTACGACAAGCAACTGCACGACGAGGGCCTCGGCGAACTCCCCTACCCGCCCGACCACCCCAAGGCGGCAGGCGAACCCACCCGCGTCCAGCCGAGCCGGGCCCGCAAGCAATGAAGGCAGCGGCATAGGCTGGCCCTTTCGACGGTTGGGGGCGCGGATGGGCGTGGAGACGGGCGTGCGGGGGCTGGCAGAGATCCTGGCGGACGCGGCAGGCGGGGTGTTCCCCCCGCCGGACGGATCGGTCACGGTGGTGCCGCAGCCGTCACCGCGCGAGACCGGAGTGGTGTCCTTCGCCGCCCACGCGGTCCTCTTCACCGACGAGGACCCGGTCTGGGTGCACTCGACGCTCGCCGCCACCCCCGGCGACCCGCTGTCCGCCCCGCTCTGCCCGCCCTTCCTGACCGCCTTCGGCGAACGCACCGGACGCACCGTCAACAACATCGACCTGCTGACGGTCGCCGACCGCCTGCCGGGTGAGCCGCCGCTGCCACTGACCGAAGTCCGGGACCGCGAGCACCCCCGGGTGCTCCGGGCCCTGCGCTACCGCGAGGACGTCCGCGTCTTCACCACCGACGGCGGCGTCAACGACGGCGGCGTCACCGACGGCGGCGTCCTCATCCTCGGTCGCGGCGTCGCCGGCCGCTGGGAGTGCGCCGTCGAGGTCGACCCCCACACCCGGAACCGGGGCCTCGGCCGCACCCTCGCCGGCGCCGCCCGCCACCTCCTCCCCGAAGGCGACACGATCTGGGCCCAACAGGCCCCCGGCAACGCCCCCAGCGTCCGCGCCTTCCAGGCCGCCGGCTACCGCCGGATCGGCGCGGAAGCGCTGCTGGTGTCAGGGCCGGTCTGATCCACTCCCGCCGGACGGCGGCTCCCACAGCAGCCGGACCCGGTCTGCTGCCACGTCGTACCCGAGGAACGGCGGCTGCGCGACGCTGCTCTCGAAGAACATCGGAACCGACTTGCCCAGCCGCCGCCCGATCGCCGCCAGGAACCCGCAGAGGACGTCCAGCCGCTCCTGCCCCTGGAGCTCCCGGAGGTCGACGTCGAAGTCGATCTCCTCGTCCGAAGTGAACCGGAAGATCGCGCACACGTCGGGCACGGGCCACACCGACAGGCTCGGGCACTCGGCACCGGCCGGCCTGGACAGCACGACCTCGGCCGGTGGCAGCGGCCGCGCAGAGCGACCCTCGACGTATGCGGACTCCCAGCCCTGTTCCTCGACCAGATCGAGCACGGCCTGCCAGTCCGCCACCGTCGTGTCCGCGATGAACACGTCGGGGAGGTAGCCCCCGCCGGAGGGGTCGAGCAGCCACGCGACGTCGTCCCACAGCAGATCCGGCATGCCGCCATCCTGCCCGGGCACGCCCGGCCGCGCCGAGCGATTAGTCGGGCCGGGCGCCCGCCGGGGCCAGCTCGGCGATGATCCGCACCGCGTCGGCGATCTGCCCGTCGGTCAGGTCGCCGCGGGCGGTCAGGCGCAGGCGGGAGATGCCGTCCGGGACGGACGGGGGGCGGAAGCAGCCGACCGCGAGGCCGGCGCGGCGGCAGTCGGCGGCCCAGGCGACGGCGGCCTCGGGGCCCGGGGCGCGGACGGAGACCACGGCGGCGTCCGGCTCGCAGGCGTGCAGGCCGGCGACAGTGAGTTGCCGGGCGAGGGCGCGGGCGACCTCGCGGGCGCGTTCGGCGCGGGCCGGTTCGGCGCGCAGCAGGCGCAGGGCGGCGAGGGCGGCGCCGGCGGCGGCCGGGGCGAGGCCGGTGTCGAAGATGAAGGTGCGGGCGGTCTCGGTGAGGTGGCGGATCACCCGGCGCGGGCCGAGGACGGCGCCGCCCTGGGAGCCGAGGGACTTGGAGAGGGTCGCGGTGGCGACGGTGTCCGGCCGCCCGGCGAGCCCGGCCGCCGCGAGGGCCCCGGTGCCGCCGGGGCCGAGGACGCCCAGCCCGTGCGCGTCGTCCACGAGCAGGGCGGCGCCGTGCGCGCGGACGGCTTCGGAGAGCGCGGCCAGCGGGGCGGCGTCGCCGTCCACCGAGAACACCGAGTCGGTGACGACGAGCGCCCGCCGCTGCGTCCGGGCGGCGAGCACTTCGGCGACGGCCGCCGGGTCGCTGTGCGGGGCGCGGTGGACGTCGGAGCGGGAGAGCCGGCAGCCGTCGATCAGGGAGGCGTGGTTGTAGGCGTCGGACACGATCAGGGTGTCCGGGTCGGTGAGCGCGGTGAGCGCGGCCAGATTCGCCGTGTACCCGGAGGAGAACACCAGTGCCGCCTCGGCCCCGCAGAACTCGGCGAGTTCCTCCTCCAGTTCGGTGTGCAGCGCGGTCGTCCCGGTCACCAGCCGCGAGCCCGTCGCCCCGCCGCCCCAGCGCAGCGCGGCCTCGGCAGCCGCCCGTGTCACCACGGGGTGCCGGGTCAGCCCCAGGTAGTCGTTCCCGGCGAGGTCGAGCACCGGGTCCTCGGCGGGCCGGCTGCGCAGCGTACGCGTGAGGCCGGCCTCGGCGCGCAGCTCGGCGGCCTCGTCGAGCCAGTCGAAGACGTTCGCCGGAGCGAGCTCGGCGGTGTGCGGTTCGGAGGCAGGCGGGTGGACCATGCCCGGCACTCTGGCACGGCCCTCGCGGGCCAGGCAATGTGCCGCTCGGCACAGCTTCGGGGCACAAGCCCCGTGTCGTTCACTCAGACTTAACCTCAATTCCATCTCTCGGACCTTTAAACCCTTCCCCTCGCAAAGGCTTCATGTCGCCCACATCATCCCGCCGTCCCCGGACGACCCGCCCCGGCGGCCGTCCCGGATCCGCCCCTGGCACGCCGCCGTCGCCCTCGTGGTGGCGGCGGCGGTCGGTCGGGGTTTGTGGGCGTGGAAGCCGTGGCAGTCCGCGGACCTGCCGGAGCACGCGTGCTGGTCGCTCGTGGACGAGAACGATCTGAAGCCGCTGGCCGGCCCGGACGGGAAGGCCGTCGAGCCCAAGCCGGCCCGGGAGATCGCCACCCTCGAGAAGCCCGAGTCCGGGGACCGCGACTACCGCTGCACCGTCACGTGGACGGGCGGCGCCTTCCTGCTCGACGTGGACATCAGGCCGCCGTGGAACGGGGTCGACGCGGACCGCGCGAGCGACGCCCGCCTCGGCTCGGTCACCCCGCTGGATTTCGGGCCCGGTGCGACCGGCTGGATCGTGAACCACGACAGGGTCCGGCTCTACGTGTCGTGCGACTTCCAGGGCACGCGGCCGGACACCGGCCGCGCCGCGCCGCCGTACGTCGGCGTGCAGGTCAACGGGGACCACATCGACGGCACCTCCCCGGCTGGGGTGGGGCAGGCGTACGCGGACATCGCCCTGAAGGTCGGCCGGGCCGCCGCGACCGCGTACGAGTGCCGCAACACCGTGCAGCTGCCCGCCGCCGCCCCGCGCGTCCCCTCCTAGCCCCGGGCTTTGCCCGGGGTGGCCGCGAGCAGGCAAGATAGCCGGGTGACCCTCCTTGATCTGATGCCGAAGCCCGCCACGCCCGACGCGCTGTACGAGACGTTCGCCGCCTGGGCGGAGGAGCGGGGGATCACGCTGTACCCGGCGCAAGAGGAGGCGCTGATCGAGTTGGTGTCGGGGAACAACGTGATCCTGGCGACGCCGACCGGGTCGGGCAAGAGCCTGGTGGCGGCGGGGGCGCACTTCGCGGCGCTGGCGGAGGGGCAGCGGACCTTCTACACCGCGCCGATCAAGGCGCTGGTGTCGGAGAAGTTCTTCGACCTGGTGAAGATGTTCGGCACCGAGCAGGTCGGCATGATGACCGGCGACGCGAGCGTGAACCCGACCGCGCCGATCATCTGCTGCACCGCCGAGGTGCTCGCCCAGATCGCGTTGCGCGACGGCACGCGGGCGGACATCGGCCAGGTGGTCATGGACGAGTTCCACTTCTACGCCGAGGCGGACCGCGGCTGGGCCTGGCAGATCCCGCTGCTGGAGCTGCCGCAGGCGCAGTTCCTGCTGATGTCGGCGACGCTCGGCGACGTCCGCCGCTTCGAGGAGGACCTGACCCGCCGGACCGGCCGTCCGACGACGGTGGTCCGCAACGCGACCCGCCCGGTGCCGCTGTTCTACGAGTACCGCCGCACCACGATGCACGACACGCTCGAGGAGCTGCTGCAGACCGGCCAGGCGCCGGTCTACGTCGTGCACTTCACGCAGAAGGAGGCGGTGGAGCGGGCGCAGTCGCTGATGAGCATCAACATGTGCTCGAAGGCGGAGAAGGAGGCCATCGCCGACCTGATCGGCAACTTCCGCTTCACCACCAAGTTCGGCCGCAACCTGTCCCGTTACGTGCGCCACGGCATCGGCGTGCACCACGCGGGCATGCTGCCGAAGTACCGCCGACTGGTCGAACGCCTCGCCCAGGCAGGCCTGTTGAAGGTGATCTGCGGCACCGACACGCTGGGTGTCGGCGTCAACGTGCCGATCCGCACGGTGCTGTTCACGGCCCTGTCCAAGTACGACGGCACCCGGGTGCGCATCCTGCGTGCCCGCGAGTTCCACCAGATCGCCGGGCGGGCCGGCCGGGCCGGCTTCGACACCGTCGGCCAGGTGGTGGCGCAGGCGCCGGAGCACGTGATCGAGAACGACAAGGCGATCGCCAAGGCCGGGGACGACCCGAAGAAGAAGCGCAAGGTGGTGCGCAAGAAGGCGCCGGAGGGCTTCGTCGGCTGGACCGAGGAGACCTTCGAGAGGCTGATCGGCGCCGACCCGGAGCCGCTGGTGTCCCGGTTCAAGGTGACCCACGCGATGCTGCTGTCGGTGATCGGCCGCCCCGGCAACGCCTTCGAGGCGATGCGCAAGCTGCTCACCGACAACCACGAGGACAAGGTGGCGCAGCGCCGGCACATCCGCACCGCGATCGCCATCTACCGCTCGCTGCTGCAGGGCGGTGTGGTGGAGCGGCTGCCGGAGCCCGACGCCGACGGCCGGATCGTCCGGCTCACGCTGGACCTGCAGGAGAACTTCGCGCTCAACCAGCCGCTGTCGACCTTCGCGCTGGCCGCCTTCGAGCTGCTCGACCCGACCTCGCCGTCGTACGCGATGGACGTCGTCTCCGTCGTCGAGGCGACCCTCGACGACCCGCGCCAGATCCTCGCCGCGCAGCAGAACAAGGCGCGCGGCGAGGCCGTCGGCGAGATGAAGCGGGACGGCATCGAGTACGAGGAGCGGATGGAGCGGCTCCAGGAGATCACCTACCCGAAGCCGCTGGAGGAGCTGCTCACCCACGCCTACGAGGTGTACCGAGGGGCGCACCCGTGGATCGGCGACCACCAGCTGCAGCCGAAGTCGGTGGTCCGCGACCTGTACGAGCGGGCGATGACCTTCTCGGACTACGTCGGCTTCTACGAGCTGGCGCGCACCGAGGGCATCGTGCTGCGCTACCTGGCCGGCGCGTACAAGGCGCTGGAGCAGACCGTCCCCGAGGACGTGAAGACCGACGACCTCAAGGACGTCATCGCGTGGCTCGGCGAGCTGGTCCGCCAGGTCGACTCGAGCCTGCTGGACGAGTGGGAGCAGCTGGCCAACCCGACCGATCCGCAGGCCGCCGAGGTGCGGCTGGACGACAAGCCGGCGCCGGTCACGGCCAACGCGCGCGCCTTCCGGGTGCTGGTCCGCAACGAGATGTTCCGCCGGGTCGAGCTGTGCGCGCTGGAGCACTACGAGGAGCTCGCGGCGCTGGACGGCGAGTACGGCTGGGACGCGGACCGCTGGGCGGACGCCATGGACGGGTACTGGGACGAGTACGACGACCTGAGCACCGGCCCGGACGCGCGCGGCCCGAAGATGCTGATCATCGAGGAGGAGGACTCCGCCTGGCGGGTCCGGCAGATCTTCGACGACCCGGAGGGCGACCACGACTGGGGCATCAGCGCCGAGGTGGACCTGTTCGGCTCGGACGAGGAGGGCCGGGCGGTGGTGCGGGTGACCGCGGTGGACCGGCTCGGCGGCTGACGGATCGTCAACAGCGAAGGGGGGCCGGCTTTTCCGGGCCCCCCTTCGGCTTTCGCCCTCGGCGGGCCCGTCCGGACGGAAGGGGCCGCGAGCGGGGCCGTCACGTCCAACGAACGGGCCCGTCATCCAACGGACGGGACGGTCACATCCAGACGAACGCCGAGCCCGCCGCGTAGGAGAGCGCGCGGGTGGCCTCGTCCAGGGTCTGCTCGGTGCCGGGCGCTGCCGAGCCGGTCGGCGTCGGGGCACCGGCGGCGGGTGCCCCCGTGGCGGGCGCGCCCGTGCTGCTCGGGGTGGAGGCGGCCGGGCGGCCGTCGCCGGTCCGCGAGCCGGTGACCGTCACGTAGTGCCCGACCGCCTCGACCCGCGGGTCGCCGCCCGGGTTGGCGCCGGCGGGCTGCGCGGGGGCGGCGGTGGCGTCCGCGAGGATGAAGGCGACCGATCCGGGCTTGGCCCGCAGGGCCTCGGCGGCCTTGGCGGCGGAGGCCAGGTCGGGGAAGCGCAGCAGGGTGACGTTGCTGAGCACCGGGCGGTCCTGGCCGGTGAAGCTGACGGTCAGGTACGCCTGGCAGCCGCTGTCCTTCAGCGGGTCCTGGGCGCGGTCCTGGAGCACCTCGGCGCAGTTGTCGCCCTGCCGGGCCCCGTTGCGCCGCGCCTTGAAGGTGCCGACCTCGACCGGGCGCTGGGCCGGGAAGAAGTTGTCGACGTTGAGACCCTCGGGGTCGGTGCGCGGCGGCGGGGAGCCCACCACCGGCGGCGTCTTCGCGGCGTCCTTGGCGGACGGGCCGAGCCCGGGTATGTAGTCGCCGGGCATCGGGCGGGTGATGATCCATCCGCCGGCCACGACCACGCCGACCACGACGACCCAGCCCACCGCCCGACGGCCGGTCAGTCGTCGGCCCCGCCTGGGACCGGCCCCCTCGGCGACCTGCTGTCCCGCCTGGCCTGCCCGGTCTTCCCGCCCTGCCCGGCCTTCCTGGCCTTCTCCCGGAGTCGGGGTGCGCTCCCCCTGCGTGGTCATGGCGCAGATTCTAAGCATCCCGGGGGTGGCGTGGGTCACGGGGGCGGGGGTTGTGGATCATCGTCCGCGCCGGGCTTGCGCTCCGCTCCCGTGCGGCCCGTCCACCCCTGAGCGCTACCCGTCGGTAACCTTCGTCCGGCGTCCGCGTCAAGCTCGTGACCAGCGACGGAGCCGTGACCTTCGACACTGTGGCAATCGGCACATCCTCACACCGATCTTCTGGCGGGTTTGCTCTGGCGCCGCTCGATCACCAGCAGGCAGGATCGCCCCATGGATCTGCTCGATACCCTCACCGCCAAGGGCCTGCGCGGCGACGTCCCGACCCGCGAGGAGGCCCTGGCCGTCCTCGCCACCACCGACGACGAGCTGCTCGACGTGGTCGCCGCGGCCGGCAAGGTGCGCCGACGCTGGTTCGGCCGCCGGGTCAAGCTCAACTACCTGGTGAACCTCAAGAGCGGGCTCTGCCCGGAGGACTGCTCGTACTGCTCGCAGCGGCTCGGGTCCAAGGCCGAGATCCTCAAGTACACCTGGCTCAAGCCGGACCAGGCCGCCGACGCCGCCCGCGCCGGGGTGGCCGGCGGCGCCAAGCGGGTCTGCCTGGTGGCCAGCGGCCGCGGCCCGACGGACCGCGACATCGACCGGGTCACCGACACGATGGCCGCCATCAAGGACGCCGACCCCGCGGTCGAGATCTGCGTCTGCCTCGGCCTGCTCTCCGACAACCAGGCGGAGCGGCTCAAGGCGGCCGGCGCCGACGCCTACAACCACAACCTCAACACCTCCGAGAGCACCTACGGGGCCATCACCAGCACCCACACCTACGCGGACCGGGTGGACACCGTGCAGAAGGCCCACGGCGCGGGCCTGTCCGCCTGCTCCGGCCTGATCGCAGGCATGGGCGAGAGCGACGAGGACCTGGTCGACGTCGTGTTCGCGCTGCGCGAGCTCGGCTCGGACTCCGTCCCGGTCAACTTCCTGATCCCCTTCGAGGGCACCCCGCTCGCCAAGGAGTGGAACCTCACCCCGCAGCGCTGCCTGCGCATCCTGGCGATGGTCCGCTTCGTCAACCCGGACACCGAGGTGCGCATCGCCGGCGGCCGCGAGGTCCACCTGCGCACGATGCAGCCGCTCGGCCTGCACATCGCCAACTCGATCTTCCTCGGCGACTACCTGACCAGCGAGGGCCAGGCCGGTCAGGCCGACCTCGACATGATCAAGGACGCCGGCTTCGAGGTCGAGGGCGCCGGCGAGGCCACCCTGCCGCGCCACCGCGCCGACATCGCCGACGCGGCCCAGGTCACCGGCGGCTGCGGCACCGCAGCCTCGGCCTGCGGCAGCGGCGGCGGCTGCGGCCCGTGCGGCGGCCACTCCCACGCCCCGGCGGAGGCCACCACCGCCCCGGCCGAGCCCGCCACCCCGGACGGCTCGGAGGACGACGAGCTCCGCAGCGACCTCGTCAAGGTCCGCCGACGCGGCGCCGGCACCGAACTCGCGCCCAACGCCTGACCGTTCCACCGCTCTGGAGAGTCGCCCACCATGCCCCAGCTGTCCGCGGACACGCTGCTCACCCTCGACCGCGCCCACGTCTGGCACCCGTACGGGCCGATGCCCGGCACCGTCACCCCGTACGTGGTCGAGTCCGCGTCGGGCGTACGGCTGCGCCTGGCCGAACCGGTCGCGGGCGGCCGGCGCGAGCTGGTCGACGGGATGTCGTCCTGGTGGGCGGCGATCCACGGCTACCGGCACCCGGTGCTGGACGAGGCCGTACGCGAGCAGCTGGGGCGGATGAGCCACGTGATGTTCGGCGGGCTCACCCACGAGCCCGCCGTCCGGCTGGCCGCCAGGCTGGTCGAGATCACCCCGGAGCCGCTGCAGCACGTCTTCCTCGCCGACTCGGGCTCGGTCTCGGTCGAGGTCGCGATGAAGATGTGCCTGCAGTACTGGCAGTCGATCGGGCGGCCGGGCAAGCGCCGGCTGCTGACCTGGCGCGGCGGCTACCACGGCGACACCTTCCACCCGATGTCGGTCTGCGACCCGGACGGCGGGATGCACCACCTGTGGGGCGGGGTGCTGCCCGGCCAGCTCTTCGCGCCGCAGCCGCCGGCCGGGTTCGACGCCCCGCTCGACGCCGAATACGCCGCCCAGTTCGAGGAGCTGATGGCGCGTCACGCGGACGAGCTGGCCGCCGTCATCGTCGAGCCGGTGGTCCAGGGCGCGGGCGGCATGCAGTTCCACTCCCCCGCCTACCTGCGGATGCTGCGCGAACTCTGCGACCGGTACGGGGTGCTGCTGGTCTTCGACGAGATCGCCACCGGATTCGGCCGCAGCGGCGCCCTGTTCGCCGCCGACCACGCGGGCGTCTCCCCGGACGTGATGTGCCTCGGCAAGGCCCTCACCGGCGGCTACCTGACCCTGGCCGCCGCCCTGTGCACCGGCGAGATCGCCGACGGGATCAGCCGCGGCGAGATGCCGGTGCTCGCGCACGGCCCGACCTTCATGGGCAACCCGCTGGCCTGCGCCGCCGCCAACGCCTCGCTGGACCTCCTGCTCGGACAGGACTGGGCGGTGCGGGTCAAGCGCATCGAGGGCGGGCTGCGCGACGGCCTCGCGGTAGCCGCGACGGTGCCGGGCGTCCACGACGTACGGGTCCAAGGCGCCATCGGCGTCGTCCAGTTGGACCACCCGGTGAACGTCCCGGCGGCGACCGAGGCGGCCGCGCGGGAGGGCGTCTGGCTACGCCCCTTCCGCGACCTGATCTACACGATGCCCCCCTACGTGACGGAGGACGAGGACGTGGCACGGATCGCTGCCGCCGTGACCGCCGCGGCGGTGGCGGGATGAGCGCGCGCATCCTCTTCGTGACCGGGACGAACACGGACGTCGGCAAGACCGTCGCCACGGCGGCCGTCGCCTCGGCGGCGCTGCAGGACGGCCGCAGGGTCGCCGTGCTCAAGCCGGGCCAGACCGGTGTGACCGCCGAGGAGCCGGGCGATGCCGCTGAAGTCGCCCGCCTGGCAGGCGAACTGACGCTCCGCGAGCTCGTCCGCTACCCCGAGCCGCTGGCCCCCGACACCGCCGCCCGGCGGGCCGGGATGCCGTACCTCTCCCCCGCCGAGGTGGTGGCCGAGGTCGCCGAACTCGCCGCCACGCACGACCTGGTGCTGGTCGAGGGCGCCGGCGGCCTGCTGGTCCGCTACGACGACGAGGGCCGCACCCTCGCCGACCAGGCCCGGGCCGTCCTCGACGCCGGGCTCGACGCCGAGGTCCTGCTCATCGCCTCCGCCGGACTCGGCACGCTCAACATCGTCTCCCTCACGGCGGAGGCCCTGGCGGCGCGCGAACTCCCCCTCACGGGCGTCCTCGTCGGCTCCTGGCCCGCCGCCCCCGGCCTCGCCGAACGCTGCAACCTCGCCGACCTGCCGCGCTCCGCCGGCGCCCCCCTGCTCGGCGCCCTGCCGGAACGCGCGGGCTCGGCCGAGGACTTCGCCGCCCTCGCCCGCACCTCCCTCGCCCCCGAGCTGGGCGGCAGCTGGAACGCGGAGCACTTCGCACACCTCCACCGGCCCGAATAGGCCCGGCTTCGCTCGAAGGTGTGATCTCTGCGCCCGAACCATGGGTACGGGCACTACGGCTCAATACCGTTCCTTCCATGACAGACGGGCTCACCGTGGACGAGGCCCTGCGGGCCTTGGCCGCCCTGGAGGCGGCGTGGAAGGACGACGACGAGGCGCTGTCCGCCCTGGCGGCGGGCAGCGCCCAGGAACAGCCGCTGCCGGCGCTGGTCGCCGCGTACGGCGAACACGCGATGGACACCCTGATGGCGCTGGCCTTCGGGCTGCGCTCCACCATGAGCGACGAGGAACTCGCCGAGATCTCCGATGCGGTCAGCTCCAACATCGGCGCCCGGATGAGCGCCCTGCTCACCCAGACCCTCAAGGCCTGGGGCACCCTCGCCGACCCGGAAGACTTCGCCATCACCAAGATCATCGCCCACACCGTGATCGACGCGATGCGGGCCGTCACCGAAGACCCCGGCAAGACCGAAGTCCTGCCCCTGCTCGCCACCTTCCGCAGCTACGCCCTCAACGACAGCTGAGAGCCGTACGATCCGGCGCGGGCGTCGAACCCGCTCGAAGCCCGCACGCGTCGGCTCCGGATCCAGAGCACCGACTGCCCTTGTCGGCCCGATGCGGCCCCAGTTGGTGTGTAATCACGCTGAGTCGGGGGCACACCGGCGTGGGCGAGGGGAGATCCTGGTGGACGAGCTGCAACCGACCGATCCGCGGCAGGTGGGGCGGTACCGGATCACCGGGCTGCTCGGCGCCGGCGGGATGGGCCGGGTCTACCTCGGGCACTCGCCGAGTGGCCGGTCGGTCGCGGTGAAGGTGGTGCGGCCGGAACTCGCCCAGGATCCCGAGTTCCGGCGCAGGTTCGCCCGCGAGGTGGCCGCCGCCCGGAGGGTCAACGGCTTCTTCACGGCCGCCGTCGTCGACGCCGACCCGGAGAACGCGACCCCGTGGCTCGCCACCGCGTACGTCCCCGGAACGGCCCTCGACCAGGCGATCGCGGCCCACGGCCCGTGGCCGGTGGAGAGCGTACGAGCCCTGGGCGCGGGCCTCGCCGAGGCGCTGGAGGCCATTCACGCGGCCGGCCTCGTCCACCGGGACCTCAAGCCCTCCAACGTCCTGCTCGCCCCGGACGGCCCCCGGGTGGTCGACTTCGGCATCTCCGTGGCCGCCGAGGCCACCGCGCTCACCCGCACCGGGATGATCGTCGGCACACCCGGCTTCATGGCCCCCGAACAACTCCTCGGCAGGCCCGTCACACCGGCCACCGACGTGTTCGCCCTCGGTGCCGTCCTCGCCTACGCGGCCACCGGAACCGGCCCCTTCGGCACCGGCTCGGCGCAGGCGCTCAACTTCCGTATCGCGTACGAGGAACCCGACCTCTCCGGACTCCCGCAGGGACTGGAGGTCATCGCCCGCTGCCTGGCCAAGGAGCCCGCGCAGCGCCCGTCCGTGACCGCGCTCATCGAGGAACTCACCCTGGTCCCGGTCGACGGCCGGCCGCCCACCGAGGCCGCTCCGCCGATCACCGCCTGGCGTCCGCCACCGGTCGCCCACCCGATGCCCGGCGCCGTGGCCGCTCCGACGGTCTCTCCAGTGGTCTCTCCGCCGGTCACGCCACCCGCGGGCGCGGCCCCACCGGTCCGCAACGTCTTCCCCTTCTGGATTGCCATCGCGGCACTGGCACTCGCCACGGTCCTGCCCCCGGTCGAAGGGTCATCGGTCGCCATCACGAGCCTGGCCCGCGGCTCCTGGCCGGTCGTCGCGGCCGTCGCACTCGGCGTCGGCACCTGCGCGGCAGCGTTGTTCCTCGCGCGCCGCACCCGCACGCTTCCCGTCCCACGCTGGCCCCGGTACGTACACGCTCTCGCCGCCGTCCTCAATACCGGGCTGTTTCTCTACTACCTGGACAGGATTGCAACGGCACGGGGCTTCGACACCCTCAGCTCCGGCGCCTACAGCTACGGCCTCGGAGCCGCGATGCTCATCCACGGCCTCGTCCGGTTCCCCACCTCGACGAGGCGTGAACGGAAAGACTGAGCGCGAGGAAAGAGCCGGATCCGTGCCCTCGCAAGGACTTACGATTGGCTCTCATTCCGTACCCGTCCCAAGGAGTTCCACGCCGTGTCTCCCATCGCGCTGGTCACGCCCAGGTCCTGGACGAAGTCCTCGCACAGCGTGTGGCAGTGGCAGTCGTTCCTCGCCGGCGTCAAGGCAGGCGACTCCGATGCAATCTGACTTATCCTCAACTCCGGTACCGCCCTCGATCTCGGGACTCCGCGGCAGCGGGCGGTGTTGGCCGCACTTCTGTTGCGGCCCGACGCGGTCGTGACGGTCGATCAGTTGACCGACGACCTCTGGGGCGACCAGCCGCCCGGTTCGCCCGTCGTCACCTTGCGGTCGTACATCTCGCAGCTGCGCAAGCTCCTGGAGCCGGTGCGTGAGACGCCAACCGTCCTGCTGTCCCAGGCCGGCGGGTACCGGCTGGCGATCGACGCGGACCGCGTCGACCTGTGGCGGGTCAAACAGCTGCAGGAGGCGGCCGGGAATTGCTTCACCGAGCAGCCGGAGCGTGCCCGGGGTCTCCTGGCGGAAGCGCTGTCGCTATGGCACGGGGAACCGCTCCTCGACCTGCCGGGGCCGCTCATGCAGCACGAGCGGGAACGGCTTTCGGAGCTGCGTCTCACGCTCCTGGAGGAGCGCCTCGCCCTCGACGTGACGATCGCCGATCCCGCCGCCTACCTGCCGGAGCTTGAAGCACTCGCCGACGCCCACCCGTTCCGCGAGCGCCTGCAAGGTCTGCTCATCCGCGCACTGCACCGGTTGTCCCGCACCCCCGAGGCCCGCGCGGTCTACGACGCGCTGCACTCGCGGCTGGTGGACCACCTGGGGATCGAGCCGGGGCCCGAGCTCGCCGCCCTGTTCCACGAGCTCGACGGAAGCGGAGGACCGGACCAACTCCCACCGGCACCACCGTACTTCACCGGCCGACACGACCACGTCGCCCAGATCGGCCAAGCCCTGACCGCACAGACCGGCCCGGGCCTGCGGCTGGTGACCGTGACCGGCATGGCCGGGGTCGGGAAGACGGCCCTCGCCGTGCAGGCCGCGCGCACCGTGCGCCCCGACTTCCCCGACGGCCGCCTGTACGCGGACCTGCGGGGCGCCGACCTGGTCCCTGCCAGCCCGTCCGACATCCTCGCGGAGTTCCTGACCACGCTGGGCGTCCGGCCGTCAGCCGTACCCAAGGACCTCGCGGGCAGGTCCGCCCTCTTCCGAACCGCCAGCGCCGGCAAGCGACTTCTCATCCTCCTCGACAACGCACGCGACGACGCCCAGATCCAGCCCCTGCTCCCCGGCTCGTCGGACTGCGCGGTCGTGGTCACCAGCCGGACGGTGCTCTACAGCGTGCCGTCGGTCCTGAACGTTCCGCTGGACGTGTTCAGCGAGCACGAGGCGATCGGCCTGCTCGACTCCGTCATCGGCACGGCGCGCCGGTCCGCGCAGAGCGGCCAGGCCGAGCTGCTGGTCGAGGCCTGCGGCCGGCTCCCCCTGGCCGTACGGATCGCCGCAGCCCGACTCGCCGCGACTCCACGCCAACCGATCGCCGATCTCGTCCAGCGGCTGGCCGAGGACCGTGAGGGCATCGCCGCGCTCCGCACGAGCGACCTCGCCATCGAGCAGGTCTTCGACCTCAGCTACCGCCTGCTCCCACCACCCCTGGCGACGGCCTTCCGGCTGCTCTCCTGGGTGGAACCGGACATCGGCCTCGCGTCGGCGTCCGCGGCCCTCGCCCTGACGGAGGACCAGGCGGAGCGGCTCGCCGAATCGCTGGTCGACCAGGCGCTGCTGGAGTCGATGAGCGCCGGTCGCTACCGCTTCCACGACCTGGTGCGTGCCTTCGCCCGCCGAGCCTCCCTGCGGCTCGGCGACGACGAGCGGGCCTCGGCCCACCACCGGCTGCTGACCCTGCTGCTCGGCCGCGCCCGGACGGCCTTCGCCCTCGCCGTACCCGGCGACCCCGTGGCCGACGTCTTCGGCGAGCCGAGCCCACCGGCGACCCCCCGGCCGAACCCACAGCCGACCCCCCTGTCGAGCCCCCAGCCCACCCCACCGGCGACCCTGCGCCCGCCCGCCCGATCACCCTTCACCGACCTGGCGGACGCCCGCCGGTGGGCACGGACCGAGACACCCGGCGCCGTGGCACTCGCGGCCGCCGTCGCCACCGCCGCCCTGCGCGATGCGGAATGCGGCACCGCCGTGCGATCGGCCATCGACCTGCTGATCGCCCTCAGCCCGCTCGGCCTGGGCGCCTTCGGCGGCCGCGCGGAGGAGGCCGCCCGCCTCCTCATCACCGCCGCCGTCGCATCCGGCGATCGCGCCGCTGAGGGCCGCTCCCGGTTCCTCCTGGGCACGATCCTGCTGGCCCGCGCCCGGCTGGACGAGGCGGGCGCACAGGCCCGCCAGGCCGCGCAGGCCTGCCAGGAGGCCGCCGACCTGCCCGTTCTCCGGCAGGCGCTGAACGACCTGGGCCTGATCGCGCAAGCCGAGGGGCGGCACGAGGAGGCGATCGCCGCGTTCGACGAGGCGGCGGCTCTCGCCCGGCGGCTCGGCCACCGGTCGGGCGAGGTGGCGAGCACCGCGAACGCGGCCCTGTCCCGGATCCGCAGCGGCCACGCGGCAACCGCGGCAAAGACCTGCCGACTGCTCCTCGCCGAACCCGCCGGCGGAACCTCCGACCCCGCGATGACCGCGTACGTGCACTACGTCCTCGGCCTCGCCTACCAGGTGCTGGACCGACTCGACGACGCCGCCGCGCAGATGCGTTCCTGCATCGACTGCGCGAACCCCGCCCGCGACCTGGACCGCGAGTCGGCGGCCCGCAGCCGCCTGGCCGACCTCCTGCGCCTGCTCGGACGGGTCGACGAGGCCGTGCAGGAGGCGGAGCGGGCACTGGCCCTGGCGACGGAAGGCGGGCGACAGCGCGAACGCGCCCTCGCTCACCTGGTGTCGGCCAATGCGATGACCGCCCGTGGCGACCACCGCGCGGCGCGGCATCACGAGGCGGAGGCCCACCTGCTGCTCAGCCGGCTGAGCGCTCCTGAGTCCGCCGACGCGAAGCTGCTGCTGACCGCGCTGGCCACCGCCGATCGCGCCCTCACCTGCCGCGAGGAATGACGATCACAAGGCCGGTCCCGTTCCACGCGACCGTACTCGCCAGACAGTGCACGTCGGCCGACCCGCCGCAGGCCTGCGCCGGCGGCTCGGCCGGCGAGCCGTGCCGCCCGGGATCTCCCGCGACCACGGCGACGGCACCCATCACCGACGCCAGGACCGCCGCACCGGCAACCACCGCGCGGACAACAACCTTTCGACCCACTGAGGACGCTCCTTACTCGTGTCCGACCAAGCGTCCGAACCCTCGCAGGAGTCGGTGGACAGCCGATCAACACGACGACGGCCCCCTGTTGCCTCAGCCGCCTTCCCGGACCATGAACGGGCCGGTCTTCCACCCCAGGCGGGCCGGCCCGCCGCTGGGCCAGTCCTGGTTCAGGTGGCGGCGGTTGTGGCCGAGGGCGCCCAGGTCGAGGGGGCGCAGGCTGCCGGATACCAGGCCGGCGGCCTCGGCGTCGGTCAGCGGCATGATGGTGTTGTACTGCGCGTCGTCGCCACCCCGCCAGTCGATGAACTCGGTGAAGATCCAGACGAACCGCTGCGCGCAGGCCCGGCAGCGCCGCAGGGCGACGGAGAAGTGCGAGTCGTCGACGACCTCCGCCACGCGCTCGAACCCGTCGCCCTGACGCTCCCACGCCTCCCGCGCGTCCTCGCCGTAGCACAGCGCGCAGCCGAACTCGCTGATCGCCTCACTCATCCCGTCCCCCTGGTCCCCGCGGTCGTCTCCAGGGGCCCATTATTCCGACGGGCATTTCCGCAGGCCGGGCCGGGGCTTCAGCGGGCCTCAGCGGGCCTCCGCGACCCTGAACGTGCCGGAGTTCCAGTGGAGGCCGGCCGGGCCGCCGGTGGGCCAGTCGTGCTCCAGGCGGCGGCGGTCACGGCCGAGGGCGCCCAGGTCGTGCGGGCGCAGGGTGCCGGATACCAGGCCGGTGGCCTCGGCGGTGGTGAGCGGCATGACCGTCACGTACTGGGCGTCGTCCCCGCCCATCCAGTCGACGGACTCGGTGAAGATCCAGACGAACCGCTGCGAGCAGGCCCGGCAGCGCCGGACGTCGACCGAGAAGTGCGAGCCGTCCACCACCTCGCTCTCCTGCTCGAACCCTTCCCGCTGCCCCCGCCACACGGCTTGCGCGTCCTCGCCGTAACAGGTCGCGCAGCCGAACTCCATCATCGGCCTTCTCATCGGTCGACTCCTTGTTCCGCCTGTTCCGCGAACGTCCCGTCGCGGCCCATGATGCCCGGACCGGCGGCGGACGGCAGTGGTTCGCCGATCATCGCCCGGCGCCGGTCCCGGATTTCCCCGGGGGCGGCCGACGGACCGGCCACCGGATCGTGTCAGCCGGAGCCGCGTCCCGCAAGAGTACTCATGGCCCGTACGCAGGCCTGACGCCCCGCCGGGCCCGCCGCGCACACCGGGGCACCGGACGCCGAAAGCACCGCGCCGTCGCGCACAGCAAGCCCGATGAGGCTGGTCGGACGCGAATCCCGGCGGAGGAACAATTCACCGACCATTTCCTCACCGTTCACATACGGGGGAAGGAAGGCGAGGAGAGGCGAGGCGATTGATGCCCGGCAAGTCTCCCGTCTCTCCTACCGGGCCACCGTGCGGGTGCCCGGCCGTGCGGTCAGGCGGTCAGGCGGCGGGGGCCGGGGGTGCCGGGTTGTCGACCAGGAGGTCGTGGCCGACATCGGTCAGGGTGTGGCGGACCTGTTTGCCCTGGCGCTGGGTGACGATCAGGCCGGCTCCGCGCAGGGCGGCGGCGTGCGCGGAGGCGGAGGGCGGGGTGACGCCGAGCTGGTGGGCGAGTTCGGTGGTGGAGCAGGGGCTGCCCGCGATGGCGCGCAGGACGCGGGCCCGGGCGGGGCCGAGGACGGCGGCGAGGCCGTCGGCGGTCGGCGGACGGGACGGCGGCTCGGCGGTCGGGGCGCCGACCGGGTGAAGCAGCACGCTCTGGCGGTTCTGGTCGGCCAGCAGGCCGATGCCGTGCTGGAGGAAGTAGTTGGGTCGCAGTTCCAGGCCCCGGCCGCCCAGTTCGAAGGTGCCGTCCAGATCGGCGACGGTGCACTCCAGCACTCCCTCGTCCCGCCAGACCGCGTTCGGGTGCAGCGAGTCGAGCATCGCGCCGATCCCGGAACGACCGGTGGTGCGGGTGTGGGCGGCGATGTCGGCTTCCAGGACGCGGCGGATCTCGGGCCAGTCCGGGGCGAGGCAGGAGCGGAACAGTGCCCAGGCACCGTCGCTGACCTCGCGCAGGCCCCGGGTGCCGTCGTCGCGCAACCGGGCGAGGGCGGTGGGGAGTTCGGTTTCGCTGCCGAACATCGCGAGGTCCTGCTCGACGGCCTGTTGCGGTACGGCGAGGATCGCGTCGAGCTCGTCGGTCAGCTGCCGGCGCACGGCGTCGAGGTCCGCTGCCATGAAGCTGGGAACGCCGATCGCGCTCGCGTTGACGAGGTCGAGGAAGCGCCCGGCCCGGTGCGGCACATGGCGGCGGACCCCCCGCCACCAGCGTTCGCTGCGCAGCCCGACGCAGTCGTGCACGCCGAGGCGCGCGGCTCCGGTCATCAGGTGGTCGAGCGGTGAGATGACGAACCGGGTCTTCGCGAGGTCCGCGACCCCGAATCTCAGTGTGATCACGAACCCTCCCCCGGCTCTTGCAACCACTGTGACCTGGCCCGTTCTTGACCATTAGGCCCAGAGGCTAATGCATGGCCGCCCGCCCGCCGCGCTTGGCATGCTCTCCCGGGTCGGCGCGGATCGGCGCGGCGGAGTCCCGCTCCGGCCCCCACCACGAGGGGAGTGGGGGCCGGGGCACCTCGTTCGGTATTCCGAACAATACGGCTCGGGTAGCGACCCGCAGCCGATCAGTGCCGGTGCCCGAGCGAGGGCCCGGACGCCGGCCCGGACGCCGATCCCAGCGCGGGCCGCGACACGGACTGCAGGGCCGGCTCGTCCGCCGCGTCGGCGAGGTGCAGCCGCTGCTCCGCGCGGTACTGCAGCAGGAGCACCGAGCGGACCGGCTCGCCGCCCACGGCGGTGTAGGAGTGCGGCAGCGTGGCGTCGAAGCCGACGTAGTCGCCGGGGCCGAGTTCGACCTCGCGGCGGCCCGCCCGGACCCGCAGCCGGCCGGCCTGGACGATGGTGTGCTCGGTACCGATGTGGCCGCCGGAGATCTGGGTGCCGTCGGTGCGTACCTGCTGGTCGTAGACCTCGAACACCACGTCCCCGGCTTCGATCCGGCGCAGCGGGCGCAGGTCGACGCCCCGGCCGCTCAGCACCTCGGCGTCGGCCGCCCGCACCACGGTCACCTCGTCGGCGGGCCGCGCCTCCACCAGGTCGGAGATCGGCACGCCGAGCTCCCGGGATAGTCCGAGCACGGTCTCCAGGGTGGGGTTGCCGGCCCCGGACTCCAGCTGGGAGAGCGTGGCCTTGCCGATTCCGGCCCGCCGGGACAGCTCGGACAGGGAGAGCCCGCGCTGCGCCCGCACCCGCTTCAGGTTGGCGGCGAGGACGCCCCGGACGGATTCCTCGGCGTCGTTCACGCTCGACCTCTTCTCTCCCGGCACTTGTTCGATATACCGTACGGGACGCATGCCGACGGACGAGGCAGCGTAGCGAAGCACGTCGCATCCACCACCCCTCCGCCGCCTTCCACCGCCGCCCACCACTCCTCCACCGCCGTCCACCACCCTCGCCAGGAGACCGTAGTGACCGAGCCCGCCGACACCATCAAGTACCGGAAGAACGGCCTCACGCGCGGCGTCACGGACGAACTCGCCGAGAACATGAAGCAGGGCTGGGCCGACACCGAGCGCACCGCCCTGGAGCCGGTCCCGCAGGCGGTGCACACCGCGCGCCGCCGCGCCGAGCTGTCCGCCGCCTTCCCCGGCGAGCTGCTGGTGGTCCCGTCCGGCAACCCCAAGGTGCGGGCCAACGACACCGACTACCCGTTCCGCCCGTCCTCCGACTACGCCTACCTGACCGGCGACCAGTCCCAGGACGCGGTGCTGGTGCTGGAGCCCACCGGTGAGAGCGGGCACACCGCCGTCCTCTACCTGCGCAACCGCTCGGAGGTCGACAACGGCGAGTTCTGGCTGGACACCCACGGCGAGCTGTGGGACGGCCGCCGCAACAGCCTGACCGAGAGCGAGCAGCTGCTCGGCCTGCCCTGCCGGGACGTGCGCGCGGTGCACGCCGACCTGCGCGCGGCGACCGGCCCGGTGCGCGTGCTGCGCCGCCACGACGCGGGCGTGGAGGCGGCCCTGGCGGGCCGGGCGGTCGCCGCGCGGGACGAGGAGTTCGAGGTCTTCCTGTCCGGACTGCGCCTGGTGAAGGACGAGTTCGAGATCGCCGAGCTGCGCTTCGCCTGCGCGGCCACCGCCCGCGGCTTCGAGGACGTGGTGCGCGTCCTCGGCACCGACACCGAGACGGCGGAGCGGCTGATCGAGGGCACCTTCTTCGTCCGGGCCCGGGTCGAGGGCAACGACGTCGGGTACGGCACCATCGCCGCGTCCGGCCCGCACGCCACCACCATGCACTGGGTGCGCAACGACGGCCACGCCAAGCCCGGCGACCTCCTGCTGCTCGACGCGGGCGTGGAGACCAACCACCTGTACACCGCCGACATCACCCGCACCCTGCCGGTCAGCGGCCGCTTCACCGACCTGCAGCGCAAGGTCTACGACGCCGTGTTCGCGGCGCAGGAGGCCGGCATCGCCGCGGTGAAGCCGGGCGCGGACTTCCGCGACTTCCACCGCGCCGCCCAGCGCGAGCTCGCCGAACACCTCACCTCCTGGGGCCTGTTCGGCGACCTGACCGCCGACAAGGTGTACGAGCTGGGCCTGCACCGCCGCTTCACCCTGGCCGGCACCGGCCACATGCTGGGCATCGACGTGCACGACTGCGCTCACTCCCTCACCGAGGTCCACGTGGACGGCCCGCTGAAGCCGGGCATGGTGCTGACCGTCGAGCCGGGCATCTACTTCCAGCAGAACGACCTGACGGTGCCGGAGGAGTACCGCGGCATCGGCGTGCGGATCGAGGACGACATCCTGGTCACCGAGGACGGCAACGAGAACCTCTCCACCGCCCTCCCCCGCCGCGCCGACGAGGTCGAGGCCTGGCTGGCCGCCCTGCGCGGCTGAGACAACCTGCGCGCAGCCGAGAGCGCAGCGCGGCACCCGGGGAGCCCGCCCCGGGTGCCGCGCACCGGTCACTTCAGCTTGCCCAGCGCCGTGCCCACCCGGGCCACCGCCTCCACGACCTCCTTGGACTGGCGGGCGGTGAAGCAGAGCCGGTAGAACCCCGGGGCGGGGTTGTGCGTGACGCCGGACCGGGTCAGGCCTCCAGCGGCTTGACCCAGCGGCTCCACTGCGGCTCGGGCCGGTAGCCGGCGGCCTGCCAGGTGCGGTGGCCGAGGGCGTTGTCGTCCAGCACCATGGCGTCGATCCGGCGGCCGCCGAGCGCGACGAAGCGCTCCTCGGCGGCGGCCAGCAGGGCCGCGCCGATGCCCCGGCGGCGGTGCTCGGGGTCGACGGCGAGGCGGTACAGGTGGCAGCGCCAGCCGTCCCAGCCGGCGATCACGGTGCCGAGGAGGGTCGCCGGGTCGTCGGCGGGGGTGGCGACGATCAGGCACGCGGGGTCGCGGGCGAGCAGCGCGGCCACGCCCGCCTCGTCGTCCGTGATGCTGGTGCCCTTGGCGGCTCGGGCCCAGAGGGCGAGCAGGGCGGGGATCTCGTCGGGGGCGGCGGGGCGCAGGGCGATCTGGTCGGTCATGCGGGCCTGTCTAGCAGCCGTTCCCGCCGCTGCGCCGGGAATTCCGCGGGCCGGACGCGCCGGGGAAGGGCCGCCCCCGCCGGAGGTACCGTCAGCCGAGCCGTCAGCCGAGCCGCCACACCGTGGTGGTCTTGACGGCGGTGTCCTCCAGGTCCGCGACCACCGGCACCTGGTACGCCGCCACCGCCGTGAACCGCTCCCGTGGCAGGTAGGCACGGCCGGGGTCGCCGACGATGACGGTGGCGCCGCGCGCGGCGGCCCGTTCCAGGAAGGGCAGGAAGCGGGCGGCCATGGCCCGTTCGTAGAAGACGTCGCCCGCGAGCACCACCTCGGCGGGGGCGCCGTCCCCGTCCACCAGGTCCACCAGGGCGCCGTCCACCCGTACCCCGTTGGCCTCGGCGTTGAGGCCGATCGCGGCCACCGCGTAGGCGTCGATCTCGGCGGCGCGCACCGAGGTCGCGCCGCGCAGCGCGGCGGCCACCCCGACCAGTCCGGACCCGGCGGCGACGTCCAGCACCGTTCGGCCCGCCACCAGGTCGGGGTGGTCCAACACGTAGCGGGTGACGGCCACGCCGCCCGCCCAGGCGAAGGCCCAGAACGGCGGCGCCAGTCCGGCCTGCCCGCGCGCCCGCTCAGTGGTCTCCCAGAGGGCGATGGCGTCCTCGGCCATGTGCAGGCTGATCTCGGGCACGAAGGGGACGGGTTTCAGCTCGGTCTCGCGCCGGATGAAGGCGAGGTCTTCGGCCGGCTGAAGAGTACGCAGCTCACTCGGCATGTCCGCAGCATAGAGCCCGCGCGGGGGTGCTCACGCCCGCGCGGGCCCCGAACCGCCCGCGCGGGGTGCTGACGCCGCCGCGACGGTGCTCACGCCCGGCCGGCGGCCTTCTGGGTACGCCGGGCCAGCGAGTCGACCACGACGGCGGCCAGCAGCACCGCACCGGTGATCATGAACTGGATGGCGTTGCTCAGGCCCTGGATGTTCATCCCGGACTGGATCGAAGCGATCACCAGCGCGCCGAGCAGCGCGGACCAGGTCTTGCCGCGCCCGCCGAACAGGCTGGTGCCGCCGATGACGGCGGCCGCGATGGCGTTCATCAGCAGGTTGCCGCCGCCGGAGGTCTGGCTGGCTGACTGGATCTGCGCGGCCAGGAACAGGCCGCCGACCGCCGCCATCGTGGAGCAGATGGTGAACACGGTGATCCGGATCCAGGACACGTTGATGCCCGCGCGCCGGGCGCCCTCGATGTTGCCGCCGAGCGCGAACACCTGGCGGCCGTAGGAGGTGCGGCGCAGAGCGAAGTCCAGCACCACGATGAAGATCAGGAAGATCAGCAGCGCGAGCGGCAACCCCTTGTACTGGTTGAGCGTGTAGGCGGCGAGGAAGCCGACGATCGCCAGCAGGACGGTCCTGAGCACGATGTCGGTCATCGGGCGGGACGGGACGCCCGCGGCCTGGCGCCGGCGGGCGTCGAACAGCGAGGCGCCCAGGAACAGCAGGACGCCGATCGCCGCCGTGCCGTAGGCGGCGATCTCCTGGCCGTAGATGGTGCTGTAGAGCCGGGAGACGATGTCCGTGCCGGGGAGGTTGACGGTGCCGGTGCTGCCGAGGATCTGCAGCATCAGGCCGTTCCAGCCGAGGTTGCCCGCGAGGGTGACCACGAAGGCCGGGACACCGACCTTGGCGAAGAAGACGCCCTGGATGCACCCGACCACCGCGCCGCCGACGAGGGCGGTGAGCAGCGCGAGGTACTGGTTGACGCCGTCCGTGACGCTCAGGACGGCGTAGATCGCCGCGCACAGTCCGCTGACCGAGCCGACCGACAGGTCGATCTCGCCGAGCAGCAGGACGAAGACCACGCCGATCGCGATCATGCCGGTGCCGACGATCTGCTGCGACAGGTTGGAAAGGTTCTGGGCGGACAGGAAGCTGCTGTTCAGACTTCCGAACACGGCCCAGATCACGATCAGGGCCAGCACCACCGGCACCGAGCCGAGTTCACCACTGCTCAGGCGGCGGCGGAACTCGCCGAGGTAGCCCTTGACGCCCTCCTGGCGCACGATCAGCCGGGGGTCGACCGCGGGGGTGGCTTGGGCCGCCACCGGCACCGGCGCGTTGACGCCGCCCGTGGGCATGCTGTCCTCGGGCAGCGGGACGTGGTGGCGTTCGGGCTCGCCGCCCGGGGGGCTCCCGGGAATGTTCTCGCTCACTCGGAACCCTCCTGGCCACGGGCCTTCCGGCGGGTCACGGCGTTGTCCGTGGCTCCGGTGATGGCCGAGATGATCTCTTCCTGGTTGGTGTAGTGCTTGTCGAAGACGCCGTTGTTGCGGCCGAGGCGCAGCACCGCGACGGTGTCCGCAACGGCCATCACGTCCGCCATGTTGTGGCTGATCAGGATCACGCCGTGGTCCTGCTCGCGCAGCCGCTCGACCAGGTCGAGCACCTGGGCGGTCTGCTCGACGCCGAGGGCGGCGGTGGGTTCGTCCAGCATCACGACCTTGGGCGAGCCGATCAGCGCGCGGGCGATCGCCACCACCTGGCGCTGGCCGCCGGAGAGCGAGGCGACCGGGATCCGCACGCTGGGGATGCGGATGGAGAGGGTGTCCAGCAGCGTCTGGGAGCGCTTCTCCATCGCGACCTCGTCGAGGACGGTGAAGCGCCGGATCTCGCGGCCGAGGAAGAGGTTCCCGACCACGTCGAGGTTGTCGCAGAGCGCGAGGTCCTGGTAGACCGTCGCGATGCCCAACTGCTGGGCGTCCTGCGGCCGGTGGATGGTCACCGGCCTGCCCTGCCACTCGATGACGCCCTCGTCGGGCTGGTGTACCCCGGCGATCGCTTTGACCAGGGTGGACTTGCCGGCGCCGTTGTCGCCGACCAGGGCCACCACCTCGCCGGCGTGCACCTCCAGTTCGATGTCGGTGAGCGCCTGGACGGCGCCGAACCGTTTGGAGACCCCGCGCAGGGCCAGTACGGTCTCACCTGCCACAGTGACCAACTCCCTTGCCCCGCCTCCGTCGTGGAGGCGGGGCGCACTCGTGTCGGGTGTCGCGGGACTACTGGAGGCCGGCGGCCTGGCAGGCGGCGGCGTAGTCCGGCGTGCAGATCTGGGCGACGGTGTAGAGGCCGTCCTGGACCACGGTGGTCTTGATGTTGTCCTTGTTGACGACGATCGGGGTGATCAGGTTGGCCAGCACCTTGTTGTTGCTGCCGTTGGTCGCCGTCGTGGGCACGAGGCTGGGTGCGGGGGTCATCCCGGCAGCCATGGCGATGGCCATCTCGGCCGCGGCGTCGGTCTCCGGCTTGAACGGCTTGTAGATCGTCATGGTCTGGGTGCCGGCCACGATCCGCTGGATGGCGTCGAGTTGGGCGTCCTGACCGGTGAGCGGAGTGTTGATCCCGGCCGCCTTCTGCGCGGTGGCGATACCGGCGGCCATGCCGTCGTTGGCGGAGTAGATGCCGACCACGTTGGCCGGGCCGATCGCGGTGATGCCCGCCGCGGCCTCCTGGTTGGCCAGGTTCGGGTCCCACTGCGGGGTGTCGTACTCCTTGCCGATCTTCAGCTTGCCGTCGATCGCGCTGTGCGCGCCGGCCTTGAAGTCGGCCGCGTTGGGGTCGGTCGGCGAGCCGTTGATCATGATGATCTGGCCGGCGTTGGCCTTGCCGCCCACCGCCGCCACCAGGGCCTGGCCCTGCAGCTGGCCGACCTTGTGGTTGTCGAAGGAGACGTACGCGTCGACCGGGCCCTGGGCCAGGCGGTCGTAGGCGAGCACCTTGACGCCCGCATCGTGGGCCTTCTGGACCGAGGACTGGATCGACTTGGAGTCCACCGCGTCCAGGATCAGCACCTTGTCGCCCTTGGTGAGGGCGGTGTCCACCTGGGTCTGCTGGGTGGTCGCGTCCTGGTTGGCGTTGTAGTAGTCGATCTGTGCTTCCGGCGCCAGCTCCTTGATCTTCTGCTCGATCAGCGGGCGGTCGAACTGCTCGTAGCGGGTGGTCTTGGTCTCCGGCAGCAGCAGGCCGATCCGGACGGCGCCCACGGAGGCGCTGCCGCTCGCAGCCGCGCCGCTTGTGGTGCCGCCGGAGGACTGTTTGGCGCTGCCGCAGGCCGCGGCGCCCAGGCCGAGGGAAACCGCTGCGGTGACCGCGAGGACGCGGCGAAGCCCGATGCTCATGAGGATGCCTCTCCGGTTGGGTCCTCCCCCTTCTCCTCTCCGAGTCTGGGAAGCATCGGCCCCGCCCACGATTCCGGTGAGCCGAACGGGTATCCGGGGAGGCGGCTGGACTCGCCCCCGATCAAGCGTCTACATTTCTGTAGACGTCGGAGGCGCACGGCATCACCCCCCGGACAGCCGTGCGCCTCCGACCTCCTCCTTCAGCACTGCCACGCGTTCAGCCGGGCGCGTTCACCCGCGTGCGTCCACCACCCGCTTGATCTTCCCGACCGAGCGCTCCAGGGTGTACGGCTCGACCACCTCGACCGCGACCGTGACGCCGACCCCGTCCTTCACCGCGCGCACGATCGCCTCCCGCGCCGCGTCCCGCTGCTCGGCGGGCGCATCCGGCCGGGCCTCGACCCGGACGGTCATCCGGTCCAGCCGCCCCTCGCGGGTGAGCCGCAGTTGGAAGTGCGGCGCAACGCCCGGGGTACGCAGCAGGATCTCCTCGATCTGGGTCGGGAAGACGTTCACCCCGCGCAGGATGATCATGTCGTCGCTGCGCCCGGTGACCTTCTCCATCCGCCGGAAGGCCGGGCGCGCGGTGCCGGGCAGCAGGCGGCTGAGGTCGCGGGTGCGGTAGCGGATGACGGGCAGCGCCTCCTTGGTGAGCGAGGTGAAGACCAGTTCACCGCCCTCGCCCTCGGGCAGCACCTCGTCGGTGAACGGGTCGACGACCTCCGGGTAGAAGTGGTCCTCCCAGATGTGCAGCCCGTCCTTGGTCTCCACGCACTCCTGCGCGATGCCCGGGCCGACCACCTCGGAGAGGCCGTAGATGTCGACGGCGTGCAGGTCGAGCCGCTCCTCGATCTCGCGCCGCATCTCCTCCGTCCAGGGCTCGGCGCCGAAGATGCCCACCTTGAGCGAGGTGGCGCGCGGGTCGATGCCCTGCTTCTCGAACTCGTCGAGCAGGGTGAGCAGGTAGGACGGGGTGACCATGATGATGTCGGGCTCGAAGTCGCGGATCAGCTGCACCTGCCGGGCCGTCATGCCGCCGGAGGCCGGGATCACGGTGCAGCCGGCCCGCTCGGCGCCGTAGTGGGCCCCGAGGCCGCCGGTGAACAGGCCGTAGCCGTAGGCGATGTGCACCTTGTGGCCCGGCCTGCCGCCGGCCGCGCGGATCGAGCGGGCGACCACGTCGGCCCACATGGAGAGGTCGTTCTCGGTGTAGCCGACCACGGTCGGCAGGCCGGTGGTGCCGCTGGAGGCGTGGATCCGGCGGACCTGGTCCATCGGGACGGCGAACATGCCGAAGGGGTAGCCCTCGCGCAGGTCGGCCTTGGTGGTGAAGGGGAAACGGGCGAGGTCCGCCAGGGTGCGGCAGTCCTCGGGGCGGACGCCGGCCGCGTCGAACTTGCGGCGGTAGAGCTCCACGTTGTCGTACGCGTGCCGCAGGGTGGCCCGCAGCCGGGTGAGCTGGAGGGCGCGCAGCTCGTCCACACCCAGGCGTTCGCCGGCGTCCAGGAGGTCGGGTGGGACCGGTTCCCCGAGGTGTCGGCGCGGGACGGGTGCGGTGCCGGTCATCGTCGCTCCTTCGCTGGTCGGCCGATCCGGAGCAACCTACCGATCGTTCGGTCAGGCACGCTCAGGCCCAGTAATCCAGTACCCGAACCGACTGTCAAGGGATCGCGCCGGACTCCCGGAATGGGAGGTTCCAGCACCTTTGGGTCGACTTGACGCCGACCTCGGCCACCCGCTTGGCTGTCCGATATGAAAATCATTACAGAATCTTGACCCGCAGGCGGGCTCCCCCACCCCACCAGCATGGTTCAGTAGTGCGGTTTCTCCCCCGCACCCCGGAAGTGATCACCGTGCCCCCCACTCCTGCCCTGGTCAGCGCGCTGCGCGAGCTCGGCGACCGGCCCGCCGTCGTCGCCGACGGGCGCGCGATCAGCGGCATCGGCCTGCTGCTCGGCGTCTCCCCGCCGGGCGGCCTGCCGCGGGCCCTCGCCGAACGCGTCGCCCAACACGCCGCACTGGCACCCACCGCCGCCCGCGCCGCCGAACAGCGGCTGCGGTACTGGGCCGGCGTCCTCGGCCCGCCGCCGATCCGCCACACCGTGCTGCACCCCGTCACCGACCTCGCCGTCGAACTCGCCCTCGCCACCCTGCTCGCCGGCGGCACCGTCCACTGCGGCGACCCCGACCAGCAGCCCGACGAGCAGCTCGCCGCCATCGCCGTCAACCGCACCACCCACCTCAGCCTGCCCTCCGCCCTGCTCTGGCGCCTCAGCCGACAGCCCGGGCCCGGCGGGCCCGGCCCCGGCACGCACGACGTCGGCCCGCGGGACCTCGACGCGCACGACGTCGGCCGGCGGGACCTCGACGCGCACAACCCCGCCGCCCATGACCTCGGCTCGCTGCGGCTCGTCCTGCACGTCGGCCCCGAGCCCCGCCAGGAGGACGTGTACGCCGCCGTCGACGCGCTCGGCGCCGTCCTCGCCCACGTCCGCGCCCCCGACAGCAACACCGAGGCCGCCGACCGCCGACTGCGCGCCGCCACCGAAGCCGCCACCGCCGCCGCCTGGAAGCACAGCATCGGCGTCACCGCCGAGCAGATACGCGACTTCGGCGCCCACCTCGACCAGGCCGTACTCTCCTCCCTGCTGCTCACCCTCCAGCAGAGCGGAGTCCTCACCGACCCCGAGCGCGGCTACCCCGAAGCCGAGGTACTGGCCACCGCCATGGTCACCCCCGCCCAACGCCCCCGCGTCACCCGCTGGCTGGACGCGCTCGCCCGGCACGGCCTGATCACCCGGCACGACGGCGGCGCGCAAGGCGCGATCTTCCACGGCGGGCCCGAACTCGACGCCGCCGAGGTCCGGGAGTCCTGGCGACCGGTCATCGAGGCCTGGGCCGACGGACTCGGGCCGGCCGCCGCCCTGGACCGGGTACGGCGCGGCGCGCTACGGCTCCCCCGGCTGATCACCGGCGAGGCGACGCCCCATCCGGCTGCCACCCCGGTCCGCTGGGCCACCGCCCGCGGCTACCTCGGCACCGCCCTCGGCACCCTGGTCCGCGGCACCGCCGAGACCCACGACGGGCAGGCGCCGCTGCGCGTCCTCGAACTCGACCTCGAGCTCGACGGCGCCGACACCGCGGTCGCCCGGGCCCTCGCCACCCGGCCCCGCCCCAACGCCGACCACCACGTCACCCCCGACGGCGGCCGCTACGACATCGTCGTCGCCACCGCGACCCGGCGGCCGGAGGACGAGATCCCGGCACTGGTCCGGCTGCTCGCCCCCGGCGGCCGACTCCTGCTACTCGCACCCACCGCCGAACAGCTCGACCTGCTGATCACCGGCGACGCCCGGGGCCGCCTCACCGCTCACCCGGCGGAGCACTGGCAGGCCGCCCTCGCGGCGGCGGGCTGCCCGACCGTCCACACGCTGCCGGAGGACGGACACCCGATGGGGCTGCTGGGACAGCGGCTGTTCGCGGCCCGGGTGGACTGAGCCGAGGGGTCGCGGCGCCGATACGATCGGGGCCATGCCTCGGACCTCCCGCACCGCAGACCCGATCGCGTCACCCGGTTCAATCGCATCGATCGCGTCGCACGCATCGCACGCATCGCACGCATCGGCCCAGTCACTCGGGTCACTCGCGTCGCTCGCGTCGCTCGGTTCGATCCTCTCGATCGGGTCCGTCGGATCCTTCCTCTCGATCGGCTCGGTGGGCTCGTTCCTGTCCATCGGCTCGATCGGGTCCTTCGGATCCGTCGGCTCGATCGGCTCGTTCGCGTCCGTGGGCTCGATCGGGTCCGCGATGTCCGCCTTCTCCGTGGGCTCCTGGCGCAGCGTGAGCGCGCTCGGCCGGGCCCGCTCCCGCCGGTCCACCCCGTCCTGTCGGTGACCCGGCCCGTCCCACCACCCCGGGGGGCGAACCATCCGTGGCCATCCCTGGCCATGCCTAGCCGTCCACGACCGTCCATGACTGCCCACGACCGCCCATGGCCGTGCGGTGAAGCCCGGTCAGCCACCGCCACCCGATCCGTACCATTTCGATACCGAAGCCTGGGTGAGCTGCGAGGATCCTCGCCGCCCGGGCCGCTGCCCGGGTAGGCTCCGCTTGTCCTCCGGCCCTCGCGCAGGCGGCCCCCTGCCGCCGTGCCGCGTTCCGGGGGCGCACTCCCCGCGGGCCATTCGGTGGGCACCGCGCACTCGACATCGCGCGCCAGGGCAGTCGCGCGAACGGCGAAGGGCATCGCATTGGCGGATCGGCTCACCGGAGGAGACTCCTCGCTGCTGCGGCGGATCAACGCGGCGGTCACGCTTCGGGCGCTGCGCAACGGCCACTCCGTGACCCTCACTCAGCTCGTCGGCGAGACCGGCCTCTCCCGGCCGACCGTCGAGGGCGTGATCGAGGGTCTGGTCGAGACCGGGCTGGTCGCCGAGGTCGAGCAGCCGAGGGAGGACGGCCAGTCGGGCACCGGCCGCCGCGGCCGCCCGGCCCGCTGGTTCCGCTTCCGCGCCGAGGCCGGGCACATCCTCGGCATCGAGATCGGCGTGCACGACATCCGGGTCATCCTGGCCGACCTCACCGGCGAGGTGCTGGGCAGTCACTTCAAGCCGGTCGACGAGACCCTGGAGGCCGAGGACCGGCTCACCGCCCTCCGCACCGCCGTCGCCGAGGTGCTGCGCAAGGCCGGCGTCTCCCGCGACAACCTGTGGGCCGTCGGCATCGGCACCCCCGGCATCGTCGACCGCGACGGCACCATCCGGCTCGGCACCGCGATGCCCGGCTGGACCGGCCTCGACCTCGGCGCCCGCCTGCGGCGCTCCTTCCGCTGCCCCGTCCTGATCGAGAACGACGCCAACCTCGCCGCCATCGCCGAGCACTGGCAGGGCGCGGCCCTCGGCGCCGACGACGTCGTCTTCGTGATGGCGGGCCTCAGCCCGGGCGCCGGCTCCCTCATCAACGGCAAGCTGCACCGCGGCTACGGCGGCGCGGCCGGCGAGATCGGCGCCCTGCACCTGCTCGGCCAGGAGGTCACCCCCGAGCGCCTGCTGTCCACCACCGGCAAACCGCTCAACCCCCTGGACGAGGCCGCCGTCGCCCGCGTCCTGCGGCTGGCCCGGGAGGGCGACGAGGTCGCGAAGGTCGCCATGGACCGCTTCCTCACCCGCCTCGTCCAGGGCGTCGCCGCGCTCGTCCTCGCCATCGACCCCCAGCTGGTGGTCATCGGCGGCTGGGCGGCCGGCCTCGACGGCGTCCTGGACCCCCTGCGCGAGCGCCTCGCCCAGTTCACGCTGCGCGCCCCCGAGGTCGCCCTGGCGGCCCTCGGCTCGGAGGTCGTGGCGATGGGCGCCCTTCGCGTCGCCCTCGACCACGTCGAGGAGCAACTCTTCGCGGTGGACCCGCCGCGGGCCTGACGCCGGTCGAGGCGTGGTGCCTGCTCCCGGTCTCGTCACCCAACGGCAAAGGCCCGGACGCCAGTTGGCGCCCGGGCCTCGACCTGAGGGTTTCCGGAAATGGTTCAGAAGGCGGTGCTTCAGGACGCGTGCTTCAGGAAGCGGTGCGGACCTCGGTGGTCGCGGCGACCGGGGTGACCTCGACCAGTCCGGTCTCGCCGAAGGTCAGCTTGCAGGTGTCCGCCCGGTAGGTGGAGACGGCCACCGCGACGAGGCGGCCGGCCGAGGCGTACTGGGTGGTCATGACCAGGACCGGGGTGCCGGGCGGACGCTCCAGGAGGGCGGCCTCCTCGGCCTCTGCGACACCGAGCTCGACCGAGCGCGACTCGCCGTCGACCTCCAGGCGCTCCAGCTGGCGCAGCACCGAGCGGGCACGGTCGCCCTCGGCGCGGAAGCCCGGCAGGTGCGGCAGGGCGGCGGCCGGCACGTGCAGCGACTCGCCGGCCATCGCGCGGCCCTCCACCATGCGGACCCGGCGGACGGTGTGCACGGTGGCGCCCTCGGCGATGCCGAGGCTCTTGGCCAGCTGCGCGGTCGCGGGGGCGGTGGTGCAGTCGACCGTCCGCCAGGACTGGCTGCGGCCGGCGCCGGGCCAGCCCTCCTCCTGCCGGTTGACCGGGACGCCGACCCGCGGGGCGGCGATCAGGGTGCCGATGCCCCGGCGGCGGACCAGGCGGCCCTCCAGCTCCAGCTGGTCGAGCGCCTGGCGCAGCGTCGCCCGCGCCACACCGAAGCGGGCGGAGAGCTCGCGCTCGTTGGGCAGGACCTGACCGATGGAGAACTCCGAGTCGATGGCCCGCAGCAGCACCGTGCGCAGGTGCCAGTACTTCGGCTCCGGCACCGAGGAAAGCCGTCCTGTCGTCCCCACCGCGTCCTCCACCTGTGTACCTGTCCGCCCTGCGACAACGAGGGCGGATGCCGGGCCCACTGTCCGCTGTCGCGGCAGGTGGGAGAGCGGGCTTTTATCCGTCCTTCTTTATTAAAGGTCCTTGCAGTAAGCGACCCTAGGTGCTCCGTCCGGAGATGGTCAAGACCAATGGCGCGGCTCGACGCGACTGTCACACATATTCATGCCGCGTTCACGACAGCTCCTGTCAGTCGCTGCCGGAATCCGGCGGGCCCGGCCTGCCCGGCCGCCCGCAGCGCGTCACGGCACCGGTCGGCTACGGCGAGTCGGTAGGCTGCCCGGGTGATCGTGGTGACAAGTGTGAATGTGAACGGAATCCGGGCGGCGGCCAAGAAGGGCTTCGTCGAGTGGCTGGCCGGCACCGAGGCGGACGTGATCTGCCTGCAGGAGGTGCGCTCCGAACCCGAGCAGCTCCCCGTCGAACTCCGCGACCTGGACGGCTGGCACGCGGTCTGGGCCCCCTCCGTCGCCAAGGGCCGCGCCGGTGTCGCCATCCTGTCCCGGAAGGAACCGCAGCGCACCACGATCGGATTCGGGTCGGAGGAATTCGACAATTCGGGCAGGTATGTGGAAATCGACCTTCCCGGCCTGACCGTCGCCAGCCTCTACCTCCCCTCCGGCGAGGTCGGCACCGAGCGCCAGGACGAGAAAGAACGCTTCATGGCGGAATTCCTCGTCCACCTCACCGCCCTGCGCACCCGCGCCGCCGCCGACGGCCGCGAGGTCGTCGTCTGCGGCGACTGGAACATCGCCCACCGCCCCGAGGACCTCAAGAACTGGAAGGCCAACCAGAAGTCCGCCGGCTTCCTCCCCGAAGAGCGCGCCTGGCTGTCCCGCGTCTACGACGAGGCCGGCTACATCGACGTCGTCCGCGCCCTCCACCCCGACCGCACCGGCCCCTACTCCTGGTGGTCCTACCGCGGCCGCGCCTTCGACAACGACTCCGGCTGGCGGATCGACCTGATTTGTACGACGGAGGGTATCGCCCGTCGCTGCACGGAGGCATACGTCGAGCGCCCGGCCTCCCATGCGGAGCGCTGGTCCGACCACGCCCCCGTCACGGCGGTCTTCGATCACGAGCTCTGACTCGGTGACCCGGCGCCGCCGAGCGCCGGGGGCGCCCGGCAGTACGGCAGTTCGGCGTCGGCAGCCGGCGAGTCCTTCTCCTGCACCCGGAGTTCGAGTTCGTCGGTGACCCGCTCGGGTTCGTCGCAGTGGCCGCGGGCCAGGGGAGGAGTAGGACGGCGGTGGGGCGCCCGGTGCAACGGATGCACCGGTCGCCCCGGGTGGTTCCGTTCGCGGAGCGGAGCGGTCGGTCAGGCGAGGCTGTCGTCGATGAAGGCGAACAGTTCCTCGTCGGAGGCGGCCCCGAGGGCGTCGACAGCGGTCAGGTCGACGGCCGTGCCCTCACCGGCGGTGGTGGGTGACGGGCTGTCGGCCCAGTGGGCGGCCAGCGCCTGCAGCCGCATCTGCACCCGGGCGCGGGTCACGCCGTCCGGCGCGGCCGCCGCCATCGCGGCCTCCAGCCGGTCGATCCCGGCCAGCACGTCGGCGCCCGCGCCGCTGCCGTCCGGGGCGAGCTCCTGGCGGATGTGCGCGGCGAGCGCGGCCGGCGTCGGCCGGTCGTAGACCACCGAGGCCGGCAGGACCAGTCCGGTGGCCTCGGCGAGGCTGTTGCGCATGTTCACCGCCGTCAGCGAGTCCAGCCCGAGGTCGCGGAACGCCTGGCCGGGATCGACCTCCTCCGGGCCGGGGTAGCCGAGCACGGCGGCCACCTCGGCCCGCACCAGTGCCAGCACGGCGCCCTCCCGTTCGGCCTCCGGGAGGAGGGCCAGCCGGGCCGCCAGCGTCGGGCCCTCCTCGGCCTGGTCATGCGCCGGCGCCGCGGCCCGGGCCGGGGGCAGGGCGTCCTGCCGCCGGAACCAGGCGGCCAGCGCGGGCAGCGCCGCACCGAACGACTGCTCGCCGTCGACGCCGACGAGGGCCGTCAGGGTGGCCAGGTCCTCCTGCTCGACGGCGGCCCGGAACGCGGCGTCCACCCCCGCGCCGCTCGGCCCGTCCTCGGGCGCGGTCTCCGGCCAGTACCGGCGGCGCTGGAACGGGTAGGTCGGCAGCTCGACATGGTGCGCGCCGGTCCCCGCGAAGTACGCCGGCCAGTCCACCGACGCGCCGCGCACCTGGGCCGCACCGAGCGCGGCGGCCAGCGCCTGCGGCTCGGCCCGGCCGGCGCGCAGCGCGGGGACGAAGGCAGCCTCGGCATCCACGGCGTCCGGGCCCAGCGCCGACAGGACGGCGTCCGGGCCGAGCTCCAGGAAGGTGCGCACCCCCTCCGCGGCCAGCGTGCCGAGAGCGTCGGCGAAGCGGACGGCCTCGCGGACGTGGCGGACCCAGTACTCGGGGGTGCAGACCTCGTCCGCCTCGGCCGTCCGGCCGGTGAGGGTGGAGACGATCGGGATCCGCGGCGCCCGGTACGTCAGACTCTCCGCGACCTTGCGGAAGTCCGCCAGCATGCCGGCGATCAGCGGCGAGTGGAACGCGTGGCTGACGGTGAGCCGCTTGGTCCGGCGGCCCTGCGCGGTCCAGTCGGCGGCGGCCTCCAGCACCGCCTGCTCCTCGCCGGAGAGCACCACCGAGCGGGGGCCGTTGACGGCGGCGATGCCCACCTCGTGCTCGCGCCCGATCAGCAGCGGCAGCACCTCGCCCTCGGCGGCCTCGACGGCGACCATCGCGCCGCCGCTCGGCAGTGCCTGCATCAGCCGGCCGCGGGCCGCGACCAGCCTGGCCGCGTCGGGGAGCGAGAGCACCCCGGCGACGTGCGCGGCGGCGAGCTCGCCGATGGAGTGGCCGGCGAGCAGGTCGGGGCGCAGCCCCCACGACTCCAGCAGGCGGAACAGCGCCACCTCCAGGGCGAAGAGCGCGGGCTGGGCGTACGCCGTCCCGTCGATCAGGGCCGGGTCGGCGATCGCCTCGCGCAGCGGACGGTCCAGCAGCGGGTCGAGTTCGGCACAGACCGCGTCGAACGCCTCCCGGTACGCCGGGTACGCCGCGTACAGCTCCTCGCCCATGCCGGCCCGCTGACTGCCCTGGCCGGTGAACAGGAAGGCGAGCCGGCCCTCGGTGACCGTGCCGCGGACGAGGGCCGCGTCGGCGGTGCCCTCGACGAGGGCGTCCAGGCCGCGCAGCAGCTCGGCGCGGTCGGCGGCGATCACCACGGCCCGGCGGTCGAGTGCCGCCCGGCCGGTGGCGAGCGAGTAGGAGAGGTGGTGCGGCGCCCGGGTGCCGGCGGGGCCGGTGAGGTGGTCGCGCAGCTGGGCGGCGCGGGCGCGCAGCGCGGCCTCGTTCTTGCCGGAGAGCAGCCAGGGCAGCGGCCCCACCGGGGCGGTGGGCTCCGGCGGGGCCGGGTCTTCGGCGGGGGCCTGCTCCAGGACGGCGTGCGCGTTGGTGCCGCTGATACCGAAGGAGGAGACCGCGGCGCGGCGCGGTCGCCCGGTCTCCGGCCAGGGCCGGTGCTCCGTCAGCAGCTCGACGGCACCGGCCGTCCAGTCGACGTGCGGCGACGGCTCGTCCACGTGCAGGGTCCGGGGCAGGACGCCGTGCTCCATCGCCAGCACCATCTTGATGACGCCCGCGACGCCCGCGGCGGCCTGGGTGTGGCCGATGTTCGACTTCACCGAGCCCAGGTAGGCGGGCCGCTCCGCGGGGCGGCCCCGGCCGTAGGCGGCGATCAGTGCCTGTGCCTCGATCGGGTCGCCGAGGGTGGTGCCGGTGCCGTGGCCCTCGATGGCGTCGATCTGGTCGGGCGTCAGCCGGGCGGCGGCCAGGGCCTGCTGGATGACTCGGCGCTGCGAGGGCCCGTTGGGGGCGGTCAGGCCGTTGGACGCGCCGTCCTGGTTCACCGCACTGCCCGGAACGAGGGCGAGCACCCGGTGCCCGTTGCGGCGGGCGTCGGAGAGCCGCTCGACCAGCAGCAGGCCGACGCCCTCGGCCATGTTGGTGCCGTCCGCCGCAGCGGCGAAGGACTTGCAGCGCCCGTCGGCGGCGAGACCCCGCTGGCGGCTGAACTCGATCAACGTGCCGGGGTTGGGCATCACGGTGATGCCGCCGGCGACGGCGAGCGTGCACTCGCCGACCCGCAGGGCCTGCGCCGCCAGGTGCAGGGCCACCAGCGAGGAGGAGCAGGCGGTGTCGACGGTGACCGCCGGGCCCTCCAGGCCGAAGGCGTAGGAGAGCCGGCCGGACATCACGCTGGCGGTGTTGCCGGTGCCGAGGTGGCCCTCGAAGCTCTCCGCGGCCCGCATCAGCACCGGCACGTAGTCCTGGCCGTTGGTGCCGACGAACACGCCGGTGCGGGTGCCGGCGAGGGAGTGCGGGTCGATGCCGGCCCGTTCGAAGACCTCCCAGGTGGTCTCCAGCAGCAGGCGCTGCTGCGGGTCCATGGCGAGCGCCTCGCGCGGGGAGATGCCGAACAGGGCCGCGTCGAAGCTCCCGGCGTCGGCCAGGAACCCGCCCTCGCGGGTGTAGGCGGTGCCCTCCGCGTCGGGGTCGGGGCTGTACAGGGCGTCGAGGTCCCAGCCTCGGTCGGTGGGGAAGCCGGCGATCGCGTCGTCGCCGGCGCAGACCAGCCGCCAGAGGTCCTCGGGCGAGTCGACGCCGCCCGGGAAGCGGCAGCTCATCCCGACGATCGCGATCGGCTCGCGGGCCTGCTCGTCGAGGTCGCGCAGCCTGGTGTGGGCTTCGTCGAGGTCCTTCAGGACGCGCTTGAGGTAGTCGCGGAGCTTGTCTTCATTGGCCATCGGGGAGTCGCCCATTCGGTTCGTCGGGGTGCGGGCCGCGGGCTGTCCGCCGGGCCCGGCGGGGGTCGGAGTGGTGCACGGGCGCTCAGCCCCGCCCGAACTTCCGGTCGATGTAGTCGAAGATCTCGTCGTCGGTGGCGTCGTCGATGACCGCCGCACCGCCGTCGCCGTCGCCGCCGCCGTCCGTCGCCGCCGCCTCGTTCCAGGCGGTGAGCAGGCCCTGCAGGCGGGCCTCGATCCGGCCGTGCGCCGCACCGTCGGGGGCGAGGGCGGACACCTCGTCCGCGGCCAGCGCGGCGAGGGCGCTCTCCAGCCGCTCCAGCTCCGCGAGCAGCTGCGGGGCGGGCGGTGCGGGGGCGATCTCCTCGCGCAGGTGCTCGGCGAGCAGCGCGGGCGTCGGGTAATCGAAGACCAGCGTCGCCGAGAGTCGCAGCCCCACGGCGGCGCCGAGGCGGTTGCGCAGTTCGACGGCGGTCAGCGAGTCGAAGCCGAGCTCGCGGAACGCCTGGCCGGTGCCGATCAGTTCGGCCGAGGAGTAGCCGAGCACGGCCGAGACGTGGCTGCGCACCAGGTCGAGCAGCAGGCGCTCCTGCTCGGCCGGGTCCCGCCCGGCGAGCCGCGCGGCCAGGTCGGCGGCCGGGTCCGCGGCGGTGCCGGCGGAACGCGCCGCGGCACGGCGCGCCGGTGGCCGGACCAGGCCGTGGAAGAGCGTCGGCAGGGCACCGGGCGTGCCGGCGAGGGTGCGCAGCGCGCCGAGGTCCAGCCGGACGGGCAGCAGCACCGGCTCGTCCGGCACCGTCAGTGCGGTGTCGAGCAGGGCCAGGCCCTGTTCGGCACTCAGCGGGAGGACGCCGCCGCGGGCCGACCTGGCGAGGTCGACCTCGGTCAGCCGCCCGGCCATGCCGCGCCGTTCGGCCCACATGCCCCAGACCAGGGAGAGCGCCGGCAGTCCGGCCGCCCGCCGGTGCCTGGCCAGCGCGTCGAGGAAGACGTTGGCCGCGCCGTAGTTGGCGAGGCCGGCGCCGCCGAACGTGCCGGCGGCCGCGGAGAAGAGCACGAAGGCCGCCAGGTCCAGGTGGGCGGTGAGTTCGTGCAGGTGGACGGCGGCGTCCACCTTGGGGCGCAGCACCCGTTCGATCCGCTCGGGGGTGAGCGAGCCGATCACGCCGTCGTCGAGGACGGCGGCGGTGTGCACGACGGCGGTCAGCGGGTGCTCGGCGGGGACGGCGGCCAGGACGGCGGCGAGCGCCTCGCGGTCGGCGGTGTCGCAGGCGACCAGGTCGACCTCGGCGCCAAGGTCGGCGAGGGTGCGCAGGAGGTCGTCCGCGCCGTCGGCGGCGGGGCCGCGGCGGCTGGTGAGCAGGAGCCGGCGCACGCCGTGCTCGGTGACCAGGTGGCGGGCGAGCAGGGCGCCGAGTCCGCCGGTGGCGCCGGTGATCAGCACGGTGCCGGCGGGGTCGAGCGGGCGGGTCGGGGCGGTTTCCCCGGCCGTTCCCGGCGCGGTCCGTTCGACCCGGGCCAGCCGGGGCACCAGGACGGTGCCGGCGCGCAGCGCGTACTCGTCCTCGCCGCCGGCCAGGGCGGCGGGCAGCAGCAGCCGGGACTCGTCGTGGTCGTCGAGGTCGACCAGGACCAGTCGGCCGGTGCTCTCCGCCTGGGCCGCGCGGACCAGGCCCCAGACGGGGGCCTGCGCGAGGTTGTGGTCCGCGTCGTCGCCCGGTCCGGCGGCGACCGCGCCGCTGGTGAGCAGGACGAGGCGGGAGTCCGCGAGGGCGTCCTCGGCCAGCCAGTTCCGGACGAGCTCGAAGGTACGCGCGGTGGTGGCGTGGACGTCGCCGATCAGTCCCGCACCGGTGGCCCCGGCAGGGCAGGCGGCCAGGACGGTGGCGGGCGCCGGCCGGCCCGCGGCCACGGCAGCGAGCAGCCCGGCCAGGTCGGCGTGGGTGTCGACGTGCAGGCCGGCGCGTTCCAGTGTCGCCCCGACCTTGGAGTCGTCCGGCCCGAGGACGGCCCAGCTGCCCGGGGCGCCGTTCTCGGCGGCCGGCGGCGGCACGGTCCAGTCGACCCGGTAGAGCGCGTCGTGGTGGCCGGTCGGCGCGGCCTGCTCACGCGGGACGGGGCGCAGGGTCAGCGCCGCCACCGAGGCGACCGGTGCGCCGGTGCCGTCGGCGGCCGTGAGGGCGACGGTGTCCGCGCCGGTCGGGACGATCCGCAGCCGCAGGGTGCCGGCCCCGGCCGCGTGCAGCGCGAAGCCGCTCCAGGCGAACGGCCGCAGTTCCGTGCCGTCCCCGTCCGTCGTACCGTCCCCGTCCGCGGTCGCCGTGCCGCTCCCGTGGTGGGCGGCCGTGGCGAGCGCCTGCACGCCGGCGTCCAGCAGGGCCGGGTGCAGCGCGTACGCACCGGCCTGCGGCTGCTGGGCGTCGGGCAGCGCGGCCTCGGCGTAGACCGCTCCGCCGTGCTGCCAGACCCTCGTCAGGCCCTGGAAGGCGGGCCCGTAGGTCAGGCCGGCGTCGGCGAGCCGGTCGTAGTGGCCGTCCAGCGGCAGCTCCACCGCACCGGCCGGCGGCCAGGCCGCCGGGTCGAGCGGATCGGTCGGCACGGCCGTGCCGGGGGCCAGGGTGCCGCTCGCGTGCCGGGTCCACGGCTGCCCGGTGTCCTCGTCCTCGGGCCGCGCGTACACGGCGAGCGGGCGCCGGCCGGCCGGGTCGGGCGCGCCGACGGCGAGTTGCAGCCGGACCGCCCCGGTGGGCGGCAGTGCCAGCGGCGTCTGCAGGGTGAGTTCCTCCACGAGGGCGCAGCCGACCTGGTCGCCGGCGCGGACGGCCAGTTCGACGAAGGCGGTCGCGCCGAGCAGTGCGGTGCCGCCGACGGCGTGGTCGGCGAGCCACGGGTGGGTGCGCAGGGAGAGCCGGCCGGTGAGCAGGTGGCCGTCGGAGTCGGGGAGTTCGACGGCCGCGCCGAGCAGCGGGTGCTCGGCGGCGCCGAGTCCGGCGGCGGCCACGTCGGAGGGTGCCGCGTGCGCGGGCTCCGCCCAGTAGCGCTCCCGCTGGAAGGCGTAGGTGGGCAGCTGGACGTGCGGGCCGCGGCCGTCGCCGAGGAACGCCGTCCAGTCCACCGGGACGCCCCGGGTGTGGGCCGCGGCGAGCGAGGCGAGCACCCGGTCCGGGCCGCCGTCCTCGCGGCGCAGGGTGCCGATGGCGACCGCGTCGGCGGCGGCCTCCTCGATGTTCTCCTGGATCGCGGTGGTCAGCACCGGGTGGGCACTGACCTCGACGAAGGTGTCGACGCCGTCCGCGAGCAGGGCGGCAACCGCCTCCGCGAAGCGCACCGGCTGCCGGAGGTTGCGGTACCAGTACGCGGCGTCCAGGTCGGAGCCGTCCGTCGGCGCACAGCTGACGGTGGAGAAGAGCGGCACCGTCCCGGCCCGCGGGCGGAGGTCCGCCAGCACGGCCAGGACGTCCTCGCGGATCGCCTCGGCCTGCGCGGAGTGCGAGGCGAAGTGCGAGGAGACCAGGCGGGCCCGGACCCCCTGCTCCGCGCAGGAGGCCAGCAGTTCCGTCAGGGCGGCCGTCTCACCGCAGACCAGCACGGACGCGGGCCCGTTGACCGCACCGACGGAGAGCCGGTCCGCCCACGGGGCGAGGCGTGCGTGCACCTCGGCGACGGGCAGTGCCACGGACGCCATGCCGCCGCGGCCGGCCATCCCCTCGGCGATCGCGCGGCCGCGCAGCGCCACCGCACGGGCCGCGTCCTCCAGGGTCAGCGCACCCGACACGGTCGCGGCGGCCAGCTCGCCCTGCGAGTGGCCGAGGACGACGGCCGGTTCGACGCCCGCCGCCCGCCACACCTCGGCGAGCGACACCATCACCGCCCAGAGCGCCGGCTGCACCATGTCCATTCGGTCCGTCCAGGTGTCGCCCGCGACGCCGCGCACCACGTCCAGCAGCGACCAGTCGGCGGTGAACGGCGCCAGGGCGGCCGCGCACTCGGCCATCCGGGCCGCGAACACCGGGGAGGACGCCAGCAGCTCCACCGCCATGGCGGGCCAGGCCGAGCCCTGCCCGGGGAAGACGAACGCCACCTTCGGCGGCCGGCCCGCAGCGCCGTGGACCAGCCCGGCGGCCGGCCGGCCCTCCGCCAGCGCCGCCAGAGCGTGCACCGCCGACGCCCGGTCACCCGCGACCACCACCGCGCGGTGGTCGAAGCGGGTACGGGTCGCCGCCAGGGCACGGCCGACCTCCGCCGGCGACAGCTCCGGCTGCTGCGCCAGGAACGCGCCGAGCCTCGCCGCCTGCGCCCGCAGGGCCGGTTCGGTGCGGCCGGAGAGCACCAGCGGCACCGGAGCGCCGGCGGTGTCCGCCGCGCCCCGCACCGGTTCCGCCGCGGGCGGCTGTTCCAGGACGGTGTGCGCATTGGTGCCGCTCATACCGAACGAGGAGACCGCGGCCCGGCGCGGCTGCCCGGTCTCCGGCCACGGCCGGTGCTCCGTCAGCAGCTCGACCGCGCCGGCCGACCAGTCGACGTGCGGCGACGGCTCGTCCACGTGCAGGGTCCGCGGGAGGACGCCGTGCTCCATCGCCAGCACCATCTTGATGATGCCCGCGACGCCGGCGGCGGCCTGGGTGTGGCCGATGTTCGACTTGATCGAGCCCAGCCAGAGGGGCTCCGCCCCGGTGCGGTCCCGACCGTAGGTGGCGAGCAGTGCCTGTGCCTCGATCGGGTCGCCGAGCCGGGTGCCGGTGCCGTGCGCCTCGACGGCGTCCACCTGGCCGCCCGTCAGCCCGGCCGCGGCCAGCGCCTGGCGGATCACCCGCTGCTGCGCGGGCCCGTTCGGCGCGGTCAGACCGTTGGACGCGCCGTCCTGGTTGACCGCGGAGCCGCGGACCAGGGCCAGCACCTGGTGCCCGTTGCGCTGCGCGTCGGAGAGCCGCTCGACCAGCAGCAGGCCGACGCCCTCGCCCCAGCCGGTGCCGTCCGCGCCCGCCGCGAACGCCTTGCACCGCCCGTCCTCGGCGAGGCCGCCCTGGCGGCTGAACGAGACGAACGCACCCGGCGAGGACATCACCGTCACGCCGCCCGCCAGGGCGAGCGAGCACTCGCCGTTGCGCAGCGACTGGACGGCCCAGTGCAGGGCGACCAGCGAGGAGGAGCAGGCGGTGTCGACGGTGACCGCCGGGCCCTCCAGGCCGAAGGTGTAGGCGAGGCGGCCGGAGACCACGCTGGCCGCGTTGCCGGTGCCGAGGAACCCGCCGATCTCGTCGGAGGCCTCGATGGCCAGTTGGAGGTAGTCCTGGCCGTTGGTGCCGACGAAGACGCCGGTACGGCTGCCGCGCAGGGTCTCCGGGTCGATGCCCGCCCGCTCGAACGCCTCCCAGGCGGTCTCCAGCAGCAGCCGCTGCTGCGGGTCCATGGCGAGTGCCTCGCGCGGCGAGATCCCGAAGAAGGTCGGATCGAACTCGCCCGCCCCGTAGAGGAATCCGCCCTCCCGGGTGGCCGAGGAGTGCGCTTCGTCGCCGCTCTGGAGGGCCTCCAGGTCCCAACCACGGTCGGTGGGGAAGCCGGCGATCGCGTCGCCGCCGGTGGACAGCAGCCGCCACAGCGCCTCGGGGGTGTCGACGCCGCCCGGGAAGCGGCAGCTCATCGCGACGATGGCGATCGGGTCGTCCGCGGTGGGAACGGCGGTGGCGACCGGTTCCGCGGCGGCCGTGCCGAGGAGTTCGTCGCGGAGGTGGTCGGCCAGGCCGCGGACCGACGGGTAGTCGAACACGAGCGTCGCGGGCAGCGGGAGGCCGGTCGCGGCACCCAGCAGGTTGCGGAACTCCACGGCGGTCAGCGAGTCGAAGCCCAGCTCGCGGAAGGCCTTGCCGACCTCCACGCCCGCCGGGTCCGCATGGCCGAGGACGGCGGCCGCGTGTCCGCGCACCAGGTCGAGCAGCACGGCGTCGCGCTCGTCCACCGGCAGCCCGGCGAGCCGCTCGGCGAGCCCGGTGCCGGGACCGGCCGCGGCGTGCGCCGTGCGGTCCAGGACCTCCCTGGCCTCGGGCAGCGCGTCGAGGAGGCGGCTGGGCCGGGCAGCGGTGAACCCGGGGGCGAACAGCTCCCAGTCGACGTCGGCCGCGACCACCGCCGGAGCGTCCCCGTTCGGGGCGAGCTCCCGCCGAAGGAAGGACAGGCCGAGCTCCGGCGCCATGGCCGGCATTCCGCCGCGGCGCAGGCGTTCGGCCAGCCGGTCGTCGGTGGCCATGCCCGCCTCCGCCCACGGACCCCAGGCGATCGACGTCGCCGGAAGGCCGTCCGCCCGCCGCTGCTCCGCCAGGGCGTCCAGATACGCGTTGGCAGCCGCATAGTTACCCTGCCCCGCACTGCCGATCGTCCCCGCGATCGAGGAGAACAGCACGAACGCGGACAGATCGCGGCCGGCCGTCAGCTCGTGCAGATGACGGGCCGCATCCACCTTCGGACGGGCCACCGACGCCAACCGCTCCCCGGTCAGCGCGTCGATCACACCGTCGTCCAGCACACCGGCCGTGTGGAAGACCGCCGACAGCTCGTGCTCCGCCAGCAATCCGGCCAGCGCGTCCCGGTCCGCAACATCGCAGGCGGCAACGGTCACAGCTGTCCCGAGCGCGGTCAGCTCGTCCCGCAACTCGGCCGCACCCGGCGCCTCCAGGCCCCGACGGCTCGTCAGCACCAGACGCCCGGCCCCGTTCCGCGCCAGCCAACGAGCCACCTGCGCACCCAGCGCACCCGTACCACCGGTCACCAGCACCGTCCCCGACGGCGACCACGGCGAGCCCTCACCTCGCGGCGCACGCACCAGACGCCGACCGAACACACCCGAGGACCGGACCGCGACCTGATCCTCACCACCATCGGCCAGCACGCCGGCCAGACGCTCCAAGGCCCGCTCATCAGGAGAGTCCGGCAGGTCGATCAGACCACCCCAAAGCTCCGGATGCTCCAACGCCACCACCCGGCCCAGACCCCACACCTGCGCCGCCGCCGGATCCGCCAGCCGCTCCGAACCGCCGGTGGCCACCGCACCCCGCGTCACACACCACAACGGCGCAGCGACCCCGGCATCACCCAACGCCTGCACCACGGCCAGCACCGGGCCCGGCGCCACGGCCGGCAGCAGCACACCCGCCACCACCGCACCATCGGCCAGCACCGACCGCAACTCGCCCGCCAGCACGACACGGTCGGCCGCGCCGGCGTCGGCATCGAAGAACCGCACCTCCGCACCACGGCCGGCCAACACCCCGGCCAGCTCAGCGGCCCCGGCCGCCACCAGCCACACACCCGACAGCCCGTCCGCCGACTCCGCCACCGGCCGCCACACCACCCGGTAACGCCAGCCGTCGACCACCGACGCCTCACGATTGCGCCGCCGCCACGCCGAGAGCTTGGGCAGGAGGGCGCTCAGCTGGTCGCCGTCCTCGATCTCGAGGGCCGCCGCCAAGGTGGCGGTGTCCTCACGTTCGACGGCGTGCCAGAAGTGCGCGGCGGCCGGGTCCTCGGCGCCCACGGCGCCGGGCTGCGGCGCGGCGGACTCCAGCCAGTACCAGGCGTGCTGGAAGGCATAGGCGGGCAGGTCCACCGGGCGGGCGTCGTGGCCGGCGAAGACGGCCGGCCAGTCGACGTGCCCGCCGCGGACGTGGGTCCGGCCGAGCGCTGTCGCCAGCGACTGCGCCTCGGGGCGACCCGCGCGCAGCAGCGGGACGAACGCGCCCTCGGCCGCGGACTCCTGGCCCAGCGCCGACAGCACCCCGTCCGGGCCCAGCTCCACGAACGTCCGAACACCCTGCGCCGCCAACGCCTCCACCGCATCCGCGAACCGAACAGCCTCCCGCACATGCCGCACCCAGTACTCCGGATCCGTCAACTCCACGGAGACCAGCCCACCGGTCAACGTCGACACCACCGGAATCCGCGGCAGCTCGAACACCACCTGCCCGGCCACCGCACGGAACTCCGCCAACATCCCGTCCATCAGCGGCGAATGGAACGCATGACTCACGGTGAGCCGCTTGGACCTGCGTCCCGTCAGCTGCGCCAGCACGGCCAGGACGGCGTCCTCGGCACCGGACAGCACCACGGAGGTCGGGCCGTTGACGGCGGCGATGCCAACACCGTCACCCAGCAGCGGCAGGACCTCCGCTTCGGACGCCTGCACCGCGACCATCGCGCCGCCGCGCGGCAGCGCCTGCATCAGCCGACCCCGCGCAGCCACCAGCCGCGCCGCATCCGCCAGCGACATCACCCCGGCCACATGCGCAGCGGCAAGCTCACCGATCGAATGCCCGGCCACGAAGTCCGCCCGCACGCCCCACGACTCCAGCAGGCGGAACAGCGCCACCTCCACGGCGAACAACGCCGGCTGCGCCCAACCCGTCTCATCGATCAGCTCGGCGTCCGCGATCGCCTCGCGCAGCGGACGATCCAGATGGCGATCCAGCTCCGCACAGACCTCGTCGAACGCCGCGGCGAACGCAGGGTGGGCGGCAGACAACTCCTCCCCCATCCCGGCCCGCTGGCTGCCCTGACCGGTGAAGAGGAAGGCCTGCCGGCCGGCGGCGGCCACGCCCTGGACCAGCCCCGGGTCCTGCTCGCCCGCCGCCAGTGCGCGCAGCGCACGCAGGACGGCAGCACGGTCCTCGCCGACCACCGCGGCGCGCCGTTCGAGGACGGCGCGCCCGGTCGCCAGAGTGTGTGCCACGTCGGCGAGTTCGAGATCGGGCGACTCCTCCACCAGGGCCGTCAGCCGCGCGGCCTGCGCCCGCAGTGCATCCTCGCCGCGGGCCGAGAGCAGCCAGGGCAGCACCGGCGCCCAGCGCTCCGCCGGGCGGCGCTGCACGGTGCGGAGGTCACTCGGCGGCTCCTCGATGATGGTGTGGGCGTTGGTGCCGCTGATGCCGAACGAGGAGACGGCGGCCCGTCGGGGCCGTCCGGTCGCGGGCCACGGCCGCGACTCGGTGAGCAGTTCGACCGCGCCGGCCGTCCAGTCGACGTTCGGCGAGGGCTCGTCCACGTGCAGGGTCGGCGGCAGCATCCCGTGCCGCATCGCCATCACCATCTTGATGACGCCCGCCGCACCGGCGGCGGCCTGGGTGTGGCCGAGGTTCGACTTCACCGAGCCCAGCCAGAGCGGGAGTTCCTCCGTGTGGGCCTGCCCGTAGGTGGCGAGCAGTGCCTGCGCCTCGATCGGGTCGCCGAGCGTCGTGCCGGTGCCGTGCGCCTCCACCGCGTCCACCTGGTCGCCCGTCAACCCAGCGGCGGCCAGGGCCTCGCGGATCACCCGCTGCTGGGACGGGCCGTTCGGCGCGGTGAGACCGTTGGAGGCGCCGTCCTGGTTGACCGCGGATCCCCGGACGACCGCGAGCACCCGGTGTCCGTTGCGGCGGGCGTCGGAGAGCCGCTCGACGAGGAGCAGGCCGACGCCCTCGCCCCAGCCGGTGCCGTCGGCCGAGGCGGCGAACGACTTGCAGCGCCCGTCGGGCGAGAGGCCGCGCTGGCGGCTGAAGTCGACGAAGGTCTCGGGGGTGCCCATCACGGTGACACCGCCGGCGAGCGCCATCGTGCACTCGCCGCTGCGGAGCGCCTGGATCGCCAGGTGGAGCGCGACCAGCGAGGAGGAGCAGGCGGTGTCGACGGTGACCGCCGGGCCCTCCAGGCCGAAGGTGTAGGCGACCCGGCCGGAGGCGATGCTGCCGGAGTTGCCGGTGCCGAGGTAGCCCTCGACACCGTCGGGGAGTTCACCCAGATTGCTGGTGTAGTCGTGGTACATCACGCCGGCGAACACGCCGGTGCGGCTGCCGCGCAGCGTCGCCGGGTCGATGCCGGCCCGCTCGAACGCCTCCCAGGAGGTCTCCAGCAGCAGGCGCTGCTGCGGGTCCATCGCCAGCGCCTCGCGCGGCGAGATCCCGAAGAAGCCCGGGTCGAACAGCCCTGCGTCGTGCAGGAACCCGCCCTCCCGCGCGTACGAGGTGCCCTGGTGGTCGGGGTCGGGGTGGTAGAGGTTCTCGAGGTCCCAGCCGCGGCCGGTCGGGAAGCCGGAGACGGCGTCGCGGCCCTCCGAGACCAGCTGCCACAGGTCCTCCGGCGAGCCGATGCCGCCCGGGAAGCGGCAGGCCATGCCGACGATCGCGATCGGATCGGTGTCGGTCGCCTCGGCAGGGGCCGCGGCGGGGCCCTGCTCGACGGCGTCACCGACCAGTTCGGCGAGCAGGAAAGCGGCCAGGGCACCCGGGGTCGGGTAGTCGAAGACCAGCGTCGCGGGCAGCCGCAGACCGGTCTCACCGTTGAGCTGGTTGCGCAGTTCGACGGAGGTCAGCGAGTCGAAGCCGAGTTCCTTGAACGCCCGCCCGGCGTCGACCTCGCCCGCGTCGGCGTAGCCGAGTACCGCGGCGATCCGGGTACGGACCAGGCCGAGCAGGGTCTGCTCCCGGTCCGCGGCCGGCTGGGCCGACAGGCGGGCGGCCAGCTCGGAGCCGCCCGCCGCAGCCCCGACGCGGGCGGAGCGGCGGGTCGGCACCCGGACCAGCCCTCGCAGCAGCGGCAGCACCCCGGCGGTGGACTCGCGGCGGACGGCGGCGAGGTCGAGCCGCATCGGCACCAGGGTCGCGGCATCGGTGGCGACGGCGGCGTCGAAGAGCGCCAGCCCTTCCGCTGCGGCCAGCCCCTCGACACCCGACCGGGCCATCCGGTCGGCATCACCGCTCGCCAGGTTGCCGGCCATCCCCGCGCCGTCGGCCCACAGGCCCCAGGCGAGGGAGGTCGCGGGCAGCCCGGCGGCCCGGCGCTGGGCGGCGAGGGCGTCCAGGAAGACGTTCGCGGCCGCGTAGTTGCCCTGGCCCGGGCCGCCGAAGGTGCCGGCGGCGGAGGAGAACAGCACGAAGGCGGTCAGCGGGTGGCCGACCGTCAGCTCGTGGAGGTGGAGGGCGGCGTCGACCTTCGGACGCAGCACGGTGTCGATGCGGTCGGGAGTGAGCGAGGTGACGATGCCGTCGTCCAGGACACCGGCCGTGTGGACCACACCGGAGAGCTCGTGGTCGGCGAGCAGCGCGGCCAGCGCCTCCCGGTCGGCCACATCGCACGCCGCCAGGGTGACGGTGGCACCAGCCTCCGTCAGCTCGTCCCGCAGCTCGACCGCACCCGGCGCGTCCGCACCACGACGCGACACCAGCAGCAGACTCCGCACCCCGTGCCCGACCACCAGGTGACGGGCCACCAGCCCGCCCAGCAGACCCGACGCACCCGTCACCAGGACCGTGCCCGACGACCCGAACACCGACACCGCCTCCGAGGACGCAGCCGCCCGGACCAGACGCGGCACCCGCACCTCGCCACCGCGCACGACCAGCTCCGGCTCATCGGCGGCCAACGCCCCCGCCAGCAGGCCCTCCGCAACCTCCGGACCGTCCACGTCCAGGAGGACGAACCGGTCCGGGTTCTCCGTCTGCGCCGAGCGGACCAGGCCCCACACCGGGGCGTGTACCAGGTCCTCGACCTCGGCACCGACCGCCCCACGGGTCACCAGGACCAGACGCGACGCCGAGAACCGCTCATCAGCCAGCCACTCCCGCACCGTCCCCAAAACCCCGTGCAGCGCGGCGCGGACCGCGGCGGACACCTCGCCGTCGGACGTCGCGAGAAGCGGGAGGAGCACGGTGTCGGGGACGGACCGGCCCCCGTCGACCGCCTCGCGGAGCCGCACCAGGTCGGCGAACGGCTCGGCGAACGGCTCGGCGGACAGCTCGGCGCCGAGGCCTTCCCCGCCGAGCACGACCCAGTCGCCCGTCGGCGCCGGGGAGACCGGCAGCACGGTCCACTCCACCCGGTACGGCGACTCGGCAGGACCGCCGCGAACCTGGCTCTCGGAGACCTCACGCAGCACCAGCGAGCCGACCTCGGCGACGGCCCGGCCGCTCTCGTCAGCGAGTCCCAGCGTGATCGCGTCCGCGCCGGCGCGGGACAGCCGGGCCCGCAGCACGCCGGCGCCCGAGGCGAACAGGGTGACGCCGTTCCACGAGAACGGCAGGCGCCCGCGCCCGGTGTCGTCGAGCAGGTCGCCGAGTGCGACCGCATGCAGCGCGGAGTCCAGCAGCGCCGGGTGCAGGCCGAAGGACGAGGCGGAGTCCCGGGCGTCGTCCGGCAGCGCCACCTCCACGTAGGTGTCTCCGTCATGGCGCCAGGCAGCGCGCAGGCCCTGGAACACCGGTCCGTACCCGAACCCGGCCGCGGCCAGCCGCTCGTACAGGTCGTCGACCGGAACCGGCACCGCACCGCTCGGCGGCCACTCGACCAGATCGAACGACGGGACGGCGGCCGTGCTGTCGGGTGCGAGCACACCGGTGGCGTGCCGCGTCCACGGCTCGCCCTCCACGGCGTCCTCCGGGCGCGAGTGGACGCTGAGCGTCCGCCGGCCCGCCTCGTCCACGCCCGCGAGCGCCAACCGCAGCTGGACGCCGCCCTGCTCGGGCAGCACCAGCGGCGCCTCCAGCGTCAGCTCCTCCAGCAGCCCGCAGCCGACCTGGTCACCGGCGCGGATCGCCAGCTCGACGAACGCCGTGCCGGGCAGCAGCACGGAACCCATCACCGCGTGATCGGCCAGCCACGGGTGCGACTGCACCGACAGCCGGCCCGTGAACACCACACCGTCCGAATCCGGCAACTCCACACTCGCACCGAGCAGCGGGTGCCCCGCCGCACCGAGCCCGATCGACGCGACGTCACCGACCGACGTGCCGCCTTCCAGCCAGTAACGCCGGCGCTGGAAGGGGTAGGTGGGCAGGTCGACCCGGCGCGCGCCCGTGCCGGCGAACACGGCCGGCCAGTCGACCGCGAGGCCGCGGACGTGGGCCTGGACGAGGGCTGCCGTGAGCGTGCGGGCCTCCGGGCGGCCGGCGCGGAGCACCGGGACGAACACGGCCTCGGCCACGGACTCCTGGCCCATCGCCGACAGCACCCCGTCCGGACCCAACTCGACGAACGTCCGGACACCATCCGCCTCCAGGGCGGTGACCGCGTCGGCGAAGCGGACGGCCTCACGGACGTGGCGCACCCAGTACTCGGCGTCGGTCAGCTCGGCGGAGACAGGGGCGCCGGTGAGAGTGGAGACGATCGGAATCCGCGGGGACTCATAGCTGACCTGCTCGGCGACGGCACGGAAGTCCGCGAGCATGCCGTCCATCAGCGGCGAGTGGAACGCATGACTGACCGTCAGCCGCTTGGACTTGCGACCCT